>CAYRSA010000067.1:0-1001 GCA_964426845.1 uncultured Candidatus Saccharibacteria bacterium | reverse complement strand
CTTCCCGAACATCGTGTACGCGCTCGACCTCTCCAAGGAAGGCGCGCCGCAGATCTGGAAGTACGTGCCCCAGCAGTCGCCGGACGCGATCCCGATCGCCTGCTGCGACCTCGTGAACCGCGGCACCGCGTACCACCCGAGCGGCAAGATCTACATCAACGCGCTGCAGGGCGACCTCATCGCGCTCGATGCCAAGACCGGCAAGGAGCTGTGGAAGGTCCGTCACCCCGAGCGCTCGCCGACCCAGGTCGAGGCCCAGACCTACAAGGATGGCGCCACGATCACCGTCGCCCCGATCGTGATCAAGGACATCGTCATCACCGGCATCTCGGGTGGTGAGTTCGGCGTCCGTGGCCGCGTCTCGGCGTTCGATGCCAACACCGGCAAGCACATGTGGACCGGGTACTCCACCGGCCCGGACAGCGAAGTGCTGATCAGCGGGGACGTGAACGCCAACTATCCTTCCCACAAGGGCAAGGATCTCGGCATCACCACCTGGCAGGGCGATGAGTGGAAGAAGGGCGGCGGCACCACCTGGGGCTGGTACACCTATGACCCCGAGCTGAACCTCTTCTACTACAGCACCGGGAACCCGGGCTCGTGGAACCCCGACCAGCGTCCTGGCGACAACAAGTGGTCCATGACCATTTTCGCCCGGAATCCGGAAAACGGTCAGGTGAAGTGGGGTTACCAGATGACCCCGCACGATGAGTGGGACTACGACGGCGTCAACGAGAACATCCTGTTCGAGAAGGGCGGCCAGAAGCTGCTGGCCCACTTCGACCGGAACGGGTTCGCCTACACCGTGGACCGGACGAACGGCAAGGTCCTCGTCGGCAAGCACTACGGCCCGGTCAACTGGGCCAAGGAGTCGATCGACCTCGCGACCGGTCTCCCGATCCGCGATCCGCGCTACGGCACCACCTCGAAGAAGAACACCGAGGGGATCTGCCCGGCCGCCATCGGCTTCAAGGACCAGCAGCCCTCGGCGTACTCCCCGA
>CAYRSA010000066.1:0-1012 GCA_964426845.1 uncultured Candidatus Saccharibacteria bacterium | reverse complement strand
ATCGCCAAGCGCGAGTCCGGCTTCGTCACCACCGCCCAGAACAAGAGCGCCGCCGAGCGCGACGCCTCACGCCGCGGCTACAACAACAGCAAGGCCCGCAACCCCGCCCTCCGCTTCGGCGAGCAGGCGGCCGACTTCGGCTCCGGCGGCCTCTTCGGCGCCCTCGCCCCCTACTTCCTCTGGACCGGCGTCCCCGAGGTCGGCAGCAACGCCCCGCTCCTCCGCGCGCCCCCCGAGATCATGTTCCAGCCCCGCGTCTCCGCCTTCGGCGCCGCCGTCTACCTCCAGCGCCTCCTCGCCAACTACCGCATCGACGACCACGCCGACATCAAGGCCGGCTGGGCGAGCCCCACGCTCCTCAAGGACGGCCGCGGCGGCAAGACCTACAACGACGTCCGCGCCCGCTTCCTCGGCGACGCGAAGAGCCTCGGCGTCGACCTCGCCGACACCACCACGATCCCCCCAAAGCTCAGCGCCGCCGCCTGGCCCGGAGTACAGGCCGTCTTCCAGGCCCTCGTCGGCGCCCTCCCGGAGGAGTACCGATGACCCCCGACCTCGACTGCTACGGCCCGGGGATCCGCGCCCTCGCCGACCTCGTCCCCGACGTCGAGCTCCGCTCCCCGCAGGACGTCCACGCCTGGTACCGCCGCGAGTGGGAGGCGATCGCCGACACCCTCGGCTTCGCCCAGCAACTCGCCGCCGAGCTCGCCTCCGTCGGCGTCGTCCGCGACCGCGCCGCGGCCACCACCCGCGCCGGCACCAACGCCTTCGCCCGCTGGCTCGCCGCCCAGCCTCCCGGCATCACCGACAACCACGCCCGCACCCAGGAGGTCGTCCTCGGCCACCTCCTCGAAGCCGGCCGCGCGCGCGGCGAGCTCTGGCGCGTCGCCGCCGACCCGACCACCCTCCCGAGCGGCGCCTGCTACGACGACGCCGGCACCCTCCGCCGCGCCTTCAACCCCGACACCGCGCCCGGCTACTTCGGCGACGGCTGGACCGGCCCCCCGCCGCG
>CAYRSA010000065.1:0-1033 GCA_964426845.1 uncultured Candidatus Saccharibacteria bacterium | reverse complement strand
CCAGCACCATGAACACCACCACCAGCGCCAGCACGAAGGCGAAGTAGAGCGAGCTCCCCGACTCCTCCAGCTCTCGTGACTCCCCCGAGAGCGCCACCGAGCTCCCGGCGGGCAGCACCTCGCGGCCCAGCGCCCGCATCGAGTCGAGCGCCTCGCCCAGGGTGAACCCGGGCATCAGGTTGGCGTCCACCGTGGCGGAGCGGATCCGGTTGAAGTGGCTGAGCTGCCGGGGCCCGACCCCCTCCTGGACGGTGGCCACGGAGGAGAGCTGCACCAGCGCGCCCTCCCGCCCCCGGAGGTAGATCCCGGTCATGTCGCTGGGCGTGGCCCGCTCCACCGCGCCCAGCTGCGCGATCACGTCATACTGCTTGTTGTCCCGGGTAAAGGTGCTGATCCGGCGCCCGCCCAGCAGCGTCTGCAGCGCGCCCGCCACGTCCCCCACCGGCACCCCGAGGTCCTCCGCCCGGTCCCGGTCGAACGAGACCGTGAGCTGCGGCTTGTTCACCCGCAGGTCGCTGTCCACGTTGATCAGCCCCGGGATCATCCGGGCCCGCTTGACCAGCGTGTCCACCCCGTGCACCAGGCTGTCGAAGTTCGGGTGCTGCACCACGAACTGCATCGGCTTCCCGAACCCGCCGAAGGCCGGCGGGTTGCTGGCGAAGGCCATGACGCCCGGCACCCCGAAGTACTGCGGCTGCACCTCGCCGATGATGTCATCCACCGAGCGGGTGCGGGTGGCCCAGTCCTCCAGCAGGCAGAAGACGATCCCCTGGCTGGGGTTGCCGAGGAAGCCGCCCACCACGCTGAAGTAGCTCTCGATCCCGTCGGTGCGGGCCAGGATGGCCTCCAGCCGCCGCTGGTAGGCATCGGTGTACTGCAGGGTGGAGCCCTCGGGCGCGATGGCGAAGGTCAGGAACCATCCCCGGTCCTCCGGCGGCACGAACTCCCGCTTGAGCCCCTTGAACAGGAACACCGCCCCCGCCGCGGAGAGCAGCACGAAGCCCACCACCAGCCCCCGGCGGCGGAGCGCCCA
>CAYRSA010000064.1:0-1035 GCA_964426845.1 uncultured Candidatus Saccharibacteria bacterium | reverse complement strand
GTATCTGCGCGAGATGGGCACGGTCGAGCTGCTCTCCCGCGAAGGCGAAATCGCCATTGCCAAGCGCATCGAGGCCGGCCGTGAGGCGATGATTGCGGGTCTGTGCGAAAGCCCGCTCACCTTCCAGGCCATCATCATCTGGCGCGACGAGCTCAACGAAGGAAAGATCTTCCTCCGCGACATCATCGATCTCGAGGCCACTTACGCCGGCCCCGATGCCAAGAGCGGGCTCAACCCGGCGGTCGTCGGTCCCGACGGCCAGCCGATCACCGGCGTGGCTGCCGCCGGCAATGGCGAGGCCGCCGCGCCCGCCCATGTCGCCCCGCCTGCCGCACCGCCGTCGGCGACGCCGTTCCGCGCAGCACCGGGTACTGTTCCCGGCGCCGATCCTGACGCTGAGGAAAAGGATCCCGGCGAGGCCGCCGCCGAAGCCGACATGGATGACGACGAGTTCGAGAACCAGATGTCGCTTGCCGCCATCGAGGCCGAGCTGAAGCCGAAGGTGGTCGAGACCTTCGACAAGATCGCTTCCGAGTACAAGAAGCTGCGCCGGCTGCAGGAGCACGATATCGCCAGCCAGCTGCAGAACGATTCGCTCTCCCCGCACCAGGAGCGCAAGTACAAGAAGCTGAAGGACGAGATCATCGTCGAGGTGAAGTCGCTGCGCCTCAACCAGGCCCGCATCGACAGCCTCGTCGAGCAGCTCTACGACATCAACAAGCGCCTTGTTTCGTTCGAAGGCCGCCTGCTGCGCCTCGGCGACAGCCACGGCGTCGCGCGCGAGGATTTCCTGAAGAACTACCAGGGCTCGGAGCTCGATCCGCGCTGGCTCAACCGCGTCTCGAAACTGTCGGCCAAGGGCTGGAAGAACTTCGTCCACCACGAGAAGGACCGCATCAAGGAGCTGCGCGGCGAGATCCAGCAGCTCGCGGCGCTCACCGGCCTCGAGATCGGCGAATTCCGCAAGATCGTGCACGGCGTGCAGAAGGGCGAGCGCGAGGCGCGCCAGGCCAAGAAGGAAATGGTCGAGGCCAA
>CAYRSA010000063.1:0-1041 GCA_964426845.1 uncultured Candidatus Saccharibacteria bacterium | reverse complement strand
TCGACGTTCGGCGGCAACCGCGCCGGCTACTCGAACTACGGCGCGCGCGTCGACCTGATGGCGCCGGGCGGCAACGGCACGGCCGGCAGCGCGTACAACTTCCTCGCGCTCGACAACACCGGTGCGACGGTGCCCGGGGCCGACTCCACCGCGGCCCGCGCCGGCACCAGCTTCTCGGCGCCGCTCGTGAGCGGCGTCGTGGCGCTGATGCTGTCCGTTGCACCCGACCTCGACGCCGCGCAGGTACGCACGCTGGTGAAGGGCGCCGCCAAGCCGTTCCCGGTCGGATCGACGTGCACCACGGCGATCTGCGGCGCGGGGCTTCTCGACGCGGCGGGCGCCGTGCGCGCGGCGCTCGCGACGACCGGCGCGCCGGTGCCGGTGACGCTGGTCGAGTACTACCACGCGGGCTTCGACCACTACTTCATCACGTGGGCGGCGGCGGAGATCGCGCTGCTCGACGCCGGCACGCTCAAGGGCTGGGCGCGCACGGGCCGGACGATTCCCGCGCTGATGAGCGCGGTGGCCGGATCGTCGGCCGTGTGCCGGATCTACATTCCGCCGGGGAAGGGCGACGGGCACTTCTTCGGCCGCGACGAAGCGGAGTGCGCGGGCACGATGTCGAGAAACCCGACGTTCGTGCTGGAGTCGGCGGCATTCTTCCACCTGTACCCGCCCAGCGCGGGCCTGTGCGCGGCGGGAACGGTGCCCGTGTATCGCGTGTACAGCAACCGTGCCGACGCGAATCACCGCTACACGACCGACCGCGCGGTGCGCGACGCGATGGTAGCGAA
Organism: uncultured Candidatus Saccharibacteria bacterium; assembly: GCA_964426845.1. Taxonomy (GTDB): domain Bacteria; phylum Patescibacteriota; class Saccharimonadia; order Saccharimonadales; family JAGQNJ01; genus CAYRSA01. The sequence continues at coordinate 247 of CAYRSA010000063.1, read as the reverse complement.
GGGGTGGGTCGCGGAGGGCGACGGGCCCGACGTCGTGGCGATGTGCGCGCCGGCGTAGGCGTGCGCGGCGCGAAAACCGAGCCAGGCTCGATTTCGCAGACCAAATCGGACCAAATCGAGCCTGGCTCGGTTTTCAGTGCCCGCCCGCGCCCATCAGCGCGAGCAGCACGCCCCCCGCCACGACGCTCGCGATCTGGCCCGCGGCGTTGGCGCCCATCGCGTGCATCAGCAGGAAGTTCTCGAAGTC
>CAYRSA010000062.1:0-1047 GCA_964426845.1 uncultured Candidatus Saccharibacteria bacterium | reverse complement strand
CTTGAGAATCCGAACCAGCATCTCCACCTGGAATGAGTACCCCTCGGCAAGCACGCCGGTGAAATCGATCCGCCGCAAGGCCGCGGCGGTGTAGCAGCGGAAGCCCGCGGTGCAGTCGCGGACCTTCAACCCCAGCATGCCGCGCGCAAACACATTGGCCCCCTGGCTCAGCAGGCGCCGGTGCAGGCCCCAACCGCTCGTCCCCCCGCCCGGGATGTAGCGCGATCCGATCACTAGATCGAACTCGCCCGCCTTTGCGATCAGCTCGGGCACGTAAGCGGGCCGGTGCGAGAAGTCCGCATCCATCTCGATGAGCGCTTCGAACCCGTCCGCCAGACCGCGGGAGAAGCCCGCGATGTACGCGGTGCCGAGCCCCATCTTTCGCGGACGGTGGATCACGCCGACGCGGGGCTCGCGCGCAACCCATTCATCCACACGAGTCCCCGTCCCATCGGGCGAACCGTCATCGACGACCAGCACATGAAGGCCGCCTGGAAGCGCCAACAACGCCTCCAGGAGCGCATCGATGTTCTGGCGCTCGTTGTAGGTGGGAACGACGACGACGGCTTTCAACGGCCCACGCCGATCAGGCCCGGCGACTCACGAAGGGGGACGTGCCGCATCCCGTGCCGCGCTCAGGTTGGAATGCCTCCGACCGTAAAGGAAGTAGAGCGCCGTGCCGATGAGCAGCCAGATTCCGAACCGTTCCCAGGCCGCGGTGGGCAGGTAGTACATGGTGTACAGGCACCCCGCAGCACCCAGAGGTGCCACCAGCCACACGAAGGGCACTCGGAAGGGACGATGGCGACCTGGGTCCTTCAGGCGCAACGCCAGCACACCCAGACAGACCACGAGGAACGCGAACAGGGTGCCGATGTTGGTGAGGTCGTAGGTCTCGTCGTCATCAAGAATGGTCGAGCCCAAAGCCACCAGGATGCCGGTGACGATGGTCGTGATGTGCGGGGTCTGATACTTCGGGTGAAGCTGCCGGAAGAACGGAGGCAGCAAGCCATCGCGGCTCATCGAATAGAAGATCCGGGGCTGGCC
>CAYRSA010000061.1:0-1054 GCA_964426845.1 uncultured Candidatus Saccharibacteria bacterium | reverse complement strand
ATCTCGGACGTAGACGTCGGCGATCGCCGGACTTCTGGTCCAACGACGTCGACGTCTATTTCGATGAGCGTCGAAGAAGCGATCGGCGAGAGCGACCATCACTTCGTGCAACGAGTCTCGGGTTCCGAATCGGTGCGGAGACGCTGTGCCTTCTAGGGCGGAGCCGTCAGGCGCGTAGTTAGACGCCGCCGGCTAGCGTCGCGCTGTGCTGCGTCAGGTTGATTGTGATGGCAAAGAGCAGTGCGACGTTCGTCGCCTTCGCGATGCCTCTCACGAAGAACTGGCGTATTCCACAGCGCGAGGTCGCTTGTGCGTTCGTCCACTCACAGAGGCCAGCTCGAGCGCGGTAGGTGGTCTTGGCGTCGTCTCCCTCCATCCGCTGTCGCCACGCGACAACGGCCGGGTCGACATTGGCTCTGCTTGCTCCCGTGACGGTGCCGCGTCGCCTCTTGGGAACGGGGATCAGGGCCTCCACGCCGCGTTCGGCGGCACCGGCCAGCGAGGCGTGGTCGCCATGGTTGGCGTCGGCGAGGAGCACTTCGGGGAGTTGCCCGGTGCGCTCTTCGATCTGATCGAGCATCGGCGTGACCGCACCCATGTCGCTGCCGACGTTGGTGACGTTGACGCCCACGACGGTGCGCGGGCCGCCGAGCTCCGAGCCCGCGGTGGCGAGCTGCATGTTGAAGCCCGGTCGGAAGCCCCCATCGGCCATCTTCATCACGCGTGCCTCGGGGTCGGTCGTCGAGGCGCGAGGAGCGGACTCCGACGGACGTCGCGTTGCCTGGAGCGCTTCGACCGACGCGATCGCTTCATCGACGCGTCGCTGGAAGTCGCGCGCGCCGGCTTCGCGAGCGGCCTGCTGGGCCGCCGAGACCTCTGGGTCGTCAGCACCTGCGAGGACGGCCTTGAGGTGAAGCGCGGCCTGCTCGCGGCACTCCTCGAGCGAGTCGCGCTTGCGGAAAGACGGCGCCGACGCAGACGCACGGATCCGCACGCCGTCCTGGGCCACGAGTCGCAGCGACAGGACGCCCTTGTGCATCAGAGCCCCGAGGAT
>CAYRSA010000060.1:0-1084 GCA_964426845.1 uncultured Candidatus Saccharibacteria bacterium | reverse complement strand
GGGGATCGAGACCGACCGGGGCCTGTGGGTCCAGTCGCTGGTCGAGGCCGGCTACACCGTCTACGCGATCAACCCGAAAGCGGCGTCGCGCTACCGGGACCGCCACAGCCTGTCGGGAGCGAAGTCGGACCCCGGTGACGCCAAGATGCTCGCCGAGCTGGTCCGCCTCGACCGTCACAACCACCGCCAGGTCGCCGGCGACAGCGGGCTCGCCGAAGGCGTGAAGGTCCTGGCCCGAGCCCATCAGAACCTGATCTGGGAACGGACCCGTCACACCAACCGGCTCCGCTCGGCGCTCCGCGAGTACTTCCCCGCCGCGCTCGACACCTTCGACGACCTCGCCGACCGCGACACCCTCGCAGTGTTGGGCCGCGCCCCCACCCCCACCGAAGCCCGGTCCCTCACCCCAGGGCGGGTCCGCACCCTGTTACGGGCCGGAGGGCGGACCCGCAACATCGAGACCCGCGCCCAGACCATCGTCGAAGGCCTCCGCGCCGACGCTTTGGCCGCGCCTGACCCGGTCGTCGCCGCGTTCGGGGCCACCACCCGAGCACAGGTCGCGATCCTCGCCGCGCTCAACGAACAGATCGCCGCACTCGACGCAGAGCTGGCCGCCCATTTTGAACAGCACCCGGACGCCGACATCTACCTCTCCCTGCCAGGAATCGGTGTCACTCTCGGCGCCCGGGCGCTCGCAGAGTTCGGGGATGACCCGAACCGCTACGCAGACGCCAAGTCTCGCAAGAACTACGCCGGCACGTCACCCATCACCCGCGCCTCAGGCACCCGCACCGTCGCGCTCGCCCGGTTCGTTCGCCCATCGCGGCTTGCGGACACGACCGACCAATGGGCCTTCTGCTCGCTACGCCCCAGCCCCGGGGCCCGGGCCTACTACGACCACCGGCGCGCCCAGGGCGACAGCCACCACAAAGCGCTGCGAGCGCTCGCCAACCGACTCGTCGGCATCCTCCACGGCTGCCTCCACACCCGGACCCTCTACGACGAACACACCGCCTGGGGCCACCGCCACGACCAACCCGCCAACATCGCCGCTTGACACCTACCAGTCCTGGGGTGTCTGACC
>CAYRSA010000059.1:0-1088 GCA_964426845.1 uncultured Candidatus Saccharibacteria bacterium | reverse complement strand
TCGGCGACCCCGTTGACGATCCACTGGCTCGTCGTGGCGCGGTCCGACGCCTCGCGGTCGAGCTGGTACGCCCAGTAGACCGTCTGGACGTTGGTCTGGAGCGAGAGCTGCTGGCTGATCTCGGCGAGCTCGCCGGCCTGGTGATGCAGGAACTCGTTGGCGGCCTGCAGCGCCTCGACGTTGCCGTCCGCGGCCTCGGCGTCGGCCGCGAGGCGTTCCAGGATGTGCTGCGACGGGACCGATTCCCAGGAGATCCGGTGGAGCGCGTTGAGCGAGTAGCGCAACGTGTCGAGCGCTCGACGGTTGCGATGCTCGAAGATCTCCAGCCAGCCCTCTTCGAGGATCGGCTCGTAGCCCGGGAACGTGTCGGCGAACTGGGCGTCGATGTCGTCCAGGGTGTGGCCGAGCGATTCGCCGTACTGGATGATGTCGTTGACCGCGACGGCCAGCCCCACGAGGCTCCGGAAGGAGAGCTCGTCGAAGCGCTCCAGGTTCTTCACCATCGTCGCGTAGCGCTGGTAGTCGTTGATGAGCTGTTGGTACCGCTGGTAGATCTCGTAGACCTGCTGGATGACCTGCGTCGCGTTCTCGATCCAGTTGACGGCGTCGTAGACCAGCCACTGCGCCTTCGCCGGGCGAGGGGTCACGAGGCCCGAAACCAGGCTGAGGCAGAGACAAGCGACGACGATGTGCTTCAGCCGGCGCATGCGAGGCTCCTTTCGTTGCGGTCGCTCGATCGGTCGGCCAACTGGTCCGCCCAGCGGTCGAGCCCGCGCTGGCGCACCCAGGCACGCGGCCACTCCGGGCCGTACATCGCCCGCAGCTCGCGGATCGCGCGGAGGTCCTCGCGGCCGGTGGCGCCGACGAAGGCGAGCGCGAGCGGCCCGAGGGTGAGGTCCATCAGGCGGTTCCCGAGCGGCGAGGTGTAGTAGTAGTCGCGCTTCTTGGCGCTCTGCGCGACGATCTCGATCTCCCGCTCGTTGAGCCCGATCGCGCGGTAGATCGCGGCGCCCTGCTCGGAGCCCGCCTCGCTGTTCGGGAGCAGGATCTTGGTCGGGCAGCTCTCGTAGATGACGTGGCGCTTCGAC
>CAYRSA010000058.1:0-1104 GCA_964426845.1 uncultured Candidatus Saccharibacteria bacterium | reverse complement strand
ATACGAGATTGTGGTTGGTGACTGGAGTTCAGACGTGTGCTCTTCCGATCTGACCGCGGGTGCCGGTCGTGTGGAGCCAGGCCCAAGAGGTTGACCGAACTGCATGTCCACCATCTGGTGCCGTTCCGGATCGGGGGGACGAACCGCTCGGAGAACTTGGTGGCGCTGTGCGAGACGTGTCACCACAAGATCGAGGCGATCACGACGCAGGTGTTGGAGTCGATCCAGGTCGAAGTGAGCCTCGACGGACCATCCTTGACGATCACGGTGGAGGGCGAGCAGCGATGGCCGCTGTCTGCTCCTGGTGCGGACTCCCCGACCCGGCCTGGCTGATGAGCCTGGAGCCGCTTGGCACGGCCCTAAAGCCTGCCCACGAACCGATCATCCTTGCCCGCAAGCCGTTCAAGGGGACGGTTGCCAAGAACGTGTTGGGACATGGCACGGGCGCTATCAACGTTGACGCTACGAGGATCGGAACCGAGGTTCGGTACAACCCTCCTGCTGCCAATGTTGCCGGTGGTAACGCTCTCATGATGGGGGTCTACGGGATGCCGCAGGATGTAGATGGTCGTTGGTCAGCCGGTCGTTGGCCTGCCAACGTGATCTTCGGGCACCACGACGACTGCGAACTGGTCGGCACCGCACCGGACACGTTCGGGGGCGGGGCCAAGATGTCCAAGACTGGTGAAGCCACCGTCGAGTTCGGTGGCGGCTACGAGTCTGGCGATGGGTTCGCTGCCCCCGTGTTCGACTGCCACGACGACTGCGCCGTGCGCCTGCTCGATGAACAGACTGGAATTCTCACGTCAGGCAAGGCAGCGGCAGGGGGCCACAAGCGCTCGGCTGAGAACATGGAGAAGGGGTCTGACGTGTACGGCGGTGGTCGGGGGATCTCCGGCACCTCGTCAACCGACGACGCCGGGGTCCTCTACGGCGACTCCGGTGGGGCGTCGCGGTTCTTCTACTGCGCCAAGACCGCCAAGTCCGAGCGCAATGCCGGACTACCCGATGGGATGATCAACAACCACCCAACCGTGAAGCCAGTGAAGCTCATGGAGTGGTTGGTCAGGATGGTGACCCCTCCTGGCGGCACGGTGCTTGATC
>CAYRSA010000057.1:0-1108 GCA_964426845.1 uncultured Candidatus Saccharibacteria bacterium | reverse complement strand
ACACAGAGCCGGAGTCTCTAACCACCACGTCCGCATGAAACCCGGGGCGATTCACCTCCTCGATCTCGTACGGTCAGTCGCAGATGCCCACCCGGATTGGCTGGTTCCTGTCATGCGACCAGCCATTTCGTCTGCCAAGGGGTCGCGGACGCAGCGTCAGGGCTGGGTCGAAGCCGCACGGGCGCTTCCCATCGGGAGCCACAAGGTCACGTACCGGTTTGCCCAGTACGACGATGGTGGATCGAAGACCGCAGAACTCGGCATCACTTGTGATGGACGGATAGTGGCGCTCCGTGCAGCGAGCGACCCCTACCCTCCTGCGCAGAGAAGCCCCGGGGATGCTGGCTGGACCTTGGGACCTGGAGATCGCTTGGGCGCGGACTACTGGGATGACGGTCCCTTCTTGCTTCGGACGCTTGAGCGCCTCAAGCGAGAGGCCTCCCGTGGGCGGAAGCCTGCTTACGAAGAACGACGTAAACCAACGTCTTTCCTCACGTACAAGGAATCCCAGGTTCTCATCAAATCGAGAGCGCGGCTCGCCAACCTCAAGCGAACCTATGGCGAGAACCGGCAGTCCATGCCACGGAAGGCGATCCGCGAGATCGACAAGTTGGAGGCCAAGATTCGATCGCTTGAACGTAAGTAGAGCGGCCTGGTATTCCGAATGCTAGGTCGGATGGTGGCTGCCACGCCGTGGATCATCCACGAAACCATCAGCCTCGTCTCACCTCGTGAAGATCGAGAAAGGCGTCGTGCATAGCCGGACTCACTGGCACGAAATCGTAAGGAGGGACCCGCCGGTCGCTTCCTCAACTGCTTCACCCGTTGACACTTCGCTCGCGTTCGCGCTTACGTACCAAGAGTCGCACGCAGTCCTAGCACCAGATAGGCCTTTCGCTAGGGGCGAGGCGGCGAACGATCTGCCGGCGATGGCGATCTCCGATGAGGCAGCACCGCCGCTCACATGGCCAGGCCTGTGGGAGTCCGCACCTGAGAAGTCAGCCCGTCGGCGGACGCGGGATGATCGGGCTCGAGGGCGAGTGCCCCCTGATGCGCATTCGGACCGGCCCTCCGACCGGTCGTTCGGACACCTTGCGCTTCGGCCTGA
>CAYRSA010000056.1:0-1111 GCA_964426845.1 uncultured Candidatus Saccharibacteria bacterium | reverse complement strand
GGTCATCACGCCGCGCTGGCCTGGGTCGTCGGGTGGATCGACCTGGTGCCCCAGTCCTGGCGCCAGGCGACGAGTTCGGCCAGGTCCAGGTTGCGGGGGATCAGGTGCAGGAGGACGCCGGGTGCATGCCCGAGTGGGTGGTGGTTGGTGCAGGCCCGGTGCCAGTTGCGATAGGCGACGAAGTACTCGAGGTGGAGCCGCAGGTAGCGGACGTTCTTCGAGACGAGCCAGGACCGACGCCGCAGTCGTCCGCAGTTGTCACGCAGCATGGCTTCGGCGTGGTTGACCGGGAACAGCGGGTTGAAGACCGTCCGAGCGAGCTTGCCCGAGAAGGTCTGATGCCGGCTCCTCGCGCCGAACAGTCGGCGACACAGGGAGGCGTAGAGCGGCTTCTGGTCGGAAAGGAGCACGACGGGCGTGTCGCCCAGGAGATCGCGGCAGCGCCGGAGCACCAGGTGGACGCAGACGCGGCTTCGATCGCGGCGCCGGCCGTGCTTCTCCTCATGGCGTGCGAGCCAACGCTGCCGCCGGCTGCCCTTGGCGGCGACCCTTCGGATCGGTGCCGCGCTCGCCGCAACGACGAGCTTGCTGTCGCGGTCCACGACGACCGGCACGGTCACCGGGCAGATCGCACTGTGCTCGAAGGTCTCGAGTTCGTCGAACACCAGGGTGCGGTGGGCCGGCAACTTGCACCTCAGGTTGCGGTTGAGGCGGCGTAGAGCGCGGCCGAGCTTGCGGAACTTCCGCTGCAGGGAACCGACGTTCATCCTGATCAGGCGGCCAGCTTGTCGAAGGCCGACGCCACTGACCAGCAGCGAGAACAGGGTGACGTTGTCGTGGGGTCGATGGTCGCGGTAGTCGACCCGGAACGTCTGGAAGGAGAAGCCGCGGCGGCAGGTGCGGCACCGGAAGCGCGGCACCGGAGCGGACCTGCACTTGGGCCGATAGCTACCGCGGCGCTCGAAGAAGCGCGGCACCGGTGCCGTGTGCATCCGGCACGACTGGTTGGGACAACACGGCGGGACGAAGTCGGACACTCGGCGGCTCTCCTTGCAGGGCGACCTCGCGCCCTGCACCGCCTATGTGTCCCGTCGATTCCGATCGGTTACAG
>CAYRSA010000055.1:0-1112 GCA_964426845.1 uncultured Candidatus Saccharibacteria bacterium | reverse complement strand
CGGTCACCTGCGTGCGGCCGCCGGCCACCTCGCCGACCGCGGTCCGCGAGTTCGTCCCCTGCACGGCGAAGCTCTGCACGAACGCCGCCGCGAGGTTGGCCACGCCGAGCGCCGCGATCTCGCGGTCGGCGTCGACGTCGTAACGGTTGCGGTCGGCGAAGCTGCGCGCCGCCAGCATCGACGACGAGAAGAGCACGAGCGCGAGCCCCGCCGCCTCCGCCACCAGCGTCGGCAGGAGGTCGAGCGGAAACGCCGGTATGGCCGGCAACGGAAAGCCCCCCGGAACCGGCCCGATCGTGCGCACGCCCTGCGCCTCGAGGCCCAGCGCCTGCACGCCCAGGCCCGCGATCACCATCGCGATCAGCGCGGCGGGCAACCGCCGGACGAGCCGCGGCGCCACGACCAGCACGGCCATCGTCGTCGCGCCCACGAGCAGCGTGGGCACGTGCGTGGCCGGGAGGCTGCCCAGGAACTCCCAGATGCGCGGCAGGATGCGGTCCGCCTCGACGCGCACGCCGAACAGCACGCCGACCTGGCTCAGCACGACGTTGATCGCGACGCCGTTCATGAACCCGACGAGGATCGGCTTGGACAGGAAGTCGGCCAGCGCGCCCAGCCGCAGGAAGGACGCGCCGATGCACAGCAGCCCGGCGATCGCCGTCAGCGCGGTCGCCAGCGCGAGGTACAGCGCGTCGTCGCCGCCGGCGAGCGGCGCGACGGCCGAGGCGACGATCGCCCCGCTGGCGGCGCTCGGGCCGACCATCAACTGCCGCGACGTCCCGAACAGCGCATACGCGATCATCGGCAGCGTGCTCGCGTAGAGCCCGACCACCGGCGAGAAGCCCGCGAGCTGCGCGTTGGCGACGCTTCCGGGAATCGCGACCGCCGCCACGGCGAGGCCCGCGGCGAGGTCGTGCGGGAAGTCGTCGCGCCGGTAGCCGGCGAGCGCCGGCCAGCCCGGGGCCACGCGCGCGAGTCGATCCGGGCGCGACACTAGGTCACGCCCTCGTCCTGCGCATCCATCGTGGATCCGGTGGTCGTGGCACGCGCTCTCCCGCCCGCGGGGGGCCGCGCCATTCTAGCCTAGCCCCGTCCGCCGTCGCGCCGCTGCG
>CAYRSA010000054.1:0-1119 GCA_964426845.1 uncultured Candidatus Saccharibacteria bacterium | reverse complement strand
GCCGGCGACCACATGTTCGGACGGAGGCTGCTCGCCCAAAATGGTTCAATCATTCCGGAGCAGGCGGCCGATCCCGGCTTCGATCTCAAGAGCGCCCTGACTTAAGTCGCAACGCGCTTCCACTTGCATCGAGAAAATATTTCGGCGACTTTCTCCCCGAAAGACCTCGCGGTCTATAGCAACATGGGAGGAGAGAGTAATGTCCGTCTGGACACGCCGCGCCGCGCTGTCGGCAGCATTCGCAATTGCATCCGTCATCGCAGCTCCGGCCTCGGCGCAGACCAAGCTGAAATGGGCGCATGTCTACGAGGTCGCCGAGCCCTATCACACCCAGGCGGTCTGGGCGGCCGGCGAGATCAAGAAGCTCACCAACGGCAAGTATGACATCGAGGTGTTCGCCGCCTCGCAGCTCGGCAATGAGAACCAGATCAACGAAGGTCTCGGTCTCGGCACGGTCGACATCATCTACACCGGCACGTCCTTTGCGGGATCGGTCTACAAGCCGCTGTCGATTTCCGGCGCGCCGTTCATGCTGCGCGATTTCGATCACTGGAAGGCCTATCGCGGCAGCAAGCTGTTCCGCGAACTCGCCAAGGGCTACGAGGACAAGACCAAGCACAAGGTCGTCACGCTCACCTACTACGGCGAGCGGATGGTGACGGCCAACAAGGAGATCAAGAAGCCCGAAGACATGAAGGGGATGAAGCTGCGCGTGCCGCCTGCGCCGCTTTATCTGATGCTGGCGAAATCGGTCGGCGCCAACGCCACCCCGATTGCGTTCGCCGAGGTCTATCTTGCGCTGCAGCAAGGCACGGTGGACGGGCAGGAGAACCCTCTGCCCACCATCATGGCAAAGAAGTTCTACGAGGTGCAGAGCCACGTCATGCTGACCGGCCACATCACGGAGTCGCTGCTGACGATCGTCGGCTCCCATGTCTGGTCGAAGCTGAACGACGGCGAGAAGAAGATCTTCGAGGACACCCTGACACAGGCCGCTGCCAAGGCGTCGGACGAAATCCGCACCTCCGAGCAGAAGATCGCCGATGAGCTGCGCAAGCTCGGCAAGACCGTGGTCCAGGTCGACCGCGAAGCCTTCCGCAAGGCGGCGGTTCCCCTGCA
>CAYRSA010000053.1:0-1121 GCA_964426845.1 uncultured Candidatus Saccharibacteria bacterium | reverse complement strand
GAGCGCGAGCATCGGCGGCGCCTTCCTTCCGGGGCCGGCCAAGGGCGCAGAAGCGTTGGTGCGCGCGGCCGATGCCGCGCTCTATGAATCGAAGCGCAGGGGAAGGAACGCCTACACGCAGGCGCGGGGCGCGGAGGAGCCGCCGGATCCCGGCGGCGAAGGCTAGCGAAGCCCGGCGGCGTATTCCGAGACCGCCTTCATGTCGGCCTCGGACATCTTGGCGGCGATTCCCGTCATGACGGCGTTCGCGCGGGAGCCGTCGGCGAATGCCTTGAGCCAGGCGAACGTGAGGTCGGCGTATTGCCCGGCCAGCCGCGGGTACTGGGACGGGATGCCGGCGCCGGCAGCTCCGTGGCACCCGGCGCAGGCGGGAACGCTGCCCTGGCGGATGCCCCCGCGCCAGATCTGCTGGCCACGCGCGGCGAGCGCCTTGTCCTTGGCGGCGGACGGCTTCGGGGCCTGCTGCGAGAACCACGCGGCGACGCTGCGCATGTCCTCCGGGGTGAGGGCCGCCGTCATGCCGGCCATGATCGGGTTGGCGCGCGCGCCCGATTTGTAGGCGGCGAGCTGGGCAGCGAGGTAATCCGCATGCTGGCCCGCGAGAATGGGATTGGCCGGCACAGGGCTGTTTCCGTCCGGGCCGTGGCAGGCCACGCAAACGGTGGCGGCGATCTGCTTTCCGCGCTCGAGGTCCGGCTTCGGCGCCGGTGCGGGCGCAGCACCCTGCGCGAGCGTTGCGTAGACTATCGCCATGAGCCCCGCCAACCGCTGGAATGCACGCATTGCCGATCCTCTTTTTTCTGTTGATTCCGGTGAACCCTCGGATTTTACCGTAGGCGCCGCCGCCCCCGCCACCCCGGGCAAGTCCCGCCCGCCGCGGCGCTGAGGCTGGCCGATGCGCCTCGAGAACGCCCGATACCTCCTCTCCGTCCACGACCCGCGGAAGCTGCCTCCGGGATCGCTTCCCGAGGTCGCCTTCATCGGTCGCTCGAACGCCGGGAAATCCAGCGCGCTCAACACGCTCGCGGGCCGGCGCCGGCTCGCGTTCGTGAGCAAGACCCCGGGACGGACACAGCTCATCAACTTCTTCGCCGTGGACTCGGAGGCCTTCCTGGTCGACC
>CAYRSA010000052.1:0-1127 GCA_964426845.1 uncultured Candidatus Saccharibacteria bacterium | reverse complement strand
TTGACCAGAACGCGCGGCAAGCCTCGTCCTTCAGGGCGAGGAGGATAGCGCAGCGGGCACAGCCCGCGAAAAATGTCTTGCAAAACAGAGCAGTTTATGATACACATACATAGGTATGCATTCATTCAAAGCGAGCCGTACTGCGGCTTAGCGGGTGGTTTCTATGCTGAAGTTGCAAGCTTTCAAATTCAAACTGCGCCCAACTCGTGAACAACGAGAAAAGATTCGACAGTTTGCTGGTTGTAGGCGCTTTGTCTACAACAAAGGTTTGGCACTTCAGAAACAAAGTAGGGACGCAGGGGAAAAGCACCTTGCATATCCAGAACTTTGCAAGTACCTAACGCAATGGCGGCATGCCGAGGATACGTCGTTTTTGTCTTCTGCGCCAACTCATCCGCTGCAGCAAGCCTTGAAAGACTTGGATACAGCATTCAAGAACTTCTTTGCCAGCCGCGCATCATTTCCCAAGTTCAAGAAGAAGTCGAGAAGCGAATCTTTCCGATATCCAGATCCAAAACAAATAAAAATCGATGAAAAAAATAGCCGTATTTTTTTGCCAAACCTAGGGTGGATTCGATATCGCAAAAGCAGAGCAATTGTTGGTACTGTCAAACAAGTTACAGTGACTGGAAGTTCAGATGATTGGTATGTAAGTGTTCAAACGGAGCGGGAGGAAGAGGTGCCTCCAAGAATAGGAACAGTCGTGGGAATAGATCTAGGGATTGCCCAGTTTGCCACCATGTCTGATGGCACACAGGTTGCACCAGTCAGCATGTACAGGAGGAAACAAAAAAGGCTACGGAAGGAACAAAGAAAACTTAGACGAAAGATGAAGTTCGGCGCAAACTGGCGCAAGCAAGTTAAGAGAATTCAAAAGCTTCATGAATTCATCTCTAGTAGCCGCAAGGACTTTCAACACAAGGTCTCAACAGCCATTAGCAAAAACCACGCAGTGGTAATAGTTGAGGATCTGAATGTGAAGGGTATGAGTACTTCGGCCTCGAAAACTGTTGAGAAACCAGGGAAAAATGTGAAAGCAAAGTCAGGGTTGAATAAATCGATCTTGGATCAAGGATGGGCGGAGTTCCGTCGTCAACTGGCGTACAAACTGCCATGGACAGGGGGTA
>CAYRSA010000051.1:0-1129 GCA_964426845.1 uncultured Candidatus Saccharibacteria bacterium | reverse complement strand
TGGCCGACGTCGCGGTGACGCTGCAGCCGGGTGCGGCGAAGGTGACGTACGACGCGGCGCGCACCGGCACGCCGGCCATGAAGACCGCGATCGAGGACGCCGGCTTTGAAGTCGTCGGCTGAGCACGCGGGGCATCACGCGCACCCGGCCGTCGCGCGCAGCGACGGCGCGGCGCTCGCCAAGCGCATCAACCGGATCGAGGGGCAGGTCCGCGGCATCGGCAAGATGATCGCCGAGGACCGCTACTGCATCGACATCCTGACCCAGGTCACCGCCGTGCAGTCGGCGCTCGACGCGCTGGCGTTGGAGCTCCTCAAGCACCACCTGCACGGGTGCGTGGCGCACGCGGTCAAGTCGGGCGACGGCGCGCACGCGATCGACGAGGCGCTGGCGGTGATCCGCAAGTTCGCGCGGTAGCGCGCGGCCGGTTTGCCGCCGTCTCGGCGGCGGTGGCACAATGCATGGTTCGGGGTGTAGCGCAGCCCGGTAGCGCGCTTGCTTTGGGAGCAAGATGTCGCAGGTTCGAATCCTGTCACCCCGACCACGTTCGGTATTCCTGCCTCGCGCAGCGGCACTCTGGGGGCGACGCCGCCGGCGCCGGCGCCGGCCCCGGCCCGCGCGGAGGTGGTGCCGGACGGCACTCAGTTGCAGCGCCCCTGGGTCGTTCCGGAGCGACCCCACGCAGGTCGCGGCTGAAAGGCGATAGAATCCCGCTATCGAGTGGCAGCAGTGCCGAGCGGTTCGCCTTCCGCGGTGGCGGGGAAGCGGCCGGCACCCGCGCTGGCACTTGCGTTCGGCTCTGACCCTTTCCCGCGCTCGCTCCTCACGGTTCCCGGACTTGACATGGCGAACCGCCGCAGTAACGCATCCCGCTCGCGCCCACGCGCAGCGCGGCCATCGATTCAACTACGGAGTGGCATCGACATGCGCGGATTCTTGATCCCCGTGATCCTGCTCGGCTTGCTCGCCGGCTGCGGCAAGCAGGCGCCGAAGGCCGAAGCGCAGCCACCGGTCGAGGTGACGGTCATGACCGTCGCGCCGCGCGACACGCCGGTCAGCTTTGAGTACGTCGGCCAGACGCAGAGCTCGCACCAGGTGCAGATCCGCGCGCGCGTGGCGGGCTTCCTCG
>CAYRSA010000050.1:0-1133 GCA_964426845.1 uncultured Candidatus Saccharibacteria bacterium | reverse complement strand
TGACCCACCTCTTCGACGCCGAGGTGGGGGCCTACGGCACCGACCACGCCGACCGCCTCGAGCTCGTCCCCATCGCGCTCGAGCGGGTCGAGCGCTTCCGGGGCGAGACCTACGCGCCCGACGAGGTCTGGGTCATCGGCGACACCCCCAACGACCTGGCCTGCGCCCGGGCCGGCGGCGTCCGCTGCCTGCTCGTGGAGACCGGCCACCCCGAGGACCTCCACACCCTCGGCGCCGACGCCGTCCTCGCCGACCTCAGCGACGTCGACCGCGCCTTCTCGATCCTGACCGGCTGAGGCGCGGGCCCCGCCCGACGCCGCGCGCTCCCCGGGGCGCCGTCGCCCACCGCACTAGCGTCTGGCCATGGCCGCCCCCGCGTACGCCGCACCGCCCAAGCTGCCGAAGGCCGGGTTCTTCTGGGCCCTCGGCATCTTCGTCGTCACCGCCGTGATCGGCGGGGTGCTCTTCGTCCTGGGCATCCGCCAGTTCGTCGACGACGTGGACGGCAGCCAGACGATCTCCGCGCCCGGCACCAGCGACGTCCAGCTCGACCGCGGTGACGCCTGGGTGTTCGCCGCGGTGCCGTCGGGCGACGCCGCCGACCTCGTCACCGTCCGCATCACCGACCCCAACGGCGCCACCCAGACCCTGAGCCAGGAGACGATCCCCACCAGCTCGGCCAACACCGAGGGCGAGCAGTTCGTGCCCCTCGGCTTCTTCTCGGTGGACACCCCCGGCAACTACACCTTCGACATCGACGCGCCCGAGGGCACCGAGGTGCGGGTCGGCACCCTGTCGCTCGGCAAGCTGCTCGGCTTCATCTTCGGCGGCATGGCCATCGGCGGCATCGGCTTCACCGTCGCCCTGATCCTGCTGATCGTCACCCTGGTCCGGCGGGGCGGCGCCAAGAAGCGCCAGCGTGCCGCGGCCTACGGCGGCGGCGGGTACCCCCCGGCGGGTGGGGCGTACGCCCCCCAGCCGGGCTACGCCCCCCAGCCGGCGCCGCAGCAGCCGGCGGCGTGGCCCCCGCAGGAGGCCGCTCCCCCGCCGGCGCCCAACTGGCCCCCGCAGGACCCGACCCCGCCGGCCTCGCCCCCACCCCCGCCGGCGCCCCCCACCGCCTGACCTCCCGT
>CAYRSA010000049.1:0-1171 GCA_964426845.1 uncultured Candidatus Saccharibacteria bacterium | reverse complement strand
CCGACATCGGCGCCGACCTCAGCTGCCAACTCGAGTACGACGGCATCGTCGACGCGGACCGCGAGTACAGCACCTGCGTGTTCGAGGGTGAGCAGGCCCTGATCTACATCTACACCGACCCGACGTTCGTCTCCGACATCGTCGCGGCAGGGGCTCCCGCACTTGCCTACGGCGCCAACTGGACCGTCGAGGTCGAGACCGCCCCCGTGGCCGAGAACGTCGCCGCCGCGACCGGCGGCGCCGTCGCCCCCACCGCGGCCGGCTGAGACCGAGGGCCCGGTGGTCAGTTCGAGGGGAGGGCCAGGTTGATGCCGGTGGTGTTGTTGGCCGGGGTGACCGCGATCGCGGTGGCGCCGGCGTAGTCGACGCTGGCAGGGTAGTAGCGGACGGGGTGGGTGCCGGTGGGGTCGACGACCACGGCCCGGTAGTTGCCCGGTGCGAGACCGGCCAGGGTGTAGGTGCCGTTGGCGGCAGTGACCGTGCTGCGGGTGATCTGCCCATTGGTGTTGATCGCGATGACCCAGGCGTCGGGGATGGCCGCACCGTTCGCCTGTGCGGTCACGGTGCCGGTGAACGCTCCGGTGGTCGACGCGAGGCCGGCGTCGGCGCTTATGGACGGCGCCGCGACCGTCGCCGCGCCGGCAAAGTTGGAGATGGGCTGGTTGAGGAACCACTCGCTGGTGTGGGTGCCGGTGGCGTCGAGGAACGCCAGGTGGTAGTTCCCGGGCGCCACGTCGAGGGTGTAGGTGCCGTTGGCGTTGGTGGTGGCGGTGCGCGCGAGGCCGTAGTCCGAGGTGCGCAAAGCCACGACGACGACTCCTGACATCGCTGAGCCGGTGCCCGTCTCGGTGACGGTCCCGGTGATCGAGCTGCCGGCCGGAGGGGGGCTCTGCGCGGGTAGGGCCGCGTGCAACGCGGCGCTGGCCCCTGCCGCCACCGACGCGGTCGAGGCGGTGGCGACGGTGGGTGCGCTGAGCCCGTAGCGGGCCGCGTGGTTCCCGGTCGGGTCCAAGAACACCACCCAGTACGAGCCCACGGGCACATCACCGATGGTGTAGTTCCCCCCGGCGCCGCTGAGCGCAGCGCGTTCCAGGGCGCCCGTCGCGGTGTTGATGGTGATGGCCCGCACACCCGCCAGCGGCGTGGGTGTGGGGGTGCCGGTGTCGGTGAC
>CAYRSA010000048.1:0-1173 GCA_964426845.1 uncultured Candidatus Saccharibacteria bacterium | reverse complement strand
CAGTCATGGCAAACTTGTAGCCGGCTGTTCCAAAATAATTGATGGAATAGTACGTGCCATATTTATCATTGGTAACAAACTTTGTTTTTCCGGGGATGATATTTAATGCAGATACGCCGACAAAGTAACGGGCAGAGTATAACCATAGCCCTACCCCTAATTCAGGTTTAAGTTTTTTTATCTCACCGTTGTTTATGCCTATGGCATCGTCATTAGGGTCAAGGTTTCCCCAAACAATTTTTGATTTATCAATGTTAACACTGGTAATACCTGCGTTAAGGCCTGCTGCAATACTTGTACGGGCTGTTAATGGTTTATGATATGCATACGATGCTGCAATTGACCAGCGATTGATATACCCTGCTTTATCATTTATAACATTTAAACCAATTCCATGGTGAGGCTGTGACACAGCATACTCATCCCACGCCTTGGGACCTGCAGGGTTTTCGCCAGGCATTTGATATGAGGTAACGCTGGTACGAAAATCTCTTTTGCCCAATGGACCCTGAATACTTAAATAAGAAGTTACCGGTGCCCCGGTTATACCGGCCCACTGGTTCCGGTAACTCAGTTTTACATCTGTGTAGTTTTCAATTCCGGTTATAGCGGGGTTGAGAATATAGTTATTCAGTATATACTGTGTATAGTACGGTTTGGCCTGTGCAAGGCCGCTTAAACTTATAAAGCAACCGATAGCTGTAATTAAAAATAGTCTCTTCATGGCTTTCAGTTTTTCACCCGGGTCTTTTCAGATCCCACTTCATTAAAAGTTATTTCTATTAAAAATATTTACAGTGATGAGCAATTGCTCATCACTGTAAATGAATGTTTATTTTATGATGGTAACGTATCCTGTTATCGGGTCACGTCCGTTACCTGGTTCTATAATATAGTAGTACGTATCAAATGGTAATGGTTTCCCTTTTATGGTTCCATCCCATGGTGTATCATACCCTCTTGATTCAAATACCATCTGGCCTGTCCTGGTAAATACCTGTACCCTGTTGTTAGGGTAAGTATTCAGGTAGTCAATTCTCCAGGTATCGTTTTTACCATCATTGTTAGGCGTAAATGTATTTGGAATTACAGGGAATTTCAGCAATTTCACAAATACATCATCACTCAGGGTACAACCTCCTCTTGCGGTCACCGTAAGCGTATAGGTCATGT
>CAYRSA010000047.1:0-1175 GCA_964426845.1 uncultured Candidatus Saccharibacteria bacterium | reverse complement strand
AACATGATCGGTGCATGGAAGCAAAGAGAAAAAAGAGAAGGTATAAAACTGGTTTGGGTGAATTTGGAATTACCGAGTGAAGATGAGAATTATATGGTGAAACAATACACCGATGCATTTACTGCAAAAACAAAAGTGGTGCAGATCACTCACATGATTAATTGGATAGGGCAGAAGATGCCGGTAAGAAAAATTGCAGATGCAGCTAAGAAAAAAGGTATTGATGTGCTTGTAGACGGTGCACACACATTTGCCCAGTTCGAATTTTTAATTCCTGAACTCAATTGCGATTATTTTGGAACCAGCCTTCACAAGTGGCTTGGAGCGCCAATAGGCACGGGCCTTTTATATGTACGTAAAGAAAAAATAAAAAACATCTGGCCCCTGTTTGGCGCCGGTGAAAAAGAAGAAGAGGATATCCGCAAATTTGAACACCTGGGCACCCGGCCTTTCTTTATTGAAGAAGCAACGGACAAGGCGATTGATTTTTATGACATGATCGGCGCTAAAAGAAAAGAAGAACGCCTGCTTTACCTAAAGAATTACTGGATGGGAAAAGTGAAAGACATTCCTAAAGTGAAACTGCATACTTCTTTTAAAAAAGAATTTGGTTGTGCCATTGGCCTGGTGAGTGTAGAAGGTAAGAAGCCGGCTGAGCTTGACGGGTATTTATGGAACAATTATAAAATTCATACAGTAGGAATTGAATGGGAGAACATCAGTGGTGTTCGCATTACGCCGAATGTATACACCAGCATAAAAAATTTGGACAGGCTTGCAGAAGGAATTGAAAAATTTGCAAAGACCTGATGTTATATCATGGCTTAATTAACATGCCTTGATAAATAGTTACAGATAAGCAAACACGATTTCCCTTATTTTTGCGTTAATCAGAAAAATGATTAGATGCAATTTGCTAAAGGGAAACTGATTGCGATTGGCGGGGCAGAAGATAAGGGAACAGATCTGGAGAAAGGAGAAATTCAACGCAATAACCTCAACTTTTTTGAACTCGGCATTCTGCGCCGTATCGTGGAAGAAGCCGGCGGCCCCCTCAGCCGTATTGAAGTGATCACCACAGCCAGTACAATACCTTACGAGGTCGGCGACAATTACCTGAATGCTTTTGGTAAAATAGGCTGCACCAATATTGGTGTGATGCATATCCGCAACCG
>CAYRSA010000046.1:0-1232 GCA_964426845.1 uncultured Candidatus Saccharibacteria bacterium | reverse complement strand
GCCGGCGGCAAATTCGACCAGAATTCCTACAAGGTTTCCGGCGGCCTGCACGGCGTCGGCGTCTCCGTCGTCAACGCGCTGTCGAGCAAGCTGCAGCTCCGGGTCTGGCGCGACGGCAAGGAGCACTTCATCGAATTCGCCCACGGCGACGCGCTGGCGCCGCTGAAGGTGGTCGGCGACGCCAACGGCAAGCGCGGCACCGAGGTGACCTTCCTCGCCTCCAAGGAAACCTTCTCCAACGTCGAATACGATTTCGCGACGCTGGAGCACCGCCTGCGCGAACTCGCTTTCCTCAACTCCGGCGTCAACATCCTGTTGTCGGACCAGCGCCACGCGGTGGAGAAGCGCGAGGAGATGCGCTACGACGGCGGCGTCGAGGAGTTCGTGAAATATCTCGACCGCAACAAGAAGGCGATCGTGCCCGCGCCGATCATGGTGCGCACCGAGATGAACGGCATCGGCGTCGAGGCGGCGCTGTGGTGGAACGACAGCTACCACGAGAACGTGCTGTGCTTCACCAACAACATTCCGCAGCGCGACGGCGGCACCCATCTCGCCGGCTTCCGCGGCGCGTTGACCCGCCAGGTCACCAGCTATGCCGAGGCCAATGCCAAGCGCGACAAGGTCGCGCTGACCGGCGACGACTGCCGCGAAGGCCTCACGGCCGTGCTGTCGGTGAAGGTGCCGGATCCCAAGTTCTCGTCGCAGACCAAGGACAAGCTGGTGTCCTCGGAAGTGCGTCCCGTGGTCGAGAACGTCATCAACGAGGCGCTGGCCGCCTGGTTCGAGGAACATCCGACCGAGGCCAGGACCATCGTCGGCAAGGTGGTGGAAGCGGCAGCAGCGCGCGAGGCCGCGCGCAAGGCGCGCGAACTGACCCGGCGCAAGGGCGCGCTCGATTACGCATCGCTGCCCGGCAAGCTCGCCGACTGCCAGGAAAAGGATCCCGCCAAGTCGGAACTGTTCATCGTCGAGGGCGACTCGGCGGGCGGCAGCGCCAAGCAGGGCCGCAACCGCGAATTCCAGGCCGTGCTGCCGCTGCGCGGCAAGATTCTCAATGTCGAGCGTGCGCGATTCGACAAGATGCTGAGCTCCGAGCAGATCGGCACGCTGATCACCGCGCTCGGCACCGGCATCGGCCGCGAGGACTTCGACCTCGCCAAGCTGCGCTACCACAAGATCATCCTGATGACCGACGCCGACGTCGACGGCGCGCATATCCGCACGCTGCT
>CAYRSA010000045.1:0-1263 GCA_964426845.1 uncultured Candidatus Saccharibacteria bacterium | reverse complement strand
GCGGTGAATCCGATCAGCGCCATCTGCACGACGCCGATGAACACGCCGGGCACCACGCCCGCGAGGAACAGGTAGCCCACCGACGCGTCGGACACCAGCGCGTAGAGCACCAGCGGGATCGACGGCGGCAGGATCGGCCCGATCACCGACGACACGGTGGTCAGCGCCGCCGCGTACGCGGGCGTGTACTTGCCGTCGCGCGTCATCAGCGTCTGCATCAGCTTGCCGGACGCCGCGGCGTCGGCGAGCGCCGAGCCGGACATGCTGGCGAAGATGATGCTCTGCAGCACGTTGACCTGCGCGAGGCCGCCGCGGAAGCGGCCGACCAGCGCATTGCAGAACTTGAGCAGCCGGTCCATGATGCTGCCGGTGTTCATGAACTCGGCGGCCAGCACGAACAGCGGGATCGCCAGCAGCAGGTAGCTCGTGAACATCCCGTTCAGCAGCTGCTCGGCCGCGGTGCCCATGTCGAGCCCCGCCATGAACAGGTACAGGATCGACCCGCCGATCATCGCGTAGGCGACCGGCAGGCCGAGCACGGACAGCGCGACGATCGCGACGACCGACCAGGTGAAGGGGCTCATGGCGGTCACAGTCCCGAGGTCGCGTTGATCTCGTCGGCCTCGCCGGGGACCTCGCCGCGCACGATCGACCAGATCGCCCAGGCGTAGCGGACGATGATCGCGACGGCGAACACGATGTACACCGAGTAAAGGACGTCCAGCCGGATGTTGAGGTACGACGACTTCTCGACCTTCATGAACGCGACGTACTTGATGGTCGCGGGCATCGCCATCGCGAACAGCACGACGGCCGCCGCGGCGACGACGATGCCGACGACGCGCCGGCCGGTCGGCCCCAGCGACCCGGACACGAGGTCGAAGCGGATCTCGTCGTGCTCCCTCAGCCAGAACGCCGCCCCGAGCAGCACCATGTACAGCCAGCAGACGACCGACAGCTCCGACGACCAGCCGATCGGGAAGTTGAGGAAGTAGCGGAAGACGATCTGGACGATGAACGCGACGAACATCAGGCCGAGCAGGCCGGCGACGATGTTCTCCGCGCGTCGTCGCATCCAGCCGACGGCCCGGTCGATGTTCGAATTCATGGTCTTCTCCTGGCCTCCCCGGGCCCGTCGGTCACCAGCCCGCCGGGCCGCTCGCGGTCACGCACGGCGACCGCGCGCGGCCGGCGGATCCGCGGGCCGCCGTGGCGGCCCGCGGAACTTCATCATGACTTCATCGCGTTGATCTTGTCGAGCAG
>CAYRSA010000044.1:0-1274 GCA_964426845.1 uncultured Candidatus Saccharibacteria bacterium | reverse complement strand
CGTAGCAACCATTAAGAGGTGGTCTTTTGCCGACCTGAATCAGGATGACGCGATGCTCGCCGCCGTCAAGGCGTGGCCTGGTGGCAATGGCGTGTGAGGAGAGTTCGAGCGACGGCCAGCCTTGACGGCGACTGCGCGTAGCGTCGCTGTGAAGGCAGGTCGGGACGAAGAAACGGCGCCTGCAGTCGAACTAAGAAACAGACAGTATTCTCTCAGGAGGGTGGTCGCACCACGGGGTTCCGCGAGCCACCACGGTGTTGGCGAAGATGAGCATCTTCCTGGCGCAGGCAACGAGTGCGCGTTTGTGTTCCTTTCCGGCCGCGGTCAGCCGTTGGTAGAGCTGGATGAGCTGCCGGTTCCAGCGAAACGATGCCGCCAGTGACGCCGTATAGAGGGCGCGACGCAGCCGCTTTCGTCCGCCCTCGATATGTCGAACACCGACCTGCTCGCCGCTGTCGTCGTCATAGGGCGCAAGGCCGGCAAGAGCGACAGCCTGCTCCCGTGTGATCCCGCCGATCTCCGGCAGACGTACCAGGATCGCCACGGCGGTAGGCAGTCCGATGCCGTCGACGCTGTTGATCAGGGCAAGCCTCCTGGCGAGGTCGGGATGCTTGCGGATCGCGGCGACCAGGGCCTTGAGTTCGGCCTTCTCGCGCTGCTCGAGACGGGCGATATCCTCCTGCCAGAGCTTCCTGAACTGCGCATTGCGGCAGCTCTCGATCCGGTTCTTGAGGCGGGCGATATCCTCATTGACCTGGTCGATCATGGTCAGTTGCTCGGCGAACGGCAGCAAGCGAGGATCGGGTGCGGCATGGATCTTCCGTACTGCCGCAGTACAGGCCGCGATCAGGGCAGCATCGATCCTGTCGTTCTTGGCCCGCTGCAAGTGGAACCTGGCATAGGCCCGGACCTGGGCTGGCTGGAACACCACGACGACAAATCGCTTGCGGCGCAGCTCGGCGACCACAGGCTGTTCGTAACCGCCGCTCGCCTCGATGCCGATCCGCTTGACGCGGTGACGCCGAAGCCACGCCACCAGAGCCTCGTGGCCTTCCGGCGCGTTCTCTACCTGCAACTGCTCGCGGCGACCCTCGATCGCCGCGTCGAGCTTGTGTTTGCCGGTATCGATCCCGGCACAGATCGTGGTATGCTTGGTCATCTTCGTCGATCCCTCCCTTGTGATGCGAACCTCAAGTTCGTTCAACCATTCGGGTCCCGATGAAGTGCCGATCGCGATCTTGCTACGTCCGACAGCCCTCAAGGCTTCGATGGGT
>CAYRSA010000043.1:0-1276 GCA_964426845.1 uncultured Candidatus Saccharibacteria bacterium | reverse complement strand
CGAATTTACATAAAATAAAAAAAGGGAATTGGTTTTAAAACCAATTCCCTTTTACGAATTACTAATTCCTTTATTTTATCCTGCCCCAGTTTTCTCCGCTTTTTATCCGGTACAAGGTCATTTCGCTCACTTTGTATTTAGCGGCCAATTGCTTGTAAGTTATTGTTCGCTTTGGGTTGTCAATAATGCCTTTGATTGTCTTTACCTGCGTGGCATTAAGTTTTAAACCTTCTGTCCTGTTGGCTTGTCGTTTTTTATAAGCGATCTTTTCCGGGCTGTTTTGCTGGTGAGAGCTTACGGTATCTAATGTAGCCCATCTTAAATTTTTAAAATGATTGTCTTTCTTTTTGTGATTGACATGGATCACGTATTTATGTTTTGGTGAAGGTTTTTTGCAAAACTGTTTTGCCACTTCCCGATGAATATAGATTGTGCCATTGCCATTTTCAATATGGAGGTTCAGTGTTCTGTAACCGGACGTCAGCGAACCGTTCAATAATTTTCCGTCCTTTTCAATGTTTTCACTAAAACTGGCCGCCCGGCCGTGAGATGAAACTGCATATTTTTTTCGGAGTTGTTTATGGCCACTGAAGAGGATCTGTTTCCAGGTCTCGTTGGAGTTTTTTTTAATCATAAAAGTATGATTTAAAAAGTGATGCCGGGCCAGCCACCTGCCCGTATGTTTTTTAAAAAAGGCTTCCTCTATAAATATAATATTTTTTTTCGCTAGTCGGGTAGCATTTTTAAGAATTCTTCTTCACTGATGATCTTTACTGAAGCCAGCTTTTTAGCCTTCTCCAGCTTGCTTCCTGCGTCCTCACCAACCACCAGGTAATTAAGTTTACTGCTTACCCCGCCAATTATCTTACCCCCGTTTTCCTCTACCATTGCTTCAGCCTCACTTCTTTTTAAACGGGCCAAAGTTCCTGTAAATAAGAAGGTTTGCCCAACAAGGTTGCCATCAGTCACAAGGCCCTTCTTTTCATTTTTCAATTGTACGCCCAGCTTTTCTAATTGCTGTAACAATTGCAGGTTTCCTTTGCTATGAAAAAACTTATACACGGTTTTGGCCACTTTTACGCCAACATCTTCCAGTTCCTGCAACTGTTCCTCTGTAAAATCAGCAAATTGCAGCAAATGGTCTACGGCATTAGCCAGTGTTTTGGCTGTGGTTTCACCAACATAGCGAATGCCCAACGCATAAATGATACGGTGCAACGGTTGCTTCTTTGACTCCTCAATTGCCTGTTGTAATTTGGTTATTGATTTTTCGCCA
>CAYRSA010000042.1:0-1278 GCA_964426845.1 uncultured Candidatus Saccharibacteria bacterium | reverse complement strand
GAATTGGAGCCCTGGCCGAAGGAGGCGAGCACGATCGGGATTTCGTCCTCGGGAATGCCGGAGCCGGTGTCCTTGACGCTGAGATATTGCCCGCCGGATGCGGTCCAGCCGGCCTTGAGCCAGATCTCGCCGCCCTGCGGCGTGAACTTGATCGAGTTGGACAAGAGGTTGAGCACGATCTGGCGGATGGCGCGCTCGTCGCCCCAGATCTTCGGCATGCCGTGCTCGAACACCTCGTGGATGGTGATGCCGCGGCTGGAAGCGCGCAGCTTCAGCAGATGATGGCAGTCGGCGACGACGTTCACCAGCGACACCGCTTCCTCGTTCAGCTCGTAGCGGCCGGCCTCGATGCGGGAGAGGTCGAGGATCTCGTTGATCAGGTTGAGCAGGTGAACGCCGGAATTGTGGATGTCCGCCGAATATTCCTTGTAGACGGGCACGCTGTGCGCGCCGAAGATCTCGCTCTTCATCACCTCGGAGAAGCCGAGGATGGCGTTGAGCGGCGTGCGCAGCTCGTGGCTCATCTGGGCGAGGAAGCGCGACTTGGCGACGTTGGCGGACTCGGCGCGGTGGCGCGCTTCGTCGGAGATCGCCTTGGCCTGTTCGAGTTCGCCGATCAGCGCGTCCTTTTCCGCGCGCGCCTCCAGCGTGGCGAGCGTCGTCGAATGCAGGCGATGGGCGAGCAGCGCAAAGTAGCCTTCCGCGGCGAGCGCCAGCACCGCCAGCACGTAGTTGTCGAGCGTGCCCGAGAGGATGAAGTTGAGCGCGATTGCCGCCGTCACCGGCGCGGTCGCCGCCAGCGCCGCAATCGGCAGGCTCGCCGCCAGCATGCTGGAGACGGCGATCACCAGCAGCATCAGGAACATCATCAGCGTGTTGGAGGCGACGTCGAGCCCGGCGGGGCGGATCAGGATCGCGGTCCAGGTCAGGCCGTAGAGCAGATCGAGCAGCACGAAGCGCGTGCGCCATTTGCGCGTCGCAGGGAGGGAGGCGGGTTCGCCCAGGAAGCGCGCGCAGCTGCGGATGATCGCAGCATGGATGCACAGCATGCCGCAGGTCCAGGCCGCGGCCGAGACCGGTTGCATCCAGAAGCCGAACAGCGCGCCGGTCGCCACCACCAGCAGCATGACGACGAACGACGCCGACATCCGTGTTTGTGCGTACTGCCGCAGCAGTTCCGTGTCGAAGGCGGGGCGGGTGCCGCTGGTCGACGTTAACCGGTCGCGCGCCTCGCGGACCCGCTGTGCCGCCACGCGCCGCGCATTGACGGGCGCAGCG
>CAYRSA010000041.1:0-1312 GCA_964426845.1 uncultured Candidatus Saccharibacteria bacterium | reverse complement strand
AAGGGCCACCGCATCATGGTGCAGGTGCAGAGCACCTGGTTCCCGGTCTATGACCGGAACCCGCAGACCTGGGTGCCCAACATCTTTGAGGCCACCGCCGCCGACTTCCGGGCCCAGACCCACCGGATCTACCGGATGCCGCGCTTCCCCTCCCACGTCGAGTTCCAGGTGCTGAACCCATGATCCGCCGCTGCCTGCTCCTCGCCGCGTTCCTCGCCCCGGGCCTCGCCGCGCAGCAGCCGGCCACGATCGTGCCGGAGGAGAACCTCGTCCTGGACGGGATTCCCGCCCTCCCCGCGTCGCTCCGCGACGAGGTCCGGCGCTACACCGAATTCCGCTCCGCCGGGCTGGCCGGCTGGCACCCGCTCCGGCGGGAGGTGCTGATCACGACCCGGTTCGGGAATACCAACCAGCTGCACCGGGTGGCCCAGCCGGGCGGCGCCCGGAGCCAGCTCACCTTCTTTGACGAGCCGGTGGGTGGCGGGAGCTACGCCCCGACGGACGGGAGCTTCCTCCTTTTCTCCCGGGACCAGGGCGGCAACGAGTTCAGCCAGCTCTTCCGGATGGACCTGCCGGGGGGCCAGGTGACACTCCTGACCGACGGCAAGTCCCAGAACGGCGGGGCCCGCTGGTCGCACGGCGGCGACCGGATCGCCTACGGCTCCACCCGCCGCAATGGCGCCGACCGCGACCTCTACGTGATGGACCCGCGCCGCCCCGAGAGCGACCGGCGGGTGCTTGAGGTCTCGGGGGGCGGGTGGTCGGTGCAGGACTGGTCGGCCGACGACCGCGCGCTGGTGGTGCTGGAGTCGTTCTCGGTGAACCGGTCGCGCCTCTGGCGGGTGGAGGTCGCGACCGGCGCCCGGACCCTCCTCACCGAGGACGCGCCCGGCGATACCGTCGCGCGGGGGAACGCGCGGTGGAGCCGGGACGGCGGGAGCATCTACCACACCACCGACCAGGGAAGCGAGTTCCGGCGGCTGGCGCGGCTCGACCTCGCCAGCGGCCGGCTCGAGGTGCTCACGCCGTCGCTCACGTGGGATGTGCAGCAGTTCGAGCTGTCGCCGGATGGCCGGCAGATTGCGCTGGTGACCAACGAGGCGGGCCAGTCGCGGCTGTCCCTGCTCACGCTGCCCGGCGGACGGCTCCGCCCGGTGCCCGACCTGCCGGTCGGGCTGATCGGCGGACTCGAGTGGCGTCCGCAGGGCGGCGAACTCGGCTTCACCCTCAGCACCGCGCGCTCCGCCGCGGACGTCTACAGCCTCGAGGTGGCCCGCGGACGCCTGATCCGCTGGACCGAGAGCGAGACCGG
>CAYRSA010000040.1:0-1314 GCA_964426845.1 uncultured Candidatus Saccharibacteria bacterium | reverse complement strand
CGTCAGCTTGCGCGTGTCGAGGTCGGCGATGCCGACGACGCCGGCCTCGCGCAGGTACGAAGTGAGGTCCTGCTCGCAGCGCCAGCTCGACGCCAGCGCGGGCACGTCGCGCACGACGAGCCCGGCGGCGTAGATGCGGCGCGACTCGGCGTCCTCGGCGTTGACGCCGACGTTGCCGATGTGCGGGTAGGTAAGTGTGACGAGCTGCCCCGCGTACGACGGATCGGTCAGGATTTCCTGGTAGCCGGTCATCGCCGTGTTGAACACGACCTCGCCGACCGTCGTGCCGTCGGCGCCGATCGCCCGGCCGCGGAACAGCGTGCCGTCGGCCAGCGCGAGCAGAGCGGGCGTCACCGGCGGAAACAGCGCGGCGGTCGCGGCTACGGTGGTGGCAGGGGCGTTCATCGCGGCATCGCTGCGGTTGGCCCGGGGCCGGCGCCGTCCGCGCGGACCCGAACGGACGGGGAGACCCTCCCCGGACAGTGGACGTGCAAACGGGGAAGGCTCGTCACCTTCCCCGCTTCGACCCGTTGAATTGTACCGCGAACGGCGCGACGCGACAAACGGGCCGTCAGTAGGCGGCGGCGAACCCGCCGTCGACGTAGAGCAGGTGGCCGGTGACGAAGTCCGCGGCGGACGAGGCCAGGAACACGGCGGCGCCCGCGATCTCGGGCGGGTCGGCCCACCGTCCCGCCGGCACGCGCCGCGCGACCCACGCCGAGAACTCGGCGTCGGCGACGAGCGGCGCGTTCATCTCGGTGCGGAAGAAGCCCGGCGCGATGCCATTGACCTGCACGTTGTACGGCGCCGTCTCGACGGCCAGTGCGCGCGTGAGCATCTTGAGCGCGCCCTTGCTCGCCGCGTAGGCGACGATGCGCGGGCGTCCCAGGTCGGAGGCGAGCGAGCAGATGTTGACGATCTTGCCGCGCCGGCGCGCCTGCATGCCCGGCAGCACGGCGCGGATGACGAGGAACGGGCCGTCGACGTTGGCCGCCTGCAGCGCGCGCCACTCGCCGGCCGTGAACTCCGGCAGTGGCTTCCGCACGTTGACGGCCGCGTTGTTGACGAGGATGTCGATCGGCCCCGCGTCGCGCTCGATGGCCGCAACGCCCGCGGCGACCGCCGCCTCGTCGGCGACGTCGAACGCGCACGCGGATGCCGCGTGGCCCGCGGCGCCGAGCCGCTCGACGGCCGCGTCGAGCTTCGCGCGATTGCGGCCGTTCACCACGACGCTCGCGCCCGCCGCCGCGAGGCCCTCCGCGATCGCGTAGCCCAGTCCCGAGCCGCCCCCGGTGACCAGCGCGCGCCGGCCGG
>CAYRSA010000039.1:0-1321 GCA_964426845.1 uncultured Candidatus Saccharibacteria bacterium | reverse complement strand
GCCATCGACCTGGCCGAGGCGATCGCGCAGAACCATCCGGCCTATGAGTCCGCCGACATTCCCGCCGGCTCGTTCGGCTCCGTGCCGGAGGAAGAGGTCAAGACCATCAGCTTTGCGCACTACATCGTCGCGCGCAAAGGCCTTTCGGAATCGACCGTTGCCGCCTTCACCCGGCAATTGTTCTCGATCCGCCAGGCGTTGAAGAACGAATTCCCGCTCGCCGCCAAGATCGAGACGCCCGACACCGACAAGGACGCCACCATCCCCGCCCATCCGGGCGCCGCCGCCTATGTCGACGGCGAGGAAAAGACTTTCCTCGACCGCTACAGCGACTTCATCTGGTGGGGCCTGATGGCGCTGTCGGCCATGGGTTCGGCCGGCGCCTGGTTTGCCAGTTACCTGAAGAAGGACGAGCGCAACAACAATTCCTCGCTGCGCGAGCGGCTGCTCGCGATGATCGCCGCCGCCCGCAAGAGCGAATCCAGCGAGGAGCTCGACCTCCTGCAGACGGAGGCCGACGAAATCCTGCGCGAGACGCTGCAATGTTTCGAGCACGGCGCGATCGAGGAAGGCGCGCTGATCGCCTTCAACATCGCACTCGAGCAGCTCCACAATGCCGTCGCCGACCGCCGCACGCTGCTACTGAGCCTGCCGCAGCATCTGCAGCGCACCGCACAGCTCCGCGCTACCGGAACGCTGTGAACGACGGCGGCGCGTTATTGCGCCGTCACACGTTTGTCCTATAGCCTTACTCTGGATTCCTCTTCGTCATTGCGAGCGAAGCGAAGCGATCCAGCTTTGCCGCAGCAAGAAAAGGCTGGATTGCTTCGTCGCCTACGCTCCTCGCAATGACGGCGATGAGGGCAGCGAATGGTGGACCAGTCATGACGATCAGGATCTCCCGACGCCGCTTCGTCTCTACCGCGAGCGCTGCCGCGTTCGGTGCGATCGCGATGCCTTACCTCAGCCGCGCAGCCGACCGGCCGCTGATCCCGCAGGGCGTGCAGTCCGGCGACGTCAGCACCGACAGCGGCGTGGTATGGGCACGCGCCGACCGGCCCTCGCAGATGCTGGTCGAGGTCTCCACCACCGAATCCTTTGCCAGTCTCCGCGCGCTGCCGCCGGTCGCGGCGCTGCCCGACAGCGACTTCACCGCAAAAATGCTGCTGGAAAATCTCCCGGCCGGCCAGGACATCTTCTACCGCGTGAGATTCCGCGATCTCTCGCATTCCACGATCCTGAGCGAGCCCGCGATCGGCCGCTTCCGCACCGCGCCTGCCGACCGCCGCGACGTCAGCTTCGTCTGGGGCGGCGACGTCGC
>CAYRSA010000038.1:0-1323 GCA_964426845.1 uncultured Candidatus Saccharibacteria bacterium | reverse complement strand
CAACACTGTAGACAAAAATTAGGCGGCTAATGCGCCGTAAGTTCTGAGTTCTTCGTATGCTGGATGCTTTTTCCAGCAATTCAGGTCGTAGTCGTACTTGGCAGAAATCTCTGCCAGGAAATGTTCATTGAAGGCGATTTGTTTTTGCGTCGCCAGCGAAAACACGTACGGCGTTTCGCTCTTGTGAGCCGCTGCAGTGGCCGCTCGTGTAGCGCTGACCGTCGCCAGAGAAGCGTTGAAGTGAAAATCCAATGCTTCTTTGTTCCGCGCCTGGCATTCGGTCAATCCGGCGTGTTGTTTGCCGTCGCGCAGCAAGAACTCGATTTGAAAGCGGGCTTGATAAATTCGCAGCACGTCGTCGGCGCTCGCTTTCAAATCGGTCGTCGCCAAAATGGCGTGATGGCGTTTGCCGTCCGCCGTGTGCCAGACCAGCACAACCGTTCTGAGCCAGCGTTTGATCGTCGCGTGGTACAACTCGGCGGCGTAAACTTCGACGCCTTCGCCCGCCTCGAGTTCCGACGCCTCCACTTTTTCAAAGCGGCTCAGTGTCTGCCAATCCACTTTGCCGTCGTAGATTTTCGGACGGCCTTGTTTGCCGGTGCGCTCGCCCGTGTAGCGAAACCGCATATTGGCATCGCTGCGAAGCTTGGTCACGACGTGCAAGCCTTCGGCGACCACTGCGTCCACGTACTTTTGTTTGGCGTACCAACCGTCGGCGACCCCATACTTGACGGCCTCCGGCAAAAACGGTCGCGCCGCTCGCATTTGCTCGATGGCCTGATCGAGCCGCGTCGCATCGGCTTGTTCTTTTTTCAATTCGGGCGTCGCAGGCGTCTGTGCCACGGCGGCGACATAAGCGCCTTTTTGCGTGACATCCACAACGGCAACCACGCTGATTTCCAGGCCGCGCTCGGGACGACCAGCGCAGCCGTTGTAAAACCGATCAAGCCCGTAAGTCTTCTTGCCGCTCTTGGGAATGAACGAGGCGTCCTGTGCAGCCACCAGTTCGTGCGACGAAGGTAGCGACGCTTGAATGACTTTGGCGTGGTACTCCAACCACGGGAACGACTGCTGAAACTGACGCGCATAGCTGCGCTCGGTGTAGCCGCCATAACGAGCCAGATTGCGATAGTTGAACCGCCCTCGCAAAGCCAGAATTGTGGCAATCAAAGCCGCCAGAAATTTGCGCTGCGGCTTGGCGAGCTTCGACAATTGATTTAAGGTTGCCGTGACAATCGTCACGGGTCGTGCGGCGAGTGAAGGAGTTTTGGAACACACCTTCAGTTTGCCAAACGACCCTTTTCATTTCAGACACCACTAAAA
>CAYRSA010000037.1:0-1325 GCA_964426845.1 uncultured Candidatus Saccharibacteria bacterium | reverse complement strand
CATCCATCCTCCATGCCGGGACTCCTTCCCGGCGTCGGCGGGACCGTACCACCAATAGCGGCTATCGGGTGCCAGATTCGTTTCTGCGACCTACCCCGCCGGTACAGTCGCCCGCAACCGGGGCCGCCCACGTGGGTTAAAGGCCTCGGGATATGGGGACGATGAACTCCGCGTACAACAAGTCGAGACGCGGCCTCGCGGTCGCGGCGCTGCTCCTCGCAGCGGTCGCCGTGCTCCTGCTCAGCGGGCTCGCCGGCGGCGGCGCCGATGGGCCGGACCGTGCAGACGCCTCCTGCGGTCAGCTCAAGGTCCAGCCCCGGGTCGTATCGAAGTTCCCCAAGGTGTTCGCCAACCAGTACGACAAGAAGATGAAGATCGCCGTCACCCACGGCGGTCACTCCGTGCGCCACTGGCGCGCCGAGCTCTACACCTTCGGCGGCTACCTGCTCGGGCGCTCGAAGTGGGACTCGCAGATGGGCGGCAACGACCACACGGCCCTGAAGCTGCGGGTGCCGATGCAGCCGGGCCGCTACACGCTCGTCGTCAAGGGCACCGTCGGCGGCTGCGGCGAGCTCGAGCGCGACATGGTCGTGAACTTCCGCGGCTGTCTCAACAGCCTGCCGATCAAGTTCATCGACAAGCCCGGCGGCACCGCCGCCGACTACGGGCGCTGGCTCTCGGTCAAGATCGCGCCGAAGCCCGTATGGGCGCCGCTGAAGGACATCAGGGGGACCCTGTCGAACTTCGAGGGTGACGTCTACGGCACCGCGGAGCTACCGCGCGGCAGCCGCAAGCTCATCGGCGAGCAGGTCCTCGACTTCAAGCTCAAGCAGGGTGGGCTGCAAGAAGGTGGCTACTCGGTCTCCGTCACCGGAAAGGCGCGACAGCCCAGGCGATGCGGCAACCTCAGCAAGAACACAAGCCTGCAGTTCAAGTGATCGCCGTGCTCGCGCTCGCGGCCCTGCTCGGACTCGCGGCCGTCGCCCAGGGGCGCGGCGACGGCGCCATCGGCGCGAAGGTGTCCGCCGCTGCGATGGCGGCGAAGCAGGCCGAGGGCGGGCGCGGGCCTCGCGGCCCCGAGGGCCCTCCGGGGCCGGACGGCCCTCCGGGCTTCGCCGGACCCGACGGCAGGCGCGGCGCACCCGGGCTCGATGCCGGCCCCGCTCGCCGGTTCATCGCGATCGACTGGCAGAACAACAGCTACGCCGGCCGGGACGCGCAGTCCTTCGACGCCCCCGGGATCGGCCGGGGCGAGGTCCGGTGCACTCCGCCGTGGGCGCCCGACGGCGGTCAGGAGGGAAAGATGCGGATCCAGTTCTGGCAGT
>CAYRSA010000036.1:0-1328 GCA_964426845.1 uncultured Candidatus Saccharibacteria bacterium | reverse complement strand
TGAAAAGCAAGCCCGGCTTTTAAAATTCCACCCCTTGCACATTCCAAAACCGCAAAGTCAACAGTAGGGTCTTTCAATACAAAGGTTGATGATACCGGACCGGTGCAATCACCCTTCATCATTAACTGGTTCTGTATATATACACCGTCACTTGTAGTATAACCCACTTTTTTGCCGGCGCTTTTTGCAATATGTGCAGTTAATCTTGTTGTAGTTGTTTTACCGTTTGTGCCTGTAACAGCAATGATGGGAATACGACCCACACTTCCTTTTGGAAAAAGCATATCGATCACGGGCTCAGCTACATTTCTTGGTAATCCTTCGGCAGGTTCAATGTGCATACGGAAACCGGGCGCTGCATTCACTTCTAAAATAGCGCCACCATTCTCACTTACCGGGGTACGCAGGGCGGTTGCCATTACATCAATACCACAGATATCGAGGCCGATGATCTTTGCAATGCGTTCGAACATGAACACATTGGCAGGGTGCACTTCATCAGTAACATCTGTAGACGTACCGCCTGTTGAAAGATTTGCCGTTGGTTTTAATAAAATCCTTTCGCCTTTTTTGGGAATGGTCTCCAACTTAATGTTACCATCGTCCAGCATTTTTTGAGTGAACTGGTCAACTGTAATTTGTGTCAGCACTTTTTCATGTCCATAACCTCGGCGTGGATCTTTATTCGTTTCATCTATCAGCCATTGAATATTATGAACGCCATCTCCCACAACACTTGCAGGTGTTCTTAAAGCAGCGCAGATGAATTTATTATTGATAACAAGGCACCTGAAGTCGTAACCTGTAATGAATTTTTCTACGATAACATTGCGGCCATAATGTTTGGCGGCTTCAAATGCTTTTATTGCCTGTTCCCAGGTAGTGATGTTGGTGGTATTGCCTTTGCCATGATTACCATCAATAGGTTTTATCACCAGTGGATATTTGTAACGTTCAACAGCATCTTTCAATCCTTCTTCGGTTCTTATTACAGTTCCTCTCGGCACAGGAATTTCAGCCGCCTCCAGCAGCATCTTTGTTTCTTCCTTATCGCAGGCAATATCAACAGCAATATTTGACGTGGTAGATGCAATAGTTGCCCTTATTCTTTTTTGATAAACACCATAGCCTAACTGAACCAGGCTTTGTTTATTCAATCTTATGTAGGGGATATTTCTTTTCGCTGCTTCATCCACAATACAACCGGTGGAAGGGCCAAGCCGGGTATTTTCACGTATCTCTCTTAATTGCTGAATGTCGTCATCTAAATTATAATCCACTCCATCTGTGAGCGCCTGTGCAATACGAACAGCAGCTTTTGCAGCATA
>CAYRSA010000035.1:0-1402 GCA_964426845.1 uncultured Candidatus Saccharibacteria bacterium | reverse complement strand
GCGTGGGGTCGATCTTGTAGAGCACGTCGCCCTTCTTCACCGGGCGGTTGGGCTCGACGGGAACCTCGATCACCCTGCCGCGCACCTGGGGCACCACGTTCACCACGTACTTGATGACGCGCACGTCGGAGGAGGACGGCGCGACGGCGTTCAGGACCAGGATCAGCGCCGTGAGGCCGACGATCGGGATCACGATGACGATCGCCTGCGTCACCGTGTTCCACGGCAGCCACTTCATCTTGATGAAGACGAACCAGACGACCGCGGAGTAGATCGCGAGGAGGATCAGTTCCATTACGCGGCCCCTCCCGCCTTCGCCGGCGCCGCGGCGCCGCCGGCAGCGGGTTTCGCGCGGGCCTGCGCGAGGACGGCGGGGAGCTCCCGCAGCTTGCCCGGCAGCGGGCCGCGGGCCGCCATCTCCGCCAGCTCCTCGCGGAGGTGATCGAGCTCGAGCTCGCCCAGCTCGCCGCGCCGCGCCTTCTCGCCCATCTCGAGGAAGTAGTTCTCGTGCTTCTCGGTCCCGTACGCCATGCGGTACCCGATGGGGCGGGTAAACGCCCACAGCCACGCGAGCGGCCAGAGCATGCCGCCGAAGACGAGCGACAGGAAGCACAGCGTCTTGATGGCGTGCTGCTGCGGGTGGTGGTTCTTCTCGGCGATCTTCTCGGGAATCACGTGGATCACGAGGAAGATGCCGACCACGACCACCGGAACCACGAAGACGATGAACCAGGCCATGAACGTCGCGGCGCTGTCCAGGGTGTCCCCGGACAGGAACGAGGCGTGCGCGGCAGGCGAAAGCGCGACCGAGGTCGCCGCCAGGGCGGCGGACAGGGCGCGGCGACGGGTCACTGCTGCGCCTTCTTCCAGGTCTTGTCGGGATCGAAGCGGGTCATCTTCCGCGCCACCGCGGCCGTATCGGGGCCCAGGTCCTTCTCGAAGACCACGCCGTCGTGGTTCACGACGAAGCTCATGACGCCGGACACGCCGTACTTCGCCGGCCAGGCCACCACCGCGAAGCCGCCCATCATCCGGCCGCCCACCTCGTAGTCGTACTTGCCGCCGGCCGCGTGGGAACCCTGGCTCTTGAGCGGGCGGAAGAAGTAGCCGTGGAAAGGCTGCGGGTTGCCCGCCTTCGCCTTCTTGCCGTATCCCTCGGCGACCGCCTGGGCCGCGAGCGGCCCCAGCGGGCTCTGCGGCTCGCCGGCCTTGGCGGGCCAGTACAGGCCGTCCTTCTTGCCGGGGGTGGAGACCAGGCGCGCGGCGTAGTCCGCGAGCCCGTTGCCGTTGGCGTCCTTCTCGACGTAGTCGCGCTGGGCATCCACGATGGCGAGCATCGCCTGGATGGTGTCGAGCTCGTTGCGGCCGATGCGGCGGTTGATGATCTCCTCGCGTCCGGCAT
>CAYRSA010000034.1:0-1406 GCA_964426845.1 uncultured Candidatus Saccharibacteria bacterium | reverse complement strand
CGGCCTCGATGCCGTTGGCGACCTCACCGTTGACGGCGTTGCGGGCCTCGGGCCGATTGATGGTGATGACGGCGACGTGGCCACGGATCTCGTAGTCGATCATGCCCGCACCCTACCGGTGGCGCTGGGACCGGTTGGCCGTCCGACCCGTGGGGCGGGGAGAATCGGCGCGTGCCCCGACTCGTGCCCGTGTTCGACCTCGACGGCACCCTCCTCGACTCCGACGCCGCCCTGGTGGCGCCCTTCGTGGCCTTGGGCGTGCCGGAGGACGAGATCACCTTCGGCCACACGCTGGCCGCGGAGTGCGCCCGCCTCGGCCTCGCCGTGGACGACTACCTCGACCACTACGACGTCGGCGCCGCGCAGCCCTTCCCCGGGGCCGACGAGCTGGTGAGCGGCCTCGAGCGCTGGGCGGTCTGCTCCAACAAGCACCCGCTCGGCGGCGTCCCCGAGCTGGCGCGTCTCGGCTGGGAGCCGGAGGTGGCGCTCTTCGCCGACGCGTTCGCCTTCGCCGGGAAGTCCCTCGGGCCGGTCCTCGACGCGCTCGGCTGCACCGCCGAGGACATCCTCTTCGTCGGGGACACCGAGCACGACCGCCACTGCGCGGTCGAGGTGGGCTGCGCCTTCGCCTGGGCGGGCTGGAACCCTCGCGCCACGCCCACGCCGGGCGACCAGGTGCTGGCCGCCCCAGGGGACGTGCGGGCCCTGCTGGACGCCTGAGGGGACGCCCCCCGTTCTCCGCCGTGGGTCGGCGGTGGGGGAGGGGAGCTAGGCCGGGTCCTCGTCGTCGGTGGTCTCGGTCGTCGCCTCGTCGGCGGCCGCGGTGTCCGTGACCGGCTCCTCGACCGGCGCCTCGTCGGCGGCCGGGGGCTCCTCGGCGGCGACGTCCTCGGCCGGGGGAGCGGGGTCCTCCGACGTCGGGGCCTCGGCCTCCACCGGCGCGGGGGCGTCGTCGGCCGGGGCGGCCTGCTCCTCGGCGGACGTGTCCTCGGCGACGGCCTCGTCGGCCGGGGGAGCGGGCTCCTCGGACGTCGGGGCCCCGGCCTCGGCCTCGGGGGTCACGTCGTCGCTGGTGGCCTCGACCGGCGCGTCCTCGGCGGGTGCGCCGTCGGTCGCCTCGGGCGTCTCCGTGGCCTCGGGAGCGGCGGCGGCCTCCGTGGGCGTGTCGACCGCGGTGGGGGCCTCGACGGCCTCCTGGCCGTCCTTGGGACCCTGCTCGGCCTCGTCCTTCCCCTTGTCGGCGGCCTCCCGCTTGTCGCCCTTGGGCGGCGGGGGCACGCGCTTGCTCGCCCCCTTGGCGGGACGCGGCGGGCGGGGCCGCGGGCGCTTGCCCGACGGGGCCGGCTCGACCCCGAACACGGCGGCGATCTGGGGGATCTGGGTGGCCAGGCGGGCCACTTCCTTCA
>CAYRSA010000033.1:0-1413 GCA_964426845.1 uncultured Candidatus Saccharibacteria bacterium | reverse complement strand
AAGCTGCGCTTCGGGATTCCCTCGCGTTGCTCGGTGCCGCTCAACTTTACGTTGGGCGTCGCAGTGCCGCCATGAAGCACTGTACTCATATATATGGAGGCAATTATGAAACATTATAGCATGAAACACAATGTATTAGGGCTTTCGATTGCCACGCTCATTTCCACATCTCAAGCAGTGTCAGCCGAGACCATTTTTCAAGACAATTTTGAGTCATATTCTCCAGGCGGCAATCTTATTGGGCAAAATGGCTGGACCGATGAATACGGGGGCGTTTATACAATTATTATTAGCTCGGGCGCATACATGCCAACGCAAGTAGCTAATGGTCGGAATCCGATTGGCAACATTCACACAGCCATTCATCAGCTGCCTAGAACGCTAAACCCATCCGAGACAGCAGTATTAACTTTTGATGGGTATGGCACAAGTTCATTTCCGCCATCCACCAACTCTGGCGTTGGGCTTGTTGCCGGGCCCGGCCTGAGCAACCCAATTGGAGGCGTATGGTGGGACATTAATAATGACTCTGGCGGTTGGTCTTTTGATGCCCGTGGAATCACGGGTGATTTTTCAGATTTGTCGAAACGTTATACTATTTCTGGATACTATGATGAAATCGGACATTTTAGAATTATACTGGATGGAATAAATAACGAAGTATATGGTACAGCAACTTTTGGCTTGAATACAATCGAAACCCCGCATTTCAGCGTAACCGGTGCAGCAATTGGCAGTCTGACTAAAGTCATGATGTTCCAAGACTATCAGATTAATCACGACCGGCTAGGCGCGGAGTTTGACAACATTTCTGTTACGGCCGTGCCTGAACCAACAGAGTTGTCGTTATTCGTGATAGGTCTAGGTTTATTGTATGGGAGAGTGCGCAATCGGCTACGACACGCTTGACAGGTCCCTAAAAAAACGAGGCGCCCAACAAAAGCTTCGAAAGGGACTGGCCAACAGCTGGCTTCGCCAACTGCCGGCCAGCCCCTCAAGCTCAACGTTAGGCCCGTCACAACTCGGCCCATCAAGTCGCGGCGCTTCGGCCTGCCGGATGTAGCGCAGTGCGGTCTGGTGCCGCGTCTCTCCGTAATACTTGTTGCCCACTGCGTACAGCAGTTCGTTGTATTGCTCGCGCAGCTTCCAGCGCAGCTCGCGCTCTGCGGCCAGCAACTCACGAACGCGTCGCGGGCTGTACCAGTAGCCGCGCTCGTCATCATCAAACCCAGGGCCGCACAGACTCATGGAGTCGGCCTGTCCTTCTCGCTCCGGCAGCAGGCCTAACTCGTCATTCGAGCCGACCTCGCGCGGGTTAAGTTCATTGGTCATCGTCACTCCTCTGCCGCGCGTGGCGGCTCAACTCCATACATGGTCGCCCCTGTTTGCCAAGCCTTCACTCGATGGCGGAAA
>CAYRSA010000032.1:0-1430 GCA_964426845.1 uncultured Candidatus Saccharibacteria bacterium | reverse complement strand
GGGTGCGATTCAAACTGATGTGGGATAGTCTGAGTCCTTTGCCTGGAGCGATCGGAGGAGAAGATGACTGGACGGAAGCTTAGCGACGCGGAGATAGTGGAGAAGCTGAACGCGAATCCGGTCCTCAGGGAGCGGATTAGCTCGCTGCTTCAGGCGGTGGAAGACGAGACGGGAGAACTGCAGGAAGCGGATGCTGCCGAGCTGCGGCTGATTGACGAGATGCGCCAGATGGGACGTGAATCGCTGGAGGCGTGGGCGCGAGGGCAAGTGCAGAAGACGGCGGCGGCTCTTGGCGAAGCACGGGGAGTCTGGCGCGAGGGTAAAAAAAACTGCGCTGGCACAGCACCTTTGGCGAAATCGGTGTAGAAGAACCGCAGTTTCGCGCGGGCAGCCAGCGAATTCGGCCCTTCGCCAGGAGCGCCCAGGTTCGCCACCGGGGCTGTTCGCGCCCTCTGCAACGGATGGTCACGGACCTTGCTGCGGACGTGCCGTTTGCCCAGGCGATGGATAAGCTGGTCGAACATCACGGCGTACTGTTGAGCGAGAGCACGATCCGCCGGATTACCGAAGGCCATGCTCAACAGATATTGGAGACCCGCGAACTCTGTCAGGGCTGGCCGCAGCAGCCGGGCTGTGCGGCGGTGGTGGCCGAAATGGATGGCGGGATGGTGCCGATCATGACGCCGGACACGACCCGGGAAGACCGGCGCAAAGGGAAGCAGTTGTCCTGGAAAGAAGCCAAGATTTGCCTTGCGCACGCCCAAGGCAGCCGGACCTTGAGCTACGGTGGCACGTTGCAAGGGGATGTCGGGACGGCCGGGCGGGCACTCTTCGATTGTGCCAGGCGGGCGGGGTTTGGCCAAGCGACCCGACTGCATGCGGTGGGCGACGGAGCGGAGTGGATCGCCGGCCAAATCGAAGAACAGTTTGGCGCGCAGAGTCGTTATCTGTTGGATTTCTATCACGTTTGTGAATATCTGGGAGCGGCGGCCCAAGCCCTGGGTGCCGACGAGGTCGCTGTCGCCGCGTGGCTGGACACCCAGAAGACGCATTTGAAGACTCGCCGTGCCGACGAGGTGATTCGCGTCCTGAAGACACACTTGGAGCCCGCCACGGCTCCGGACGCCGAGGCCCCCATCCGGCGCTGCCATCGGTATCTGAGCCAACGCCAGGATCAACTCGACTATCAGACAGCAATCTCCCGTGACTTGCCAATCGGCTCGGGAGAAATCGAGAGCGCCCACCGCTATCTCGTGCAGCAGCGCCTGAAACGCCCTGGCGCCTGGTGGCGGGTAGAACACGCCGAACACATGCTCGCGCTCCGCCTCAATCGCGCCAATCGACAATGGAACGACTATTGGACCGCTAAAGCAACACGCCTCCCTTCACCACTCTCTCCGGCCCTTTCCACATCAGTTTGAATCGCACCC
>CAYRSA010000031.1:0-1455 GCA_964426845.1 uncultured Candidatus Saccharibacteria bacterium | reverse complement strand
CGAGGGCGGCAGCGGCAGGCCGATGCGCTCGCTGCCTTTGGGATCGGCCATGTCGAGCGGGCCGCCTTCGGCCGGCGCCACGCCGCTCGGCTGATAGGGCGGCTGCGTGGTGTTGACGGTGTAGCCGTCCGGCGTCACCTGGCCGCCGATGCCGCCGGAATAGGTCTTGACCGCGCCGTCCCTGGCCGACGGCGAGTCCGGCTTCTTCTTCAGCCGGCCCTTGTCGTCGAGCACCGCGCGCATCGATTCCGGCGCATCCTTGTAGACCGGCGCGCAGGCGCAGATCAGGTACTGGTGGTTGAGGTACGATCCGCCGAAGGCGCCCATGAAGAAGTTGTCGGCCAGGGTGTATTCCTTCGCCCACTGCCACAGCTTCATCCCGCTGCCGTCGAAGTAGCCCATGGTATAGCCGCCCACCGTCGACATCGCCGCGAACATGTCGTTCTTGCCGCCGTTGATCTGCTCGATGTTGTGATAGTAGGCGTGGATCGGGCTGAGCAGCACGTCGGTCGCAAGCTTGCTCACCGGCGGCGCGTCGATCCGGAATGGCGCGTTCGGCAGCGGCGGATAGCCCGGCTCCGGTTCGCCCTTGCTGTTCCACACGCGCAGGGAAGGCAGCTCGGAGCCGTCGTGATCGCGCTGAACGGACTGTTCGGGCTTCGCGTTGGCGATGCCGTTGGCGCCGGGAAACAGCCCGTAGAGATGGTCGAAGCTGCGGTTCTCGGCGTAGATGACCACGATGTTCGCGATCTTCGACAGATCGGCCGCGTGGCCGGCACTGCAGGCCGCCAGCGCGAGCGCGAACGCCGCCAGTCCGGTTTCAACGCGAAGGATATCCCTCCGGCAGCGACTTGCCCGCATTGCATGCCCCCTCTCGCCCGCGATGAGCCGCATGGCTTCGCAAGGGATCGCGCATCATGCAGCGCCGCTATCCTAGCCGCCGTACAGATAATTCGGCAACCACAGCGTCATGCCGGGCCACAGATACATGATGACCATGCAGAGGATCACGATCAGCATGTAGGGCATCATGCCCGCGAAGATCTGGTTCAGCGTGACGTGCTTCGGCGCGACGCCCTTGAGGTAGAACGCCGACATCGCCACCGGCGGCGACAGGAAGGCGGCCTGCAGGTTCACGAACACCAGGGTGCCCCACAGGATCGGATCGATGCTGAAATGCTTCAGCATCGGCAGGAAGATCGGCACGAAGATGATGATGATCTCGGTCCATTCCAGCGGCCAGCCGAGCAGGAAGATGATCGCCTGCGACAGGATCATGAACTGCACCGGCGACAGGTTGAGCGAGAGCACCCAGCTCTCCAGCAACGCCTGGCCGCCGAGGATGGCGAACACCGCCGAGAACAGCGCCGAGCCGACGAACAGCCAGCACACCATCGCGCTGGTCTTGGCGGTCAGGAACACCGCTTCCTTGGTGCGCTTCCAGTCCAGCGTGCG
>CAYRSA010000030.1:0-1466 GCA_964426845.1 uncultured Candidatus Saccharibacteria bacterium | reverse complement strand
TTGATTTTACTGCATTTCACATTTTTCTGAACCTCCAAACCGTATTTTCCGAAGCTATTTTATCCCGGTTATAATGCTGTGTACTTCTTATGCAGATTTCTTTTTAAAAAATGAAATGAGAATAAAAACATAAAAGCAATTACTGAAACCAATTAGTCATTTTCGTTTACACGAAACAAAAAAAATCAAAGCCTTCTTGCATTCATAAATCCTGCAGCGTACTTTTATAAAAAAACAAAAACATGAGTAAGAAAAGAATTTATTCACTGCTTGCATTGCTTTGTATTGCTGCAGCAATCATTATGTATATGGTTGGCAAAAACAGCAGTCATGTAAGTGAGCTGTACGATTATTTTTGGCTACCGTTACCACTGGGAGCAATATTTTTATTGTTAGCTTCTAGATCAAAGTGAATTATAATTCACTCCCTACCTTTAGTGTATGAAAGCAGTAATTCAAAGAGTAACTCATGCCGGCGTGACTATTGAAAACAAGGTAAGATCTGAAATTAAAACAGGTCTGTTGGTTTTAATTGGTATGGGAGATGCAGATAATAAAGAAGATATTGAATGGCTCAGCAACAAGATAGTTAACCTCCGCATTTTTGATGATGAAAACAAAGTACCCAATATTTCCATAAAGGATATTGGAGGTGATATTTTGCTGGTAAGCCAGTTCACTTTACAGGCTTCTACCAAAAAGGGAAACCGGCCCTCTTATATTAAGGCAAGTAAACCGGATATTGCCATTCCCATGTATGAAAAGATGATAAGTCAATTGGAGATCGATCTGGGTAAAAAAATATATACAGGAGAATTTGGGGCAGACATGAAAGTATCTTTATTAAATGATGGTCCTGTAACAATTGTGATAGATACGAAGAACAAAGAATGATCTATTTTGAATGTTGAATTTTAAATGTTGAATTATGACTATCCTCCAAGCGCAACAGGACGTTGATAACTGGATAAAAACAGTTGGCGTAAAATATTTCAGTGAGCTGACCAATCTTGGAATACTTATGGAAGAAGTAGGCGAGCTATCCAGGATTATGGTGAGAAAATATGGCGAACAATCATTTAAAGAATCGGATAAAGGAAAAGATATTGCCGATGAGATGGCCGATGTGCTGTGGGTATTAATCTGTCTTGCCAATCAAACTGGCGTTGATCTTACCGAAGCATTGAAAAAGAATTTTGAGAAGAAAAACATAAGGGATAAAGACCGGCATCAGCAAAATGAAAAACTGAAATAGCCCACAGTCTTATCTTTCAGATTATTGCCCGCACTGCTTATCTTTGCGCCCATGGCAAACGAACAGAACAACTTTGCAGAACTGATCTCCCATTGTAAAGAGTACGGTTATATTTTCCAGTCATCCGAAATCTATGATGGCCTGGCTGCGGTATATGATTATGGCCAGAACGGCGCTCAACTCAAAAAGAATATCCGGGATTACTGGTGGA
>CAYRSA010000029.1:0-1468 GCA_964426845.1 uncultured Candidatus Saccharibacteria bacterium | reverse complement strand
CGCATGCGTGATCGCTTAAGCGCGATCGCCGCGGATTCGCTTGCGGAAAGAGCCATCGACGCCGTCTCCTTGGGGTGCTGACCCACACAAGGAGGGGAGACGCCGATGGCTCAGGACGTGAGTATTCCGATCGCCGAAACGCTCCGCAAGTGCTTCCCAGCCGAGCTGCTGCACGCCTGGGCCCACGAGACCGGCTTCGTGCAACGCCGGCGCAAGGTCGACCCCGTCACCTTCTTCTGGGCGCTCGTCTTCGGCTTCGCCACCGGCCGCGAGCGCACGCTCGCCGGTCTACGCCGCTCGTATCACCGAGTCGCCGACGAGATCGCACCCAGCAGCTTCTACAAGCGCTTCAACACGCAGCTCGCCGCCTTCTTTCAACGCGCCGTCTGCTACGCGCTCGAGCACCTCGGGCTCGATCACGGGCCCGCTCTCCAGGGCCACTTCGCAAGCTTTCGCGATCTCATGCTCGTCGACTCGAGCCTCATCCAGGTCCACGACCTCCTCCAGGGCGTCTTCCGGGGCACTCGCAAGACCGCTCCCGCAACCGCCAAGGCACAGGTGGTCCTCAGCGTCCGCGGAGCAGGGCGATCGTCGATCCAGTTCACCGGTGAACGCACCAACGATGGCCGCACCCTCGTCATCGGCCCGTGGGTCGAGCAAAAGCTCCTCGTCTTCGATCTCGGCTTCTTCGTGTACCCGCTCTTTCACGCGATCACCGAGAATCACGGCTTTTTCGTGTCCCGGGTCAAGCGGCACATCAATCTCCGAATCGACGCGGTACGCACAACGGCGCACGCATCGAGCGTCGGCCAACGGCTGCGCGATGCGATCCAGACCTGGACCGAGCCGGTCGTCGATCTCGACGTGCGCGTGCCCATCCGTCGCACCCCATACGGCCGCTACAGCGAGCGCATGACGCGTCCCTATCGGGTCGTCGCGGTTCGTCACCCCGAATCGGGGGCGTACCACCTCTACATGACCAACGTCCCGACCGCGCGCTTGGCCGCGGAAGCCGTGCCGGCGGTCTACGCCGCACGCTGGCACATCGAGCTGCTCTTCAAGGAATGGAAGAGCCACTACCACCTGACGGACTTGCCGAGCAGCAAGCGCGCGATCGTGGAAACGCTGCTGCACGCGACCGTGCTCACGCTCATCGTGAGCCGCCGTCTGGCGAGCGAGCTGAGACGGCGAGTCGCCGCGGTGGCCCGACGCGTGAGACCGCAGCGCTGGGCCGCGCTGATCGAGTCGCTAGCGGCGGACCTGCTGTGGATCGTGGTTCGCCGCGGTCATGAAAGCCGGGCGGTGGAGCTCGCACTGCGACGGGCGTTACTCGCCGAGGCGATCGATCCCAACAATCGCCGCCAAGGCCTCCTCGAGGCCGTCCAATGGCGCCTCCATCAATCCGCGCAACCCGCTTGAATCACTTAGCAATCGAGCAAAATTCATGCCTTAAGGAGTCACGCATGCG
>CAYRSA010000028.1:0-1469 GCA_964426845.1 uncultured Candidatus Saccharibacteria bacterium | reverse complement strand
TGCCGCCAACCGTATCCACAAATTGTTTTACATTTTTATCCTTTTTATCACCTTCTACCTGCTCCAACTGGCCCAGCAGTTTCAACATCGGGTCAAGTTCTCTTTTTTTTCTTTCCTTGATGATTTGCGTAGCCACTTTCCAGATATCTTTTTCGGCACTGAAGAATTCTTTTCGTTCGCCGGGTATCAGCACCCTGTCAACCAAGCCCCAGGATATGAGGTCACGGGTATTCATATTCACATTGCCCCGGCTGATGTTTAGCTGCTCCATAATATCATCCTGCGTAAGCGGATCGGCGCTTACCAGCAATAAAGCATGTATCTGTGCCATCGTGCGGTTAATACCCCAATGCGTACCAAAGGCGCCCCAACTGCTGATGAACTGTGCTTTTGCTTCAGAAAGTTTCATGATGAATTGTTTATAGCATAAAGATAATACTATTTTTGAATTTTCAAAAATTTTTGAAAAATAAAATTTACTCCTCTTTTGCAAAACTGATAGGCTGTATGCGGTAGGCCTTTACTTTACGGCCATCCTGAATGGCTGGATGCCATAAGGGTGAACTCTGTATGAGGCGGATGGCTTCATCATCCAATATAAATTCAACTGAGCGCCTAAGATGTATATCCACACACTTACCGGATGTATCAACAACGAAACCAACTCTCACTTTTCCTCCCCTTACTGATTTTTCTGCCACATTTGCATCCAGGTTCTTCATAAGGTATTCAATCCAGTCCCTGTCGCCTTTTTTAAAATGCGCTTCTATTTCCCCATCCTTAAGTTTATCAGATTGGGGCTCTTTCTTTACCGTATCCGGATCGATGGTTTTTACTAATACTCCTTTTTCATACTGCAGTTCAAGAATTACTTTTCCGGTATCATCATATTGATACCAGCTTTTTTCCTTTGCATTATCCATATAATATCCGCTCACACTAAGTGACCCATTGAATGAGTATTCATAATAAGATCCGTGTAAGATTTTAAGTGTTGAATCGGAATAGTTTCTCTCCCTCTCCAAAGGCCTCCCCAAATTATAATCCAACCGTTGAAAACTATTGGGAAATCGCTTAATAATAATAAATGAAGTAGCTTCTTTGATATTTTCTGTAACCCCATTGTTACCAACCAAAATAACGTTCACAACTTCCTGACCGAAGCTCACCCGGCTCAACATAATAACAGTTGCCAAAATGAATATCTTCTTCATGTAAGTTTGCATTAATAAACGAAGGTGAAGAGGTGAGTAAAAAATACTGGGTTTTATCTAGTGCTTCTATTATTTCCCCTGGCCGTGAACATCAGAAAGTTTACAACAGCATATTAACCGGGCTCTCCAGGTATTTCTTCAATGTTTGCAGGAAGGCAGCTCCTACTGCACCATCAACGGTACGGTGGTCGCAACTGAGGGTGAGTTTCATTATATTGATAACCCCAAACCCATCATTTTTCTTTACGACCACTT
>CAYRSA010000027.1:0-1610 GCA_964426845.1 uncultured Candidatus Saccharibacteria bacterium | reverse complement strand
TATCTTCAGCAAGAATAAGATCAACAGTTTTTAATACTTCGATCGCCCTGAAAGTGATATCGGCAAGGTTACCAATCGGGGAAGGAACTATGTAAA
The DNA here is from genome assembly GCA_964426845.1 of uncultured Candidatus Saccharibacteria bacterium. Taxonomy (GTDB): domain Bacteria; phylum Patescibacteriota; class Saccharimonadia; order Saccharimonadales; family JAGQNJ01; genus CAYRSA01. Next base: position 1,514 of record CAYRSA010000027.1, on the reverse strand, counting down.
GCATTAATTTGAAAATTTGAAAATTTGGAGATGAGATCAATGGAATTAATTTCCAAATCTCCAAATCATCACATTAGTTAATTGTAATTTCAAATACCTCCATTACAGGGTTTGCCAGCAGTTTTTTTGCAGCGTTTTCACCGGCAGCTATTGCTTCTTCTTTATTACCTGCTTCAACCTGCAGGTCGATATGCTTACCGATCCTTACGTCAGAAACATTATTCAAACCTAAATTCTGAAGGCCACCCATTACTGCTTTGCCTTGCGGATCCAGCAGGTCTTTCAGGGGCATCACTTTTATTTGCACAGTAAAAATCATGAGGAAATTTATTTAAGGAACAAAGATAAAATAATGTACACTATAAAAACTATGGGAACAGCCAGCCAGTGAAAAATAAATGCTGCAATAACAGCAACCGCCAGCAATATTATTTTGGGCAGATTACTTTTCATTCCATAGTCTTTGAACTTCAATGCCATTATAGGAAGGTTACTGACCATAAGCCAGCTCAATAAAAGGATGATACCATACAAAAACCATTTATTGAATAATATATCAACAACTTGTTGGCTATGATTATTCCAGTAATTAAGCGGCAATGAAGCAACTACTAAACCAATGGCAGGAGTAGGAACACCTTTAAATCCATAAGACTGTGATTCATCTATATTGAATTTTGCCAACCGCCACGCCCCTGCACAGGCAAGAAAGAATGCCGGAACAAGCCAAATAATGGAAGCGTTCAATCCATCTTCTTCCTGCGCTATACTCATTCTTAAAAACTGGTACAGGATCAATGAAGGCGCTACAGCAAAACTTACCACATCAGCAAGTGAATCCAGTTGCTTACCCATTTCGGAACTAGCCTTAAATAACCTTGCTACAAACCCATCTAAAAAGTCAACCACTGCTGCAAGGCCAATGAACATGGAAGCCATCCATATTTTTTCGGGGATATCGATCAACTGTGTGCCATCGGCTGCATATTGAATAACAATACCGTTTTGCAACGTGGAAACAATAGCAAGGCAACCAAAAACTAAATTGAGGAGGGTAAATAAATTAGGGATCTGTTTGGTCATTGTATCGTTCTATTTTTTCATCAATGCTTCTATTTCTTCAGCTGTTATCGGAATATTTTTCATCAGGTCCTTATTACCATTCCTTGTCACCCAGAAATTATTTTCTATCCGTACACCCATTTGTTCTTCCTCAATATAGATCCCCGGCTCAATGGTAAACACCATCCCCGCCTTGATAGGTTCTGTTCTTGTACCCAGGTCGTGAACATCGATACCCAGGTGGTGTGAAATACCATGGTACAAATATTTTCTATAGGCTCTGTTCTCAGGGTCTTCATTTTTAACGTCTGATTTTTTGAGCAAGCCTATCTTTTGAAAAATGACTGTAGCCTCATCACCGATCTTTTCAGTGTAGTCAACAATGCTGATGCCCGGTTTTAAAATACTGGCTGCATAATGATGAAGGTGAAGGCAGGCATTATAAACCGTTT
>CAYRSA010000026.1:0-1619 GCA_964426845.1 uncultured Candidatus Saccharibacteria bacterium | reverse complement strand
GTTCGGCGGCGGGGCGGAAGGGACGACACCCGACCCGTGGACCTGCGTGCCGATGCGGCACGTCGTGGAGTTTCTGCAGCTGTATCTCCGGCAGCACTGGGATGTGCTCCGACACGCGCAGATTCGGGAGCCGGCACTGGGAGTGCTCGCGCTCATCGAGAAGTGGCGTGTGGGGGCGGGCCCGGGGGCCGGCAAAGGATGACGCCATGGCGACACACGAATCGAACGTCGAGCAACAGACTCCGCACACCGAGAGCGCACTCGTTCGAGAGCGATACGACCGCACCGCTCGGCACTACGACGTCATGACCTGGCCGATGGAGGTGATGGCGATGGATCGCTATCGCAGTCGGCTCATCGCCGAAGTCGAGGGGGCACGTGTGCTCGAGGTGGGAGTGGGCACAGGTCGCAACCTGTCCCTCTATCCCGATGCCGTGCAGGTGGACGCCATCGACTTCAGCCCGCGGATGCTGGAGCGCGCTCAGCGTCGCCCGCCGCGGACCAACGTCCGCCTGGCGCTCATGGATGTCCAAGAACTCGCGTGGCCGTCCGAGACCTTCGACACGGTCGTATCGACGTGCGTCTTCTGTTCAGTGCCCGACGCGCTGAAGGGCCTCCAGGAGATACGTCGTGTGCTGCGCGCGGGGGGCCGGGCCCTGTTCCTGGAGCATGTCCGACCCGGGACACCGTGGCTGGCGGCGCTGTTCGACTGGCTCGATCCATTCGTATCTCGGCGTGGCCCACACATCAACAGGCGAACGATGGAGACCATCCGCGCAGCGGGCTTCGTCGTCGAGCGCGAAGAGAACCTGATGTCCGACGTGCTCAAGCTCGTCGTGGCCCATCCCTGACCGTATGAGGCACGCGCAGGGTGTTCCGAGGGTGGCCCAAGCGCCCCGGATAGGGAGGACGGCGATGTCCGACACACAGAAGCACCGACGACGCACTAGGCGCGCGTTCAGGACGTCCCTCGCCGCCATCGCGGTGGTGCTGGGAGTCGCGTGCGCGCAGCGGATCCCCCCGTCGCCGACGCCTCCAACGAGTCCGGCGCTCGCGCAGGTGACGGTAGAGGGTGGGCGCGAATGGACCGACGCAGGTGTGATCGTGCGGAAAGGTGAACGACTGGTGTTCTGGGCCACCGGCGAGATTCGCTCGGCGTCCCGACCGGAACCGTGGGGACCTGACGGGATCGAGCCGTCGGCCTACAGAGTCGGAAAAGGCGGGCTCGTCGGTCGCATTGGGGACGGCAAGCCGTTCGACATTGGTGCGCGCACGCACTTGATCTGGAAAGGGGTGTATCGATCGCACCGCCTCGTGACCCCGCCGCCCCTTGAAATGAAGGCGGACGGGCCGCTGCGTCTCGGAGTGCGCAACTGGAAGGCGGGGCGCTACGACGGAGCGTACTCAGTGTCGATCTGGGGGGCTCCCGCCGACGCGGCCTCCAAGGATGAGAGGTTCACCTGCGATCACGGAGGGGGCCATGATCACCTGCGAATGTAGCAACGCCCACGAGCGCCGGCGTATCGTGCTGACGGGCGGACCAGGCGCCGGCAAGACGGCGCTCCTCGAGTTGATCCGGCAGTCGTTCTGCGCCCACGTCACGGTGCTGCCGGAGGCGG
>CAYRSA010000025.1:0-1620 GCA_964426845.1 uncultured Candidatus Saccharibacteria bacterium | reverse complement strand
TACAATGGATAGTATAAGAGTTTCCGAAGCTCCAGATCCAGGTTCGATTCCTGGCGAGGCTACAAAAAGTCCCATCAATAAAATTGATGGGACTTTTTTATTATTCAGAAAAAAAATGATTTACTTCTTTAAAATAGCTTTTTGTAAACTGTTCATTGAATTTTTTAATACTAACTGGTAAATTCCCGGCGAAAATACCGGTTTAAGGATGATACTGTAGTTTCCTGCTTGTGTAATATCCAGTGTTCCTGATTGCATGATCTGCCCGGCCGTATTGCTGATGGTATAATTATATATCCCTTTCACCGAAGCGCCGGCATAAATATCAATGCTGGCATCAATGGGATTTTTGATTACATAAAGATCTTTATTACTGCCATTCTCCGATACAGTAATAATACCCGAATAGATTATCCGGTTGTTGTTGCCCACAACTTTCAATCGATAATAGGCGATGTTGTTTATAGGCCGGCTATCGTCATACTTATAGAATTCTGTACTGTTGCGATTAAATGGATCTTTTACCGAGATCGTATTGAAAACAATACCATTATCGCTTCTTTCCAGTTCGTAACCGGCTACGTTGAGTTCATTACCGATTACCCAATTGACCCTGGTGTGGTTATTTTCCCGGCCTGCGGTAAAGCTGATGATCCTGAGGGGTAGCACAAATGAAATACTGCCAATGGTAAAATTGCTGTTGAAGGCTGATACACTGTTTGAGATTACTGAACCAGTTGTTAAAACGCTACCGGACGCAGTTCCACCAATACTTTGCCAGAATGTGCCATCCCAGTAAGCGGCCCTGATATCGCTAAGCATCAGCAAAGGAAAGGGTATCTTGCTCGCATCCCAGTTCATGGTTATTTGTGCTGCACTTCCGCTGATCTTGTTAATTGTCCAGTACTCCGATGTATCAACAATAACCAGCGGATTATACAGGCTTGTATAGTTAGGTGTAACGGCCCCGTTATGCCTCACGTTAAATTCCGAAGAGGCTGACAGGTTCGTAAGCAAAACAGATCGTTCATAAGTTGCATTGCCAACAGGGAATGTAAAATCTGTATTGCCTGTTTTTTTCACCCAACCGTTCACATGACGGGCATCGTTGCTTCCTGAGTAAGACGACCCGGCTTCGTAGGTCATGTAATTGGGTGTGGAAGAAGTAGTGATCATTCCGTTTGTATAGGTATGCGTTCCAGCAACACTAAGATTACTATTAAGTAAAAAACCCGATGGATTATCTGTTTCAAGGCCGAATGTTTTAAAGGTTTGTGTTCCACCGATCGTTTGCTGACTGCTTCCGCTTAAATACAACATACCAGAACCTGCAGACATAGATGCCTGGTCGTTGGTAATATTTCCGCCTATATACAAGCTGCCGTTGTTTAAAAGCGTGGCCGAAGATGCGTTGGTAAAGTCACCGAATCCAATCATGGATGCACTGCCGTGTATTTGCAGGTTGCCATTATTTCTGAATGCCTGTTGCCCGTTTGCAGATATACAACAAAGAAATACCATTAACGGTATAAATATTCTTTTCATGTTATTATTATTGAGTGTTAGCATGCCATTGGATATCCTGGATAGTCACTACTTTACTGCTGCTTGTTGAGTTTG
>CAYRSA010000024.1:0-1657 GCA_964426845.1 uncultured Candidatus Saccharibacteria bacterium | reverse complement strand
GCCGGGGCTGCGCCGACATCGGGAGCCCCATGCGGTACCTGCTTCGAACCAGCATCCTGGTGCTGGTCATACTCGGGACGGGAGTCCGTCCCGTCGCGGGACAATCCCCCGCCGCCGCCGATTCGCTCCGGTCCGCGCTGATCCGGATCGCGGCCCGGCTCGACACCCTCGAGCGCGGCGGCTGCCCCACCGGTCCCGCGCTCGTTGCGCCGGCCGGCGCGGACTCCGTCAGTCAGGCGCTCGCGCAGCTCACCCTCCGGCTGGAACGGGTGGTCGCGGCCCGTTGCGCCCCCGCCGCCAAGCCAGACAGCGGCGGGGACGAGCTGGCCGCGCTGCGGGCAGCGGCGGCCGCGGCCACCGCGGGCCCGGGAGCGCAGGCGCCCCGGGATACGGTGCCGTCCGCCGGGCCGGCGCAGTTCGTCGGCCGCCAGCGGAACGCCTCGATCTTCAATCCCGAGATCAGCGCCACCGGCGACATCCGGGTGATCGGCTCCCGCCAGGGCGATGCCCTCACGGGCGACGCCCACGAGTTCGAGGTGGCGCTGCAATCCACCCTCGATCCCTACTCCACGGCCAAGGTGGTCCTCGGCTTCTCCAACGAGGAAGTCGGCATCGAGGAGGGGTACCTCTACTACACCGGCCTCCCCGGGCGGCTTCGGGCCGACCTGGGCCTGATCCGGCAGCAGGTCGGGGACCTCAATCGCTGGCACCTGCACGCGTTGCCGGAGTCGGAGTATCCGCTGGTGTACCGGCGCCTGCTCGCCGACGAGGGGCTCGCGGGGGCAGGGCTCTCGCTCTACACCACCCTGCCGGTCTCGCTCGCCGGCGGCACGCACGAGGTCTGGCTCCAGGGCACCACCGCCGAAGCCGCTCCGCTCTACGGCGAAGGGCGCCATGGCACCCTGCTCGGCCGGGTGCAGAACTTCTGGCAGCTCTCCCGCAGCACCTACGGGCAGGTCGGCTTCACCGCGCTGGGCGGGAACAGTGGCGACACGCTCCAGAGCCGCGTGCTGGGCCTCGACCTCCGGCTCACCTGGCGGCCGCCCAGCGCCGGCACCCGCAAGGACGTGACGCTGCGGGCCGAGGGCTATCGCCTGCGGAGCACCGACCGCGGCGTGCGCGACGACCGCTACGGCCTGTTCGCCGGGCTCACCTGGCGCGCCAGCCGGCGGTGGATCCTCGGCGCACGCTACGACTACGTGGAGCTGCCGGGCAAGGGATCGGGGGCCGAGTGGCAGGTGTCCCCGACCATCACCTGGTGGCAGAGCGAATTCGTCTATCTCCGGCTCGAGGGTCAGCGGCATCACGACCGGACGAGCGGCAACGACGACCGGCTGCTGCTGCAGGCCGTCTTTGCCATGGGCCCTCACAAGCACGAGACCTACTGACATGCTGCTCACCACTATCGCGCTGCTCGCGTCGTTCGCCGCCGAGCCGCCCAGCCGCCGGGCTGCCGAGCCGGTCAAGATCGTCACCAGCCTCACCACCTACGCCGCGATCGCGCGGGAGGTGGCCGGCGACCGGGGGCGGGTGACCGCCATCGCCCAGGGGGACGAGGACCCGCACTTCGTCCAGCCCAAGCCCAGCTTCGTGGCCCTCCTGCGCGACGCCGACCTCTTCGTGACCACCGGGCTCGACCTCGAGCTCTGGGTGCCGG
>CAYRSA010000023.1:0-1820 GCA_964426845.1 uncultured Candidatus Saccharibacteria bacterium | reverse complement strand
GAGGGAAATTATGACACAAAGATTCACAGAGGTTTTACACAAAGAGGCACAAAGTAAATTCAACTTTGTGCCTCTTTGTTATTTTGTAAAATTATAAGAATGTAGAATCTACCTGATCAATACAGCGGATCCTTTTTTCGTCTTTTTTTCTCCTTTATACGTTACGCCTTCTGCCATCCAAACATAAGCAGCCGGATCCTGTGCTTTGCCATTATACCTGCCATCCCATCCTCTGCCTTTTTCGGTGGTAGAGAACATCAATACACCCCAACGATTATACACCCTGAAATAGGTAAGGTCTTTCATACCTATCAATATTGGCCGCAGTACATCATTAGTTCCGTTGCCATCAGGAGTAAATGCATTGGGTACATACATATCAGGATCCAATTCATACAACTTAATGCGGATCGTATCGGTACCAATACAACCTGCTATATTGGTGGCTGTTAAAATATAAGTGATATCATCCTTTGGTAATGAAACAGGATTTTGAATATTGGGATTATTTAACCATGTGGAAGGGAACCAGGTGTATGTTGCGCCACCGGTAGCTTTCAGGAACATGGGTTCACCTAATACAGCAGTTGTATCACTTGGACCGGCATTTGCAATTACAGCAGGATACACCCTTACCCACACCGTATCTTTTACAGGCTTTGGACAACCCAGGTTATCTCTTACCGTAACTATATACCGGATGTTTGCCGTTGGCCTTATAGAAACCGGGTTAGGAATTGAAGCGTTACTTAAGAACGTTGCCGGGCTCCACGAATAAATACTACCTCCCGTTGCATTAAGCTGTACAGAGAATCCAGTACAAATAGATGTATCAGGTCCGGCATTTGCAGGCGGATAAGGCACTACCTTAATGGTTACTTCATCAGTGCTCTGGCATTTACCAATATTACCGATAAGCTGGTACGTGATTGTTGTCAATGGCCTTGCAAAAGGATTCTTTAACGTATCATAGTTCAGGTATGTGGAAGGTATCCATTTATAATGCAAAGCATCACTGGTTGGGTTCAGGAAGAAACCATCTGTCTGGCAAATAGTGGTATCTACGCCAGCATTTAAACTTACATGATCTTTCACATCCACAAAAACCGAATCTTTCGATTTGCATCCAACAGGATCGGTAAGCGTAACGTAATACCAGGTAGGAATATTAGGGCTCACCATCGGGCTGGCAATCGTGGTGTTGCTGATCATATAATTGGGTGTCCATGCATAACTGCCGGCACCGCTTGTTGTAAGCTGTAATGTATCAATATCACAGATGAGTGTATCATTGATAGTATTAAATATGGGCAGTGAACTGACATCCACAAAAACTGTATCTGTCCTTAATTTAGGGCAGCCCGCCACACCAACAGCAACCACGTAATAAGTAGGAACCGTTGGTGAAGCAATGGGGTTAGGTATATTCGGATTATTAAGGCCGGTAGCTGGCGTCCATTGGTAACTTATACCGCCGGTGGCATTCAGTTGTGTCCATGTTTGTCCGCCACTGCATACAAAAGCATCAGGGCCTGCATTAGGTATCGCTAAAGGAATAACATTGATGGTATGTGTTTTATTAACCACACAATTATTTCCCCATTGTGTTCTTAAATTATAAGTTGTGGTAACGATCGGGTACACCCTCGTAGTATCATTGGTTGGCGATTCAGCCGTGGCAATGGGTGTCCATTGCCAGGTAATATTAGTGCTGTAGTTAGTAGTTCCTTTAAGTGTGACTGTATCTTCCTCACAAATAGTTACAGGCCCTGCAATAGCATTGCTCAGGTCAAATTTAGGAATCACCGTTAATGAATCGT
>CAYRSA010000022.1:0-1844 GCA_964426845.1 uncultured Candidatus Saccharibacteria bacterium | reverse complement strand
AATCGGGATAGGAAGAAGCCTCGCGGCCCCTCCCTGCCACCCCACCGGACGTACGGGTCACGTATCCGGCGGTTCGATGAATTGAATTCCTACCGTGGCGCAAGGCTGGGTAGTCCCAAATTTGTGAAGAAGCGCAAGGGTAGCGCGATCGCCAATGCCGGCGTCTTCGACAGCCGCCACGGACCATGAGCCGACTTGCTGGTGTTCCACGCTTCGCGCACCGATACCCCGCGCTTGCGTAGTTCCCGATAGCCGGCCTGCCCCCATTGTTTCCAGAGATAACAACGTAACTTGCGTCGTACCCATTTGTCGATGTCGCGCAGAGGACTCAGCACCTCGGCAACGCCGAAGTACGCTTTCCAACCCAGCAGGGCTTCTCTCAGCTCCGCGACGACAGCGCCAATGCGGGTGCCTCGTGTACGACGGGTCAGTTCCCGCACCCGGTCCTTCAGCTTCGCGATAACCTTGTCGGCCACCTTCAGCTTCGCTCCGGTGCGGCTGACCGTGAAACCCAGGAACTTGCGGTTCATGGGCCGATCCACCGCGCTTTTCAACGGATTCACTGTGAGTCTCAGTGTGTCGCTGACATAGCGTGTCACGCTGGCCATCACCCGCGTACCCGCGCGTTTGCTCTTGACCAGAAGGTTGCAGTCATCGGCATAGCGGGCGAAGCGGTGGCCGCGCCGGTCCAGTTCCCAATCCAGTTCATCCAGCACCACGTTGGCCAGCACCGGCGAGAGCGGCCCGCCTTGCGGCACGCCCATGTTCGTGGCTTCGATGTTTCCCGCCACGCTCACGCCTGCCTTCAGGAAACGATTGACCAGGCGCAGCAGATCGGCGTCCGGACAACGACTCTTCAGCCGCACCATCAGCCGGTCATGATTGACCCGATCAAAGAAGGCTTGCAGGTCCATGTCCACTACCCAGCCGTGTCCTGCCCGGATGGTCGCCTGCACTTCACGCACGGCCTGATGGGCCGAGCGCCGCGGGCGGAATCCGTAGCTGTGGCGGTGAAAATGCGGTTCCCATTGCGCCGATACGACTTGCGCAATGGCTTGCTGGATGAAGCGGTCCAACACGGTGGGGATTCCCAAGGGGCGGGCCTTGCCGTCGCCCTTCGGGATTTCCACGCGCAGTACCGGTTGCGGGCGGTACGTGCCTGCGTCCCGTTGCGCGCGGATTTCCAGCCAGTGGTGGAACAGGTACTCAGGGAGTTCATCGACTGTCATGCCGTCGATGCCCGACGCGCCTTTGTTCCGGCGCACTTGCTTCAAGGCGCGCTGTAGATTGCCCCGTTCCATCACTTGGGCATACCGCGCTTGGGTGTGAATCGACGCGGGTTGTCCTGACAATCCAGCGACGAGTTCATCCTGCGGCGTGGCCGCAGCCTGCTGGTGCAGGTGGTCAGATGCGTTCCCGTCTCTCTTCGTCACGATGCCTTGTCTTTCATCGTTCGGGCCTTCGGCGGTGGCGCCGCCTACTATTCCCTTTGCTGACTTCTCCACGGGTTTCAGCGCCCGTTACCAGACGCCCAGCTTCGAGCTTCCGAAGCACCGGGGTGATCTCCCGGGGTAAGACGCGTTACCTTCACTGCATAGACGCCGGATTTACAAAATGCACCCTACTGCCACAGATAAAAAACTTTGCGGTCACGTGCCCGCTCGTCCCGAATGCATCACGCCTCATATCCGGTTCTTGTTCATCGCCCCGCAGTTTTGGATTGGGCTTCCTTCAGACCCCGCCTCGCGGCGACGCCCTTGCCCTTCTCCTTGCCTTCGGCTCTGCATAACCTGGCCATCGGACTTTCACCGACAAAGTAACGCGCCATGCCCGGCGCACACGTT
>CAYRSA010000021.1:0-1863 GCA_964426845.1 uncultured Candidatus Saccharibacteria bacterium | reverse complement strand
GTCGATCAGGTCGCAGTACTCTTCCTTCTGCGCGTCGAAGCCGGCCGTCGTGGACTTGCCTTCGAGCAGCTTGTTGACGACCGGGGAGGCCTCAACGCCAGCGTTCTCGAGGATCTGACGGATCGGGGCTTGGATCGCCTTGCGGACGATGTTCACGCCGGCCGTCTGGTCGTCGTTGTCGCCCTTCAGGCCAGCCAGTGCCTTCGTCGCGTAGAGCAGCGCGGTACCACCGCCCGGGACAATGCCTTCTTCGACCGCAGCGCGGGTCGCGTTCAGCGCGTCATCAACGCGGTCCTTACGCTCCTTCACTTCGACTTCCGTCGCACCGCCGACGCGGATGACCGCAACGCCGCCCGCGAGCTTCGCGAGACGTTCTTGCAGCTTTTCCTTGTCGTAGTCGGACGTGGTTTCCTCGATCTGCGCCTTGATCTGAGCGACGCGGTCTTGGATGTCCTTCTTCTTGCCGGTGCCGTCGATGACGGTCGTGTCGTCCTTCGTGATGCGGACCTTCTTGGCCTGACCGAGCTGGTTCAGCTTCACGTTCTCGAGCTTCACGCCGAGTTCTTCGGAGATCACTTCGCCGTTCGTGACGATCGCGATGTCTTCGAGCATTGCCTTGCGGCGATCGCCGAAGCCCGGGGCCTTCACGGCCGCGACCTTCAAGCCGCCACGCAGCTTGTTGACGACGAGCGTCGCCAGCGCCTCACCTTCGACCTCTTCGGCGATGATGAGCAGCGGACGGCCGGTCTGGACGATCGATTCGAGGATCGGCAGCATCGGCTGGAGCGAGGAGAGCTTCTTCTCGTGGATCAGGATGTAGGGATCTTCGAGATCCGCGATCATCTTCTCGGCGTTCGTGACAAAGTACGGCGAGATGTAGCCGCGGTCGAACTGCATGCCTTCGACGACTTCGAGTTCGCTGTCGAGAGACTTGGCTTCTTCAACCGTGATCACGCCTTCGTTGCCGACTTTGGCCATGGCTTCGGCGAGCTTCTTGCCGACCCATTCGTCGCCGTTCGCGGAGATCGTGCCGACTTGGACGATTTCTTCGTTCGACTTGACCTTCTTCGAGCGCTTCTTGAGGTCGGCCACGACGGCTTCGACCGCGAGGCTGACGCCGCGCTTCAGGTCCATCGGGTTCATGCCGGCGGCCACCGACTTCATGCCTTCGCGCACGATCGCCTGCGCCAGAACGGTCGCCGTCGTCGTGCCGTCGCCGGCCGTGTCGTTCGTCTTCTGAGCGACTTCGCGCACCATCTGGGCGCCCATGTTCTCGAACTTGTCGGCAAGTTCGATTTCCTTCGCAACCGTCACGCCGTCCTTGGTCGTGCGCGGGGCGCCGAACGACTTGTCGATGACGACGTTGCGGCCCTTCGGACCGAGCGTCACCTTAACTGCGTCGGCCAGGATGTCGACGCCGCGCAGCATGCGCGCGCGAGCGTCGGCGTGGAATTTGACTTCTTTCGCTGCCATTGGATTTTTCTTCCTTCAGATTTGAGACATCAAAAAAGCGGCTTCGACCCTGAGGTCGGTTAAGCCGCCTTCTTCGATGCCGCTTTGCCTTCGAGGACGCCCATGATGTCGGACTCCTTCATGATCAGGAGGTCCTGACCGTCGACCTTCACTTCCGTGCCCGACCACTTGCCGAACAGGATGCGGTCGCCGACCTTGACTTCCGGGGTGATACGCTCACCCTTCTCGTCGCGGGCGCCGGGACCGACGGCGACGACTTCGCCTTCTTGCGGCTTCTCTTGAGCGGTGTCGGGGATGATGATGCCACCGGCCGTCTTCACGTCCTCTTGGACGCGCTTTACGACCACGCGGTCACCGAGCGGGCGGAACTTCATGAGGTTCTCTCCTTGA
>CAYRSA010000020.1:0-1895 GCA_964426845.1 uncultured Candidatus Saccharibacteria bacterium | reverse complement strand
CTATTATCGGCACTCCACCCAATGTGGCCTATATATCCCACCTGAATGCACATTATAAACACGGAATTGATTTTATTAACTGGATGTTGCTCTGCATGCCACTGGCAATCCTGTTGCTTTTCGCTTTATATTTTGTGATGGTGAAATGGCTGTACCCCAATCACCTTGCCCACAGTATTGAAGGGAAAGCCTTTATTGAAAGTGAATTGAAAGAAATGGGTAAGCTTAGCCGCCAGGAAAAAAGGGTGTTGCTGGTTTTTTGCAGCACGGCTTTTTTATGGATAGCAAAAGATATCATTAACGCTTCTCAAAAATTATTTCAACTCGATGACAGTATTATTGCTTTGTTGGGCGCCATCAGTTTATTTATGGTTCCCAGCGGAAGAGATAAAGAAGATCCTGATGAACGGCTCCTGGAATGGAGCGATACAAAAAATATGGCCTGGGGAATTTTGTTATTGTTTGGAGGAGGTATTGCTATGGCCAAATCGCTTGAAGAAGCAAAATTGATTGAAAACCTTGGTCAGTATATTGCCGGCTTTGCTACTGATAATATATTGTTGCTCATTTTTATAGTTACCCTTATCTCTGTTTTCCTGAGTGAAGTGATGAGCAATATTGCGCAGGTGATTGTAATGGCTCCGGTAATATCAGCCGTGGCAGATGCATTGCATATTAATCCTTTGCTGCTGGGTATACCCATGACGCTGGGCGCCAGTTGTGCCAGCATGATGCCCATGGGCACACCACCCAATGCTATTGTTTTTGCAAGCGGGCATATAAAAATGAACCAAATGATAAAAACAGGTTTTGTGTTGAATATCATCTGTGTGATACTTATTACCCTGTTCAGTTGGTTGCTGCTACCGCTCATCGTACCGGATTTTTTGAAATAAGGGTATCGCTTTCTGAAGCTTTCTTTGTAATTTAAGGTTCTCCAACCAACACGATTATGAGACTCTATCAATTTTCAAAGGTCATTATTGCCTTTTTTATTTTACACCAGGCACAGTCATTTGCACAATCCTTCGATACAAAATATTTCAACAGTATGCAATGGCGATGTATTGGTCCGCACCGGGGCGGAAGAACGGTAGGCGCTGTAGGTGTTCCTTCGCAGCCTAATGTTTTTTATATCGGCGTGAACAATGGCGGCGTATGGAAAACAAATGATTATGGCCGTACCTGGAAACCCATCTTCGATGACCAGCCAACAGGAAGCGTCGGCGATGTTGTTGTTTCTCCTTCCAACCCCAATACAATTTATGTAGGCTGTGGTGAAGGTTTGCAAAGACCTGATCTTTCTGTTGGTGATGGTGTATATAAATCAACCGATGGGGGAAAGACATGGGTCAATACAGGATTGAAAGAAGGGACTCAAATTGGTGGATTGGCCATTGATCCTAAAAATGAGAACCGTGTTTTTGCCGCTGTGCTCGGTCGCCCTTACGGACCAAATACCGAAAGGGGAGTTTACAGAACACTGGATGGAGGAAAGAACTGGGAGAAGGTATTGTATAAAGATGAGAACACTGGGGCGATACAAGTGGCCATCGATCCCAATAACAGCAATATTGTTTATGCCGATCTCTGGGCAGGAAGGCAAGGTCCCTGGGAGAATGGCGCCTGGAATGGAAAAGAAAGCGGTTTGTTCAAAAGTATTGATGGTGGAATTACATGGAAAAAACTCACAACCGGTTTGCCAACAACAGAGCAAGGCCTTGCAAGGATAGGTTTTTGTATTGCTCCTTCAAATAGCAATCGTTTGTATGCAACGGTTGAAGCAGGAAGGTACGGTGGCATTTACCGCAGCGATGATGCAGGTGAAAGCTGGCAACTGGTTAATCCTGATGAAAGGCTTTGGGGAAGAGGAAATGATTTTGCCGAAGTGAAAG
>CAYRSA010000019.1:0-1907 GCA_964426845.1 uncultured Candidatus Saccharibacteria bacterium | reverse complement strand
CACGGTAAATTTGTTCTCTGTGTGAGATCAAGGGGAGAGGTGGCCTGTGGAGTTTTTGGTCATGCGCAGATAGTCGAAAACCAAGCGGATGTTGCGGTTGAGATGGCGCATTTTCTCGGCGAGGCTGGTTTTGCCGTCGGCGAAGTGATACAGGATACCGACAGCGAAACGGCGCAAGCGTGAGATGTTCTCGGGGACATAGCCCTTTCTGATCCGGCTGCGGTCCTCGTCGTAATTCCAGTCGATGACGTAGTGACAACGGTTCTCGATCGACCAATGGCCGCGATTGATGGTGAGGAGGCGCTGCGGGCCGGCCTCTTCGGGAGGGCGACTGGTGATTCCGAGCGCGATTTCGCGCGTCGTTTTGCCGCTTTTCTTGTGCACCGCCTCGCGCTCGATCAAGAACACCTGGCCGACGTGGGGGAAGTCGAGATGCGTGTTGAGGGCGGTGCTACACCAAATGCGACGGGTTTCGATCCGGCCATGGTCAGGTGGAGAGACGCCCACGTAGTCCGGCGCCTTCCTGTCCTGGAAGAGACACGCGATATCGGCCTGTAGTGTCGGCTGATTGCCTTTGACCGTGAAGTGATAGTGCGCCCTGCGGGCGATCAGGTAGGTTGCCAGTTTGCGCTGCGTCAGCAGCGCGTCGGCGGTGATGTCCTTGCCCTGAATGTCGATCGCGTCGAGCAGCGGGATGAACATCCCGATTTCATTGGTCTGCTTGAGTTCTTCTCCCCCTTTTACGGGCAAGGTGCCGACTTTTTTTGGGTGTGGCACACACCGGTCTGATGCCCGACCACGCTCATGATGTGCGTTTGCTGCCCGTGTTCGTCGTGGGCATGACACATGGTCTTGCCGTCGACCGCCAGGCTGGGGTCGTCCTGAGCGTAGGTCTTGTTCCATCGCTGACACGCCTGATCGATTGCCGTCGGATCGACGCGGATCAGGACGTCACGAATGATGAACTGACTCGGTACGCGGTAAGCCCCCTTCTCGCGACGACAGCGGAAGCGTTCGCGGGCTTTGGGCGTGAGGTCCTGAGCCCACCCGGCGATGGCCTTGTAGCCACGCATGCCGCACAATACCGCCGCCGTGGCGATGGCCAGAACGGCCGGAAGGGGATGGCGTCTGCCTTGCGCGCGCCGCGGGTCGGTAATGTCGGCAAAGAAATCGGGAAGGGTGCGCATCTGTTCGGCGGTGAGCATCATTCTGGGCGCTCCTGTGCGATAACGGGGGTCGAGTAGCGAACGGGAAAGCTGCGCGCGAGCGTCAGCCTGCAGTGGGCGAACAAAGACCCGCTTGGGCGACTCCGGTTGCGCGCTGTAGCCTTCTCTGGTCCGGCGAAAGCCTTGGGTCAGCCCCAGGGGCGTCCAGTTCGCGGCCCGATAGACAGTGCCCTGAAAGCGCGATGGATCGACAAAGGTCTCCAGCAGTAGCAGCGGTTTCCCGAAATGGCTCTGCCAGTCCTCTGCGAGCCGTCGCTCACAGAGCGAGAGCACCCTGGAGCCAAGATTGGGGTGGTGCCAGTCGGGAAGGATCAGAAAGCGACTGTTGTTGGCGACCAGGCCCAGTCGATCATATTGATGCCGATAGTCCCAGCCGAGCCAGCGGTCACGAACGCCGCATTTCCAGGCCGCCGCCGAGAAACTCAGCAGCGCCGCCCACGCGTCACCGTGCGTGGCCACGTACCAGAGCGTGTGTCCGATCTTCGCCAGATCGCCCAAGTAGTGGTGCCGTGCCATCAACTCCCGATAGCGACACTCTTCGCTCTTGCCTACCAGGCGAACACGCAACCCACCAAGATCGCTTTCCATGCGCCGTTTATACCGACTTTCCGCCCAGATGTCCAGACCGGAAAGTAACCGCTTGATTCCCTACGCCTTGCCTAAGAGGACAAATTCACCCTG
>CAYRSA010000018.1:0-2023 GCA_964426845.1 uncultured Candidatus Saccharibacteria bacterium | reverse complement strand
TCGGTGGTGGGGCTGTAGAACCGGTGGTCGAAGTAGAACGCCTCCTGCTCCTCGGCGACGGCCCGCAGGTCGGAGTTCATGCTGGCGATGGTGGCCTTGTCCTTGGAGGACTGCAGCCGCGCGAAGCCCAGCGTGGCGAGGACGCCCAGCACCACGAGGACCACGAGCATCTCGATGATCGTGAAGCCCCGCGCGGGGCGTCGCAGTCGCATCCCAGGCCTCCTAGTGTTTCGCGGCGAGCCAGTTGGGTCCCACGCCGACATCCACCACCAGGGGCACCTTGAGCGACGCGGCTCCCTCCATGTGCTCCCGCACCAGTCCCACCACCCGCTCCACCGCCCCCGCTTCCGCCTCGAGAACCAGTTCGTCGTGCACCTGGAGCAGCAGCCGGGCGGGGACCCGGTCCTTCTGGAGCGCGCCATGGATCCGGACCATGGCGATCTTGATCAGGTCGGCGGCCGAGCCCTGCAGCGGCGTGTTCTGGGCGGTCCGTTCGGCAAATGAGCGCAGGTTGAAGTTCTTCTCGTTGATCTCGGGAATGTACCGCCGCCGGCCGAACAGCGTTTCCACGTATCCCTGTTCCCGCGCCAGCCGCACCTGCAGGTCCAGGTAGGCGCGCACCCCGGCGAAGCGCTCGAAATACTGCTGGATGAACGCCTTGGCCTCGTCCTGGGTAATGCCGAGCATCTTGGAGAGCGCGAAGGGCCCCTGGCCGTAGATGGTGCCGAAGTTGATGGTCTTGGCCCGGGCCCGCATCTCCGCCGTCACGCTCTCCGGCGCCACCCCGAAGATCACGCTCGCCGTCTGGCGGTGGATGTCGCCGCCGGAGCGGAAGGCCTGGATGAAGGCCGGGTCTTCCGAGAGGTGGGCCATCAGCCGCAGCTCGATCTGCGAATAGTCGGCCACCACGAAGCTGTACCCCGGGGCCGGCACGAAGCCGGTGCGGATCTCCTCCCCCCGCGGGGTGCGGATCGGGATATTCTGCAGGTTCGGGTCCGATGACGCCAGCCGCCCGGTGGCCGCGCCGACCTGGTTGAAGCTGGTGTGGATCCGGCCGGTGGCGCGGTTCACCCGCGCCGGCAGGACATCCACGTAGGTGCTCTTGAGCTTCTGCACCTCGCGGTAGTCGAGCAGCATCGCCGGGAGCTCATGGCCCATGGCGGCGAGCTGCTCCAGCACGTCGGCGTCGGTGGAGGGGCCGGTCTTGGTCTTCTTGAGCACCGGCAGCTGCAGCTTGTCGAACAGCAGCGCGGCGAGCTGCTTCGGGGAGTTGAGGTTCACCGCCACCCCCGCCGCGGCGGAGATCTTCGCCTCCAGCGCCGCGAGGTCGCGGGTGAGCTCCACCGCCAGCCGCTCGAACACCACGCGGTCGATCGCGATGCCATCCCATTCCATGTCCACCAGCACCGGCACCAGCGGCAGCTCGATCTCGCCGAGCAGCCGCTCCAGCGCGTGCTCCCGGAGCGCCGGGGCGAAGTAGTCGTGCAGCGCGAGCACCGTGGCGCTGTCGGCGCCGCAATACGCCGCCGCCTCCGGGATCGCCACCTCGGCGAAGGGGATCTGGGCCTTTCCCTTGCCGGCGAGGTCGGTGTACTGCCGCATGCCGCGGCCCAGGTGCTCGAGGCTCAGGGTGTCGATGGCGTGGGACCGCCGCCCCGGATCGAGCACGAAGCTGGTCAGCATCGAGTCGTACGCCACCCCCGCCAGCTCCACCCCCGCGCGGCGCAGCACCTGCCAGTCGTACTTGATGTTGTGCCCCGCCTTGGGCACCGAGGGGTCCCGCAATAGCTCCGCCACGGCGGCGCAGGCGGGATCGGTGATCGGCGGCAGGTTCACTACCGGCGCCGGCGCCGCCAGCTCCCCGCCGAGCGGCCGGTGGCCGAATGGCAGGTACCAGACGTCATTCGCGGACGCCGCCAGCGACAGCCCGATCAGCTCGGCGTCGTGCGGCTCGAGGGAGCTGGTCTCGGTATCGAGCGCCACCAGCGGCGCCTGACGGAGCCGCGCCACGATCGCGGCGAGG
>CAYRSA010000017.1:0-2041 GCA_964426845.1 uncultured Candidatus Saccharibacteria bacterium | reverse complement strand
GAGAAGATGGGCGGATTTGAGGCGGCCGGTGATTACGGACGAGGTGTATGTGGAAATCGAGGGATTGAGGAAGCACGGATTCCGCCTGCGGCGGATAGCGGCGGAAGTGGGCTGTGCGGTAAATACGGTGCGCAGCCACCTGGCGGCGGGGCGGAAGCCGAAAGACGAACGCCAGAAGAAGCGAGTGACCAAGCTGGCACCCTATGAAACTTACCTGCGGGAGCGGCAGGCGGCGGCGCATCCGCTCTGGATTCCGGCCACGGTCCTGCAGCGGGAGATTGCCGGGCTGGGCTACCCGGGTGGGATGAGCCAATTGCGCGCCTTTCTGCAGGATCTGCGGCCGGCACCGCCCGAAGACCCGGTGGTGCGTTTCGAGACGGCGCCGGGCGAGCAGATGCCGGTCGATTGGGTCGAATGTCGTAAGGGCGCCGATCCGCTCTACGCCTTCTGTGCCACTCTCGGCTACAGCCGGGCGAGCCCTGTCGAATTCGTCACCGACATGAAAGTGGGCACCCTGATCGAGTGTCACCAGCGGGCCTTTGCCGCGTTGGGCGGGGAGCCCCAGCGCCTCCTGTACGACAACATGAAGACCCTCGTCTTGGAGCGCGATGTCGATGGCCCAGGAGAACACCGTTACCACGCCGGATTTCTCGACTACGCCAAACACTGCGGTTTCGTCATCAAAGTGTGCCGCCCCTATCGCGCCCGCACCAAGGGCAAGGTCGAGCGCTTCAACGGTTCCCTGCGCCGCTGCTTCTACGTGCCCCTGGTGGCCAAGCTCAAGCAGGCCGGTCTCCCGCTCGATGTCGTCACCGCCAACACCGAGGTCCGGCGCTGGCTTCGGGAAGTCGCCCACGAGCGCATTCACGGCACGACGCACGTGAAACCCGTCCTTCGCCTGCAGGAAGAGCGGCCCTCTCTGCAGGCGATCCCAGCCCCCTGGCGGGGCGACCTCGCCGCGGCCCGGCCTCAGGGAACGGTGCTGCCCACAAGCGAGCCGCCGGCCCGGCCAGTCGCCGTCATCGAACGGATCGAAGCTGCGATGCCGGTCCAACCTCCGCTGGCGGTGTATGAGCAGTTGCTCGCGCAGTTGCGGGCCGAGGGGGAGGTGGCGCCATGAACTTGCAGCACGAGCGGATGCTGTCGTTGTGCGAGACCCTGAACCTGCCCTTTGTCGCCCAGAGCTATGCCGCTGCGGCCCAAGAGGCGGCCCGGCAGGAAAGCGCCTACAGCGACTTCCTGGAAGGACTCCTGAAGACCGAGGCAGCGGGGCGACAGGTGAGAATGCAAAGCCTGCTGACGCGCCTGGCGGGCTTCCCGGCGATCAAGACTCTGGAGGAATTCAATGACGGCTTCGCCGCCGGCGTCAAAAGGAGCCCGATCGACGAGCTGGCCGGCCTGGGCTTTGTCGAGCGCCAGGAGAACGTGGTCCTGATCGGCCCCTCGGGGGTCGGCAAGACCCATCTGGCCATCGCCCTGGGCTACCGGGCGGCACAGGCGGGGATCAAGACCCGTTTCACCACCGCGGCCGATCTCCTGCTGACCTTGTCGGTGGCGCATGCGCAAAACCAGTTGAAGGCGGTGATGCACCGGGCAATTGCTACCTACCGACGGCTGATCATCGATGAAATCGGCTATCTGCCGATGAGCCGGGAGCAGGCCAATGGGTTCTTCCAGGTCATTGCCGCCCGCTACGAGAAAGGCAGTCTGATCGTAACCAGCAACCTGCCGTTCGGCCAGTGGGATACGACCTTTGCTCAGGATGCGACCCTGACCGCAGCCTTGCTGGATCGCCTCCTGCACCATGCGTGCATCGTGCCGATTGCCGGGGAGAGTTACCGGCTCAAGCCCCAGCGCCAGGCCGGCATGGTTCAGCTCAGGAAGGGGACGGCAACGGCGGAGTGAGCGCTGCGATGGTGGACCATCCCTCCGGTTGGGCCTACGGCCCGCCCTCCAGGCCGTCCCACCATCGCCCAGGTCAAAGCATTGGGGGTGTATCAGTAGTAAATCGGTGTTCGAAGGAAAAGTGTGTCAGTTTTAA
>CAYRSA010000016.1:0-2066 GCA_964426845.1 uncultured Candidatus Saccharibacteria bacterium | reverse complement strand
CCTATACGTCTCTTATACAAAGTCTCTCGTATATTCCTGTCTTTATCATAGTCCACATTGGGCCGTTTCGGCAACTAGGATTATTTTTTGGGAGCTGTAACGTGTGGGTCGCGGCCGTAAAAAGGAGCAACCAGCTCCGAGCCTTTGCCGTCCTTAACCAATTTAATTCCAGCCTCTGCCCATTCATCCCCATTTGTCCCAGCGATAGGAACATTCAAGGTAGTCGCCATTGTATTAGCTACAGTCGCACCGATTCTTAGGCCCGTAAAACTACCCGGCCCAATGTAGAAGACAAGACCTTCTACGTCGTGCCAGTCTTTGTCTTGAGACTTCAGTAAATCGCGGATCTTAGAATGAATAGTTAAAGACAATTGACGGTGAGCCTGCCACTTTTCATAAGCCAGCTCTTCCTCGTCCTCGAATAGACCAATTTCGGCTTCCGGCTTATCGGTCCGCATGGTCAAAATAATCATAATTCAGCCACCAAGTATTCTAGTTTTTTCGGATACTCAAAAGTGCAAGTCCGCTTATCTTCGCCATTGCTTGCAAAGTGAATGGTCAACCGATCCTTCGGCAACACATAAGCAACTACATCAGACCATTCTACAACGACCACTTGGTCCTTCTGGCGCAGGACATCTTCCAGTTCGTGTTCCATCAAGCCGGCCTCTGCTAAACGGTAAAAGTCAAAATGGTGAATAGTTAATCCACCGGCCTCATATACGTTAGAGATAGTGAAGGTTGGGCTGGAAACATGGTCCGAACTACCAGAGCCTTCGGCTAGGCCGCGGGTGAAAGTTGTTTTGCCGCCGCCGAGATCGCTGACCAGTTCGATAACTTCGCCGCCTTTCAAAGCCCGACCTAATTGAAAACCTAGCTTTTCGGTAGCCTCAGCATTTTTGGTAGTCACAACTATTTTCATATAGATATTTTACAGCAAAACCCTTGCTCGCCGCGGTATACTTATTACTAGCTATGCTTTTGATGGGACAACAGTTAATAAACAAACCGGTTATGAGCCTACGAACCGGTGGGCCTGTCGGCACAGTTGTAGACATTATCATTAACCCTAACAACTTAAAAATTGAGGGTTGGTTTGTTAATGACAGCACCAGCAAACGCCGAGCCGTTTTGCTATCCCAAGACATCCGCGACATCATCGACCAAGGTTTTGTAGTTAATGACCATGAGGGCCTCAGCGATGTTGATGAACTTGTGCGCCTAAAGCCAGTGTTAGACATTGGGTTTGAGCTCATCGGCAAGTCGGTCATCACCAAAGCCAAACAGAAACTTGGCAAGGTCAACGACTATGCCTTCGATAAAGACGGCTTTGTTATTCAAAAGCTTTACGTAAACCAATCAATTGTCAAAAGTTTTAGTGGTGGAGCGGCCATCGTCGATCGCAATCAAATTATTGAAATCAACAGGCGCTACATTATTGTGCATGAGGCAACCGTGCCTGGACGAGCCACGGTCGTGACTCCCGCCAGCGCCGGATCAGCTATGAGTCCGGCTCAGCCATAGCCGTTTTGACATCGTCGTATCGATAGCCTTGGCGCATTAGAAATGCCATCAATTTTTGATCATCTTGATAGCGCGATTGGCTGCGCTTTTTAGCCACTAGGTTTTTTAGGGTCTCTAACTCGTCGGTCTCATCTTCTTCCAATACCTGATTAATAACTTCATCTGGTATGCGTTTTTGCTTGAGCTCTTGCCACAACTTTCGACTCGAAATGTTTTTCAGCAAATGCCGGCTCTCCACCCACGACACCGCGAACTTGTAGTCGTCTATATAACCAGCCTCGCCCAAGCGACCAATAATTTTCTCGATTACCTCTGGTCCGTAGTCTTTGCGTTTAAGATAATCGCGCAGTTCCCACTCACTCCGAGCCCGCCGTGACAACAAATCCAAGCTTCTCATATAGGCCTTGTCTAGGACCGCGGTGTCTTGCAGTTCGTCCAGTTCGGCCTGGCTATACTCGCGGCCAATCCGAATGCCGCTCTTCATCAGCGCGTTTTCGGACAGACTAAAAGAATACTTATCGTCAACAAAAATCGAATACCGC
>CAYRSA010000015.1:0-2438 GCA_964426845.1 uncultured Candidatus Saccharibacteria bacterium | reverse complement strand
CCCCCGGCCGCCGTGCTGGCCCTGCCGTGGCACACGGTCAGCCCGGACGAATTCAACCGCAACTGAACGCAAAAGAGCCGAGGCAATCGCCCCGGCTCTCTGTTTTTCGCTGCCTGGCTATTCCGGCGGGATCTCCGCCGGCGCCACAAACCCCACGCCCGTATTCACCAACTCCCACCCGGCCGGCACATCCAGCATCTCACGCGCCGCCTCGACCAACTCATTGATCGACTGTCCCTGCTGCGCCAGCAACGCCTGCAGCGTCGCCTGCTCGCGCAGCTTCGCCTCCAGAATCTCCCGCGTCCGCCGCGGCAGCGCAATCGCCGCCGGCGCCGGTGTTACACCGTCCATTCGCTTCCCCCTCACCCTTGACTCACATACCGCTTCAACAGTACCTGCGCCGGCGTCGCCCCGATGCTCTCGATCGGCACCTGCAACCACTCCTGCATGGCCGTCAGCACCGTCCCCCAGCGCGCCCAGTCCTCCGCACTGTGCCCCGCCAGCATTTCGCCCGACTTCGCCGCCGCCTCGATTTTCTCCGGCATTCCGTTCAGATGCCACGTCTGCTGCATCCCGTTCAGCGTCGCCAGCGTCGAGCGCAACTCCGGCAAAATCTTCCGCACCACCAGCATCGCAATCTCCTGCTCCGCCGGCAGTTCACCTGTCGAATTCGATACTACATACGGATCAAGCATAGCCATTCACCACTCTCCTATGTCCAACTCAGCGTCCGGGTCGTGCCGCCCGGCAGCATTACCTTGATATTCGTGCCGTCGAACCACAGCCGCACAAACCCCGTCGCCGCGCCCGGCGTGCTGGCTGTGGCCATCTGCAAGTACAACTCGCTCGTCACTGCTCCCTGCGCATGGATGTTTCCATTCGTCTGGATTTTGGCGGAGTACAGATCGCTCGTGTTGCCAAACCACGTATTGCCGCCAGGCCGAATTTGCACTAGCACGCCGGAACTATTGGTAAAAAATGCCAGCGGATGATTGCTGATTGTACCGATATATCCATATCCGCCTGTAATATATGATGCTAATGAAATCGACCCGTCAGTTTGAACCCATCCGTCATTTGCTTTGTTGATATTTACGGTGCCCGTGAACGTCGCTCCGCTCAGCAGCGCAAACGACGCCGCATGATACGTATCCACCGTGTCCGCATCCAGCGTGCTGCCGCTGCCGTCGTTGCCGGCGTGCCACATCGTATTGCCGTTCAACTGCGCCAGCCCGTTGAAGAGCGCCAGGCTCGTCGACGGCGCCTTCAGCCACAGCCGCTCGACCCATGTACCCGTCCCCGCCGGCTTCGTCACGCCCGGCATCTCCAGCACCGCATCAACGTAATGCGACCAGTTCGAGGCGTACTGTCCCGAATCGACCGCGTGCCGGCTGCTCCCGAACAGCCGCAGCGCCGTCCCGCCGTTGTACGTCTTCCAGCCATCGATGGCGCTGTACCATGCCTCGCCCTGGTCGCTGGCGTGATAGGTCAGCGCCGCCGACGGGCTGGAAATCGGCTCCGAATAGCCAGGTTCCGGCGTGCTCGTGCGCGAGTCGTGGTAGGCCGCCACATCGATCCCGCTGGCGTTCAGCGTCACATACCCCGTCCCCGCCACCAGGTTCCCCGCCGTGTCGCCGTACCACTGCAACACGTTCGACGCATACCCGCCAATGCGCCCCACGCTGCTGTCTCGCCAGATGCGCAGCCCCGTGTAATTGCTGCCCAGCGTGCCCGTTCCCTGCCGGATCTCTCCCGCCGTCCCAATCGTCATCACCCCGGCGAAATAGCTATTGCCCGCAGCATCCAGCACAATCATATCCGTCGTGCTCTGCCGCAGCCGCACGCCGTTCGTCGCCTCGATCGTCACGTTGGCGCCCGTCGGGCTGCCCATGGCGATCCCGTACTCGGTCCCGGCATAGCCATACACGCCGCGCAGATTGCCCATCTGCACGCGCAACGCCTGATCCGCCGCAGGGTGAGTCGTCCACGTTACGATACGAGCATAGGGCGAATTCAGCCCGTAGGCGCCGTCGATGGCGTTGACCTCGTAGAACCCATTGCCCGTCGTGCCATAATCCAGCACAATGCTATCCGGCTGGATCACCGTCCCGGCCGTCATGGCGCCAGCGTTTGGAGCACTCGACCGGGTAAACGTCCACTGCTGCACGCCCTCCGCTATCGGCGAGCCGGTGCCATCGACATAGTCGGTCACGACACCCCAACAATCCGCAATGGACAGACTGCCACCCGACCGGCTGAATGTGCGCAGCCGCACAATGTCGCCGCTCTGGAACGCCGCCATATTCGCCGCCGACGGCAGATCGCGTACGTACAGATATGCTGCCGCCCCGGCCGCCGGCGCTGTGAACGCCTGCGCCAGCAGCGCCACGCTCTTCGCAATAATCTGCCCGCCGGCCAGCGCCTGCTCCAGATCGGCA
>CAYRSA010000014.1:0-2536 GCA_964426845.1 uncultured Candidatus Saccharibacteria bacterium | reverse complement strand
ATCTTGCAAATCTTTTTACTAAATTTGTATAACTACCATCTATTCTTGAAAGTTTTATCTCTTCAAGTAAAGTTGAAGTTCTGATATAATAAACTGTAAATCCTTCATTTATTGCTCTATTGCCTATAGCTTGCGCTAAAAAAGATTTTCCAGTACCTGTTTTTCCATTTATAATAATATTTTGTTTAGCTTTTAAAAAATTCATAGAAGCAAGTGAAAGTATTAGTGATTTATTTAGTTTTCTTTGTGGTAAATAATCTATCTCTTCAATAACAGCTTGCTTATCTTTTATTCTTGAGAGTTTAAAATTCATTTCCACTCTTTTATTTTTTAAGTACAAATATTCACTATCAAGCAGATCATATAATCTTTCATCAAAGCTTAGTTGATTATAATTTATATCTTCTATTTGCCTTATATAGGCTTCTTTAAAACCTTTATAGTTTAATTCTAATATTTTATTTATAACTATTGAACTATTCATTTTAATTTTTCCTTTTAATTTTTATCTGTAAAAACAGAATATTTTTATTTGTATATATTTCCTCGAAGATTTTCATGATTATTTATAATTGCATAAGATTGCATATCTGAAATTTCTTTTTGTAAATAAAGCTTCTTATCAAGAATTGATCTAATAGATGATGTTCTACTTAAACCATTTTGTAATGCATATTGAAGTGCTAAATCTAACTCTTTTTTTCCATATATTTTTGACATAGATAAAACAGCATTTAGTTTATTATAGACATTTGGTGGATGTTTTACACTCTTTAGTTCTTTTTTTACCCAATAAACTGTATTTACTCCTATATTATTTGCCCAATTTAAAAAGCTTCCTGGATTTGTTTTTAGAGTTTGATATTGATGTGATTTTGGCATATGTTCAACTTTTGTGGAATTTGATCCTGCAAAGTGTAGTTTGGGATGTGTTGCTATTAAATTATCTTTATAATAAATCTCAACAGATGAGCTTGAGTATCTAAGTTGAACTTTTTTTGATAAATATTCAAATGGAACAGAGTATTCACAATTATCTAAGCTTATATGATATCCAACATTTACAGTAGCTTCTTTATGCTCTTTATAAATATATCTTTGTTTTGGAAGTGATTGTAAATTTGGAAGATCTAATTCATTAAAAAGTTCTAATCTACTTTTATTAAATCTTTTTACAATTTTTGCGTTATATTTATCTAATAAAGGTGAAATGGCATCATTTAATTCATCAATTGAAAAAAATCTTTGGTACCTAATGGTTGCTAATATCCATCTTTGAATAGCTTGAACTCCTTGTTCTACTTTTGCTTTATCTTTGGGTTTGTATGGACGTGCTGGTTCTATTACCATATTATAATATTTTGCAAATGCGGCATAACTTTCATTTAATACAATCCCATCTTTTTTTGAGTGTTTTATAACAGCACTTTTTAAATTATCACAAACAATTACTCTTGGGCATCCTTGAAAAAACTCTAAAGCTTTTACATTAGAGTTTATGAAATCTTTTTGTTTTTGTGAATATGAAGCATCTACAAAGGTATATCCACTAGCTCCAAGAACTGCTACAAATATTTCTGCTTTTACAATCTCACCTGTTTTTTTATTTACAATAGGAACAGTAACTCCACTATAATCAATAAACATCTTCTCTGCTACAAGATGAATCTGTTTCATTGAAGGATTTATTGTATTTAGGTATCTTTTATAATGTTCTCTAAATTGAGTATAACTATAATATCCATTTGGATTTGACTCTTTATACTCTTCATGAAGCAAAGCTAAGGTTACACCCGTTTTTTTACGCTTTTTTAATTCATTATGCAAGTAATTACAATCTGGAAGTACTTTTTTATTATCTAGTGGTATGATATTTGAAGTTTTAGCAAAGAGAAGTTCTTCTTGTTTTTCAACACTTAATTTTAGAAAATTATCAATATCTAAATTTAAAGATTTAAACTTTTGACAATAATCTCCAACACTACTCCTAGCTATATTTAATGCACTAGAAGTCTGTCTTACTGACAAATCTAATTTAAAATGCAGTCTTATTACCTCTGCAATTTTTTCCATTTTTATTTTCCTCATTTCTACTCCAAAAATTTAATATTTTTGAAGTATATAAATTTAGAAAATCCCTTTTGCTGAATTTAATCTTAATTATCGGTTTTTACCTTTTAGTGTCCGGTGCTACACCGTTTTACTGTCCGGTTAAACTCCGTTTTTGCGTCCGGTCTAACTCTTGCATCGTTGTCCGGTTTAGACCGATTTTTGCAAAAAGTAAATATTCATTTGAAAAAGTTTTAATATTAATATTGTTAATACTAACATTTTGTTGATTATCAAAAAAAATTCTAGATGGAATATTTATTGGGAAATTAATCGAAAATAAATTATTATGTATTTCAATATTTATACTTGATTTCTTTTTAATAAACAAATGATCACAAATACTGTCTTTAATCTTTTTCATTGAAATTTCATAATTTAGTTTTGAAGTGTAATCTAAATTATCTAATAAATTAACTACAGATTC
>CAYRSA010000013.1:0-2577 GCA_964426845.1 uncultured Candidatus Saccharibacteria bacterium | reverse complement strand
CCATGACCCCCTCCCAAGTCCTCGACGCCACCCTCGCCGCCTGGCGCCCCAAGCTCCCCCCGCGCTACTCGCCCGACTACCTCGACCGCTTCATCGCCCGCCACCGCGATCGCCTCCTCCGCCTCGTCGAGCACCACCTCAACCTCACCCGCCTCCGCCGCGGCGGTCCTCCAAAGACCCCGGCCGACTTCCTCGAGGTCGCCGCCCTCGTCGACCGCGAACACAAACTCAACGCCCGCCACGGCGACCAGGACCCCGCCCTCATCGCCCGCCTCCAGCGCCGCCTCGATCGCCTCCTCGCCCGCGACACCAGCCCCGAAGGACAGGAATCCGCCGCCCGCGCCCTCCGCACCTACGTCGACCTCCGCGCCGAGGCCCTCCTCCTCCGCGCCCAGGGCCAGCTCGCCGAGCCCCTCCTCCTCCGCCGCCCCACGCTCGCCCTCCTCGCCGGCGACGCCCGCACCGTCGTCGCCGTCCGCGACGCCAAGGGCGCCCTCCACCTGAACCCCGCCTACCCCGACGCCGCCGCCCTCCGCACCGCCGCCGACGCCGCCCACCAGCGCGTCGCCCAGCTCCGCGACCGGATCGCCGACGCCGCCAAGCTCGATCGCTACGCCCACGCCCTCTGGACCCACGCCCGCGCCGCCACCGCCTCCTCCACCTCCACGCCCACGCCACACCACGACCTCGAGTCCCCACCCGACCTCAAGGACAAGCCCTGGCGCACCGAGGCCAACCTCCAGGCGATGCGCCTCGTCCTGGCCAAAGAGCCAGGCGAGATGACCTCTGACGATCTCCAAACTCTCGCCCGCTACTCCGGCTGGGGCGGCCTCTCGATCGACAAGGTCCGCGACCAGGTCCCCTCCGACCTCGTCCCCGAGTCCTTCGGCCTGATCCACGAGTACTACACCCCGACCCTCATCGCCGAGTCCCTCGCCGAGACCCTCTGCCCCTTCCTCCCCGAGCTCGCCGGCAACGACGGGATCGTCCGCGCCCTCGAGCCCAGCGCCGGGATCGGCCGCCTCATCCGCGCCTTCACCCCTCGCCGCTGCCTCGCCCTCGAAGCCGGCGGCCAGCTGAAGCGCATCGAGTGGACCGCCGTCGAATTCTCAAAGGTCTCCTCGACCCTCCTCCGCGCCCTCCGCTGCGACATCGACGTCTACCCCATGCCCTTCGAGCGCTGGGTCCGTGACGAGGGCCCCCGCTACCACGGCACCCTCGGCCTCATCGTCTCGAACCCGCCCTACGGCGAGCGCGGCGCGATGGCCCGCGAAGACCCGGACGAGTTCTACAAGGAGAAGCGCGCCTACGCCTACTTCATGCGCCGCGCCCTCGACCTCCTGATCCCCGGGGGGATCGGCGTCTTCCTGATCCCCGCCGGCTTCCTCAGCGGCAACTTGAACCGCGGCCTCCGCGAAAAACTCCTCCTCCGCCACCACCTCCTCGGCGCCTACCGCCTCCCGAGCCACGACCCCAAGGGCCGCGAGACCGTCCCCGGCGCCGCCGTCGTCATGGACATCGTCTTCTGGCGGAGCCGCGGCGGCGAGCTCCGCGAGGTCGACGAGGCCGACGCCTTCATCCTCGACGGCGACTACTTTTCAGGGAACCCCGACCACCTCCTCGGCGAAGAAGACGGCGCCTTCGCCGGCGACGAGGAGACCGGCAAGACCCGCTCCTGGCGCTACAAGGTCACCGGCGAGCTCAAGTCCCTCCCGCCCCTCGACCCCCGCCCGATCTGCACCTCCTGCGTCCTCACCTCGATCGCCCCACGCGACGAGATCGGCACCTTTCAATCGGTCACCCGCGAGGACGACACGATCCCCCCAGACGTCGACGACGACCTCCGCCCCGCCCTCGAGCTCGGCCGCCGCGTCAGCCGCTACCTCGCCGCGATCGGAGCCGACGACGCCGACAAGGCCGCCGCCCTCTGGCCCGAGCTCCACGCCGCCCTCGACAACTTTTCAAAGGCCCACGGCAACCCCTGGAAGCACAAGCCCCTCCGCCAGCTCGCCGACCGCGACGTCGTCCCCGCCGCCCAGCTCCTCAACGCCTTCACCCCGCAGGGCGCCCTCGTCGACTCCCTCCGCGAGCCCCCGCGCGTCGAACCAAAGTACACCGGCCAACCCGGCGACATCGTCGCCCAGGCCGAGCTCCTCTTCCGCCAGCGCCGCGACCTCCTCGTCGACGACCTCCTCGACTTCCACCGAAGGCAAGGCGGCACCCTCGATCGCCCCGCCGCCCTCGACACCCTCCTTCAGAAGAACTGGAACCTCGACGGCGAAGCCTGGGACCACCTCCTCCCCGACGACGCCTACCTCACCGGCAACACCCTCTGGGAGCGCCACGATCGCGCCCAGGCCCGCGCCCTCGCAGGTGACCTCCAGGCCAGGTCGCAGCAAGCCCGCCTCCTCGCCGCGATCCGCCCCGCCGTCTTCGACGACCTCACCGACCTCGCCCCCAACCAGGGATGGATCCCCCTCGACCTCGTCGCCGGCTGGCTCTCTACAAACCTCAACGCCCGCTACGGCCCCGTCACCCTCCTCCGCGAGAACGGCCTCGTCGACGCCACCGCCGCCG
>CAYRSA010000012.1:0-2668 GCA_964426845.1 uncultured Candidatus Saccharibacteria bacterium | reverse complement strand
CCAGCCGCAGGGGCGGCGTGGGGCTTCTTCGCGGCGGGCTCGGCGGGCTTGTCGGCGGCGGGCTTGTGCTCGGGCTTGGTCGGCTTCGCGGTCTTCGCGGCCCTCTCCGACTTCTCCGACTTCTCCGACTTCTCCGACTTCTCCGGCTTCGCGGCCTTGGGGGCGCGGGTCGGGGGCCTGTCGGGCTTGGTCGGGGGCTTGGTCGGGGGCTTGTCGGGTTTGGCGGCCTTGGCGGTGGATGGCTTCTTGGGTGCGGGCTCGGGCTTCGCCGCTCGCGCGTTGGTGGCCTTTTGGCCAGGTTCGCAGACGACGCTGCCGTCCGGGTTCTGCTCGACCACGAGGGTCTCGCCGGAGTCGCTCTCGAGCGTCACCCTCACCTGCTGTACTCCCCACTTCATGCGACACCTCCAGCGGCTCGTCGGCGGCGGGTGACGCCGACGGCGACGGCGATGGTCGCGGCGACGGCGGCTCCTCCGAGGATCGCGGGGCCGAGCCAGCGCCCGCGCGATTGGTTCTGTGGATCTTCGGGTTCGGGATCGAAGGGGATGCCGCCCTGGGGCTCGACAGGATCGCCGGCGGGCGGGATCCGCTCGTCGAGGGGTTCGGCGGCTTCGGCCGCGCGGATCTTGAACTTGGCGGCGGCGCGCTGGGCCGGGGTGGTCGGGATGCCGGCGGAGCGGAGGGCGGCGGCGTAGTCGGGGTCGACTTCGCGGGCGGTCTCGTACTCGACGAGCATGCGGGCGGGGTGTGTGAGCAGGCGCTTGCGCATGTCGAGGCAGAGCTGGCGGAGCGCGGGGTCGCGGAAGGCCGCGTAGGCGGGCTTGTCGCCGACGGCGTCGGGGCGGACGTAGGCGCAGTCGAGGCTGCGGGCCAGGCGGGCGCGCTGGAGCTTGGCGACGGCGCGGATCGCCGGGACGGCGATGACGTCGTCGACGCGGGCGTACTTGGCGAGGAGGAGGTCGCCGGGGGGCCAGGGGATGCAGGTGTGGTCGCGGCCGCGAGCTGCGCGAGGATCGACGGGCGGGGCGATGAAGTCTCCCGTCCTTGGGTCACGGGTCCACTTGGTCGGGAGGTAGCCGCTCTGGGCGCGTGGGGCGTTGGCGGGCGTGATGTCGGAGTAGAGGCAGGCGGTGCGGGAGCGGGCGGTGGCGAGGGCGCCGGTGCGGAGGGTGGCGCGGGTGACGAGGGGGGCGAAGGTGCCGTCGGCGGCCTCGGGGCGCGGGATGCCGGAGGCGCTGGCGCCGAGGCGCCACTCGCCCTGGATGTCGCGGGCGAGGTAGGGGAGGAGCCAGTCGCCGAGGCCCTGGTCGATGGCGGAGGTGTAGAGGGCGGTGAACCAGTCGCGCCAGAGTGTCTCAAGGGACAGGCAGTCGACCTTGAAGGCGTCGGGGCCGCCGGCGGCGATCTGCTGCCAGGCCATGCCTGCTACTTGCTGGAGGCAGGGGTAGTAGTCGCCGGTCTGGGTGTAGTCGCCGTGGCGCTGGATGAGGGTGCCGTCGCTGTAGAAGCGGAGGTCGGCGGTGGGAGGCTGAGGACGGTGGCGGTGCTGGAGGATGCCGGCGACGCGGAAGGTGCCTGGGAGGCAGCCGTAGCCGCCGTTCCAGGCGACGGTGGAGCCGGCGAAGGGGGCGAGGACTTGGCCGATCGTGGTGCCCTGGTCGTCGAGGCCGTCGGCAGAGGTCCAGGGGACGGGGTCGGTGGGCGGCGAGAAGACCGCGGTCCAGTCGACCTGTGCCGCGTCCATCTCGATGAATGTCCGGACCCATCTCTCATCGACGGTCTCGTTGTAGCGGCGCCATGGGAGGACGAGACGTCTCGCCTCGGGGACGACCTGGTTCTCCTTGATCATTCCAGCAAAAATGGGCGCCAGGGCTCGTCCGATCCCCACCGCAATGCCCGCGATCCACCCAACAACTGGGACCGCGCTGATGGCGTTGAGGGCAAGGTCCAGTGCGACTCCAGCGATTGCAGACACGAGTTGACGCGGATCCGTGGTGAGCGGGAACGGGACCTGCGCCAGCACACCCGATATGGAATCTGCCTTCTCGTTGATCCAGCTGATCTGCGACCAGATCTGGCCGGTGATGTCCCCGACCTGGGTAGCCTTGGTCTTCCAGAAGATCTGCGTGGCGTGGTTCCACGCTTGAGCGCTTGACTGGGCGAGAAGCTCCTCGCCAATCGTCCCCCTCCCACCCGTTCTTGCGCGGACCAGCAGGGCCTGAAAGGCATCGTCCGCGAAGGCGTCCGCCCCCGGGAAGGGGCTCACGAACGAGTCCGGTACTCGATCGAAGACGCGGGTGTTCGGGTCGAACTTCATGGGTCGTCAGCTTCGCAGTACTTCATCGTTCCGATGGGCTTGCAGACCAGCGCAGTTCCAAGGGTGTCGGGGCACTCGTCGTTGGCGTCGCAGACGATCACGCACTGACCTGCGAGGCAGATGTGCTGCCAGCCCTCTACCGGGCGGCAGTCATCGTCCTTCGCGCAGGACTCCTCGCAGTAGCCATCCCAGCACGAGAGGCCAGCCACGCAGCCGTCCGGTGTGTCCACGAGGGCCCCGTCGACGCACGGCTCGCCGAACCCGCCGGGCAGGTTCTCGGGCATGTCGTCGCCGTGGCAGTTGGCGGCGGCGAGGATGAGGAGGAAGGCGGGGAGGATCGCGGTGGTGATG
>CAYRSA010000011.1:0-2791 GCA_964426845.1 uncultured Candidatus Saccharibacteria bacterium | reverse complement strand
TGTCGGTTTGCAGGATGAAGGGACCACCTGAGGGCGGAGATTTGCAGCCTCATGGGACCACTGGATTTGCAGGATCATGGGACCACCCCGTGAGGGGTGCCCGGCAGATTTGCAGGGTCATGGGACCACCCGATTTGCACCCTCATGGGACCACCCCTGAGGCCGGATCGGGGTCCCCGGTTCAGCGACCGGACTCATCCACCAGGCTCCTTTCGCGACGCCACGGGGCGTCGGGAAAGGGGCCGAGTGAGTTACCGGGAGCTCTCCATGATCGAGGTTCGAGAGGTGCTTCGCCGCTGGCAGGCGGGGCAGAAGCTGCGCCAGATCGCCCGTGAGACGGGCGTCGATCGCAAGACCGTCCGTCGCTACATCACCTGGGCCGAGGGCTGCGAGGTCCAGCGCGACACGCTGCTCACCGACGAGGTCGTGCACCTCGTGGCTCAGGGCGTCCAGGCCCGCCCGGACGCGCCGCCGAGCGAGCCGCGGGAGCAGCTCGCACCTCATCGCGAGCGCATCCAGGCCTGGCTCGACGGCGACGGCGACCATCGCCCGCTTCGGTTGACCAAGGTCCACCAGCTCTTGGCCCGCCAGGGCGTCGCGGTCACCTACGCCGCGCTGCGGCGCTTCGCGATCGCCGAGCTCGACTGGACCAAGCCCCGCGTCACCGTCCGGGTCGACGATCCACCGCCCGGCCACGAGGCCCAGGTCGACTTTGGCTGCATGGGCTGGATGCACGACCCGGACTCCGGGCGTCGCCGCAAGCTCTGGGTGCTCGTCGTCACTCTCTCCCACAGCCGTCACACCTTCGTGTGGCCGACCTTCGTGCAGACCACCGCCGCAGTGTGCGAGGGACTCGACGCGGCGTGGCGCTTCTTCGGCGGCCAGCCACTGCGCATCGTGCCCGACAACACCAAGGCGATCGTCGACCAAGCCGACCCCATCGCTCCGCGGCTCGTCGCCGCGTTCGCCGACTATGCGCAGGCTCGCGGGCTCTTCGTGGATGCGGCCCGCGTCCGCAAGCCCAAGGACAAGCCCCGCGTCGAGAATCAGGTCGCCTACGTGCGCGAGAGCTGGTTCGACGGCGAGACCTTCGAGGACCTCATCGCCGCCCGCGAGAGTGCCGAGCACTGGTGCCGCGCGATCGCCGGCGCGCGCATCCACGGCACCACGCGCGAGGTGCCGCGGGACGTCTACGAGCACCGCGAGAAGCCCCACATGCGGCCCGCGCCCTCCGAGCCCTTCGACCTGCCGCTGTGGACCGAGGCCAAGGTCCATCCCGATCACCACATCCAGGTGCAGCGAGGGCTCTACTCGGTACCCACCCGGTACATCGGCCGCACCGTGCGGGTGCGTGCCGATAGCCACCTGGTGCGGATCTACCTCGGCACCGCGCTGATCAAGATCCATCCTCGCGTCGGCCCGGGTGAGCGATCGACCGATCCCAACGACTACCCGCCGGGCAAGGCGGCCTATGCGATGCGCAGCGTGGACGCGCTACTCGCGAAGGCCGCGACGCAAGGCGTGCACGTCGGTCGCTTCGCCGAACGGCTGCACGATCGGCCACTGCCCTGGACGGTGATGCGGCAGGGCTATCGATTGATGTCGCTCTGCGAACGCTATGGCGCCGATCGGGTCGACGCACTCTGCCGACGGGCCTTGGGCTTCGACGTGATCGACGTGAAGCGCATCGCGCACATGCTCAAGAGCGCGCAGCAGATCGAGGAGGCGGCTGAGCATCGCGGTCAGCTTCGCAAGCTGCCGACCGCACCCCGGTTCGCCCGGGCCAGCGACTCGTTCGCCGTGCGCGGTGCGACCAGCGAGGAGGGCGAGCGATGAAGACGCGCACGCTCTCGCCCGAGCTGGTGAAGGCGCTCAAGGCGCTCAAGCTCGGCCGTCTCCTCGACACGCTGCCCGAGCGCTTGGTGCTCGCCGAGAAGCAGCGCATGGCGTTCGAGGATCTCTTGCTGCTCGCGCTGCACGACGAGATCGCACGGCGAGAGAGCACGGCGACCCAGCGCCGGGCTCAGACGGCGGGGCTCGCGCCGGACCTGGTGCTCGAGCGCTGGGACGAGACGGCCAAGGTCACCCTCGATCGCCGCGTGCTCAACGAGCTCGTGAGCCTGCGGTTCCTGGAGACCCACCGCAACGTGGTGATCCTCGGTCCGGTGGGCGTGGGCAAGAGCTTCCTGGCGACGGCGCTTGGCCACATCGCGTGTCGGCACCGCTTCCACGTCCGCTTCACACGAGCCGACGACATGCTGCGGATCCTGCGGCAAAGCCGGCTGGACAACTCTCGCGAGGCGCTCATGACCGAGCTCACGACGATCGACCTGTTGATCGTGGACGACTTTGCGCTCGAGCCCATGACCCGTGACGAGAGCCGCGACGTGTACCAGCTCATCCTCGAACGCAACGGCCGGGCGTCGACGATCGTCACCAGCAACCGGGACCCGAGCGAATGGATCGCCACCTTCGACGACGTGCTGCTCGCCCAGGGCGCGGTTGACCGGTTCGTCAACGCGGCCTACGACCTGGTGATCGAGGGCGAGTCCTACCGGCCCCGGCTCAAGCCCCAGGTGCGGGCCGAGGATCCACCACCTGCGGCGCCGGTCACGAAACCCCAACACCCGATCGGGCGGAGGAAGCGCTAGCCCAGGAGATCGATGGTCGCGTCGTCCAGAACCATCGACAGCGCGACCGGCCGTCGAGCATCATCCACGCAAGGTCGTTGGACCGCCCCTGGTCCCATGACCCTGAAAATCCGACGGTCCCATCCCCCTGAAAATCGACA
>CAYRSA010000010.1:0-2841 GCA_964426845.1 uncultured Candidatus Saccharibacteria bacterium | reverse complement strand
GGGGGCGGCGATGATGACCGACATTGACCGCATCCGCGAAGCCCTGCAATTCATTGACGCCAGCGACCGCGAGACATGGCTACGCATGGGCATGGCGATCAAGTCCGAAATTGCCGACACCGGCTTTGACCTGTGGGAATCGTGGAGCCTGCAAGCCGAATCCTTCAACGGCAAGGATGCGCGGGACGTGTGGAAGAGCATCCGGGCGGGCGGCAAGGTGACAATCGGCACCCTGTTCTATGAAGCCAAGGCGAACGGCTGGCGCGATGATGGGGCGCACCAGAAGCCGACACCGGAAGAGCTTGCCGAGCGGCGGCGCATTGCGGCGGAACGGGCCGCGCAAGAGGAAGCCGAGATAGTCCGCGAACGTGCCGACACTGCGAAGAAGGCGGCGGCGATCCTGAAAGCGGCGACCGAAGCGAAAGCCGATCATCCCTACCTTTCACGCAAGCGGGTTTCCCCTGTGGCGACCCTGCGAGAGATTGACGCGGGCGCGGCGGCGGCGATCCTTGGCTATCCCCCGAAGTTGGGCGGCGATCTGCTGACCGGGCGCTTGCTGGTGGTTCCCGTCAAGCAAGGCGATGGCATATCAACGCTGGAACTGATTGACGGCGACAAGCGTAAGGCGGCGCTGGCCGGGCGCGGTAGCAAGGTGGGCGGGTATTGGGCAACCGAACGCCTGCCCGATGGCGACGGCGCGGGCCTGTTCCTGCTGATCGGTGAAGGCGTGGCGACCGTGCTATCTGCATCGGCGGCAACCGGGAAGCCCGGCATTGCGGCGCTATCGTCGGGCAACCTGCCGACCGTGGCGAAGGCGATACGCGAACGCTACCCGCAAGCGGTGATAGTGATTCTGGCTGATCTGGTGAAGGCAACCGGCGAACCTGATCCCCATGCAATCGAGGCCGCAAAAGTCGGCGCTGGTAGGACGGCAATCCCTGACTTCGGCAGCGACCGCGATCCCGACATGAAGGATATGAATGACCTGTTCATTCTTGGCGGGCCGGAAGCCGTAGCGCAAGCCATAGCGAACGCAACGGCACCGGCAAGGGGCGAGCATCAACCCGGCGACGATGACGCGCCAGCGGGCGATTCTGAGGGCAACGGATGGCCTGATCCGCACCCGCTGGCGGCGAAGGTGGAACCCGAACCCTATCCGCTGGATGCCCTGCCCGACACCATCCGGGCGGCGGTGGAAGAGGTCGCGGGCTTCGTCAAGGCACCTGTCCCGATGGTGGCATCTTCGGCACTGGCGGCGCTGTCGCTGGCGATCCAAGCCCATGCCGATGCGAAGCGACTGGAAAAGCTGCATGGGCCTGTCGGTTTATTCCTGCTGACCATTGCCGATTCTGGCGAGCGTAAATCTACCTGCGACGGCTTTTTCACCAAGACAATCAGCGACTATGAGGAAACCCAAGCGGAAGCGGCAAAGCCGATCCTGAAAGACCACAAGGCGGCAATTGAGGCATGGGAAGCCAAGCGCGGCGGCGTCAAGGAAAAAATCCGCCAGCTTGCCAAAGATCAAAAGCCGACGGCGGGCATGGAATCGGCCTTGCGCGATCTGGAACACGACAAGCCGGAACCGCCAAGAATTCCCCGCCTGCTCTATGCCGATGCAACACCCGAAGCACTGGCCTACGGACTGGCGAAGCAATGGCCTTCGGGCGGCGTGGTATCTGCCGAGGCCGGGATTGTTTTCGGTTCGCATGGCATGGGCAAAGATTCAGTCATGAGGAATCTGGGCCTACTGAATCAGCTATGGGATGGCAAGAGCCTGACCATTGACCGGCGCACTTCGGAATCCTTCACTGTTCGCGGTGCGCGGCTAACTGTGGCCTTGCAGGTTCAGGAACCGACCTTGCGCGAATTCTTCACCAAATCCGGGGCACTGGCGCGGGGGACGGGCTTTCTTGCTCGGTTCCTGATTGCATGGCCGGGATCAACGCAAGGGATGCGAATGATTGACCCTGACGCACCGGACGGGCCTGCAACATGGCCGCACCTGGCAGCATTCCATCGGCGCATTGCCGCGATACTGGATCAACCCGCCCCCATTGATGACGATGGCGCACTGACCCCGCCCATGCTGCCCCTGACCCCGGAGGCGAAAGCGGCATGGGTGGAATATCACAATGCCATTGAAACCGAACTAGCGAGCGGCGGCGAGCTTTACGACGTGCGGGACGTGGCGAGCAAATCCGCCGACAACGCGGCAAGGCTGGCGGCGCTGTTCCAGATGTTCGCGGGGGCGGGCGGTGCAATCGGCCTTGATGCTTTCGAGGGGGCAAGCCGAATCACGGCATGGCACCTGCACGAAGCCCGGCGCTTCTTCGGCGAGCTTGCGCTACCGGCGGAACTGGCGGACGCGGCACGGCTGGACGGATGGCTGATCGAGCATTGCAAGCGGGAACGGACGCGCCTTGTCCCGACCCGAGAGGCGCAACGGCTTGGGCCGATCCGCGACAAGGAAAGGCTGACAACGGCATTGCGGGAACTGGAAGAGCTTGACCGCGCGCGAGTGGTTCAAGACGGGCGGCGGAAAACCATCAAGCTGAATCCGGCGCTGGTGGTGACGCCATGAGCCTGTCGAATCTGATCCGAGGAAAGAGCGAGCCGGTAAGGTTTGCGACTGCGACACCTGCGACTTTTGCGACACATGAAGGGGAAAGGGGGCGAACTGTCGCAAGTGTCGCAACTGTCGCTGTCGCAATGTTCCCGCAAGGGCAAACCGAACCCCCGGCAAAAGTCGGCGCTGGCGACACGGCGACCGCTTCCCGCTGGTGGCGGATTCACTACCCCGACCGCGATCCGCTGGAAGTCGCCTGTTGCCCTGACGCGACC
>CAYRSA010000009.1:0-4104 GCA_964426845.1 uncultured Candidatus Saccharibacteria bacterium | reverse complement strand
CCTGCCCGAATTTTTTTGGCCTTCCGCCTCGTGACAACCGCGACATCGGCAATCAAAACGGCGCAATAGCCCCTCACGGGAGGGCGATCTTTCGGAGCAATAATGTCAATCTCCAAGCTCAACGACTGGCTTAAAGTGCGTCCGAACACTGGACTGCCTCTAAGTTTCATGAACGAAAACATCGTCGTTTGTACGGGCGAAGATTCTCGGGAACTCATGCACGCAATGTCCACGGTCCTGCCCCTGCACCGCTGGCGGTATCACGAATATCGCTGCTACAGAGCGTGGGCGGCTGAGGACCTGACGATCATTTTGTCCGGTATCGGGTCTGGATGCCTGGAGCCGCTCATGTTCGAGCTGCTCGACCGGGCGACGCTGGGAGCACGAGTGCCCAAGCGCCTGGTCATGATCGGTACCGCCGGCTACTTGTCCGATTCCGGCTTCGGCCAGGTGTACCTCGTGGAAGGTGCGTACCCGGTCGGGTGTGCGGTGGCGCTGGATGACTCGATGCTGCCCGTGCGGCCTTCGTTCGCTGGGCTCGATCGGCTGCCTCTGCCGCGAGCGGAGGAAATCTCCACGGACTATTACTATGCCTGCACGGTGCAGGAGAGCGATCCGCGCAAGATGCTGGCTAAAGCGCTCAATCCGGCGCTGCGGGAGGGACTCGTAAAGTATTGGCAGCGCGGACGGCTGATCTCCATGGAGACGGCTCAGTTCTACCACTTCGCGCGTCACTACGGTCCGGAAGGCACGGAGTATGTCGCTTTGCGCGGCGTAGCCAATCTTGCCGATCAATTCGAAACGCAAGGGGACTTCTCAGTGGCTGTCCTCACGGACGCCCTTCGCAACGCTGCTTCGCTGCTGCAGGTGGACCATTCAGAGAGCTTGCCGGAAACTGCCAGCTCTCTAAATGGCCCATCCGTTTGTATCTAATCGGTCTCCGGCTAGCAGCCGGCTAGTTCTTCAGGCATCAAAGGGACAATGATGTGTTTGATCTTTTCTTTTCGCGTCGCGACGACCAGTTATTCAATCGGGCTCGCAAGTATGTGATGCTCTCGACGTCTGCCCTGAGAGACAGGGTCTATACGGGCTCCGAGTACGAGCTGGCCTACAATTGCCGGGTCGGTGAACGGGCGGCGAGCCTGATGGCCAAATCCTGCGGTGATCGTGAAAGGCGGCACTACTGCAAGGAGATTCGGAAAGCCTTCCTCTTGGTGCAAGCCTGTATCGAGTCGGGAGAACATTTCCAAAGGGAGCTCCTTCAGGTGCTGGACGCGATCGACACTCTTGCCGAATTCGTACCGCCGGTGCAGTAGGTCGGCAATCTCACTCCCTCCAGCTAGTAGCTAGCTGGCCAGATGTAAGCGTCTGGAGTGTCCCGTGCAACGGGAAAGGGAAATTCAGTCATGGCATGGAAACTATTTGGTGGCGGCAAGGCAAAGAGCGAGACGGAGCCTCGCGCTACCACTCTTCCTCTGACAGAGCTGGTCGGAAAGTATCGGGCAATGGTCTTCAACTCTAAGCGCGACACCGTGCTGATCAGTTTGAAAACCCTGCAGTTGCACCTCAATCCTTATAACCCGATGCGGGCCGCCGAAGACTGCACCAGGCTGCTGCCGATTCTCAGTGACCTCAAGCAGCTGAGCACCGACGAGCTTCTGGTCGAGGCGGAGAGGTCCATCCAGATAATGCAGTCGGGCATGGAACTCCCCAACGCCAACCCGCAGCACCTCTTGAGGCTTGCGCTTTTGGTCGTCGAGGCTGTGCAGTCGGTACCTCCGATGTCCGAAGAGGACTGATTACATGCACGCTTTCATGAAAGGCGGAAAGGTCTGGTTTGAGGTCGAGCACCGGGGAGTCTGATCTAGGCTGTTTCTTCGAGCGCTGTGGGAGAGCGCTGCGAAGGGCTTTCGCGCTAATGCGCAAGAAAGAAGCAAGACTGATGAACGAAATCCAGTTCGTGGCGTTTCCTGAAAAGCTCGCCAATGACCCCGAGCTTTTTGAGCTGGGCATCAATGACCTGGCGTTTGAATTCGCGCACTTGAAGAATGCCCTGGCAGTGGCCGAGGCAGCCCGGCAGACGATTCTCGAGCGCTCCGCAGGCGTCGGCAACGATGAGCTGCTTATTAAGGGTCTCAATGCCTACTGCCGTCTGCTCGACGTGCAGTCCGCATGTGACCGCCTGGAGCCAGTGCTACTGCGACTGCGCGACGCTCTCGATGCGAACGCCATTGCTGACGAATTCGCGGTCAAGATCTTAAAGGTCAACGTCGGCCAGTCCGATCGGCTGCTGCGCCGCGCGCGTCGATTTGCGCGAGAGCATCTGTCCGGCACACAGTCCGTCGCTCTCTACATGTTTGACAACGAAGTCGGCAAGCTCTACGAACAGGAGCGCCCCGGCCCGAATCACGCACAACCATAGATTTCACGATGTCTAGGCTGTTCCTTTGAGCGCTGTGGGACAGCGCTGCGAAGGGCTTTCGCGCTAACGCGCTAGAAAAGAATTAGGGCAATGTATGAAACCGAGTTCCCATTCATTCCTAACGCCCGCACAGCGACCGACCGCGAACTGACGGAGTCCTATCAGGCAGCGGCGGCATTCATGCAGACAGCTCTACTCAGACCGCGGGTTCCCAGATCTCGCGACGTGACTCAAATATCCATGGCCACGGTGCCTGACGGTGACTCGACCAACCAGGTATCGTCCGCGGTGTTGGATGCGGCCCGTAGCGTCCGTCTCAAGTACGCCTACGCTGCTGCAGCCTGCGAGATTGTCTTGCATGAGCTGGACGAGCGTGCCCGCCGGTTACGCCTGGCAGCACTGGCCGTACGCGATGCCCACGACGCCGGCTCGATGTTCAACGTGCTGGCCAGCAATGGGCTTCTGCACCGCATGGCACATGCGAGACTAGAACTTGTGCAAATCCGGAACAAAGTAGACGAAGATACTCACCCGGGTCCCGTGCTCAGCGACTTGCATGTCTATGGGAGAAGGCGGTCGATGAACTGCAGTCCGGCTTGCAGATCGCCTGGCCGCGCCGCATTTTCGCCGAACGTCAGTGGGGCTTCGGCAGCAGCACGGGATAAACAAGGACAGGCGGACCATTCAGAGAGTCTCTCACGGGAGTTTCTCTAAACGGCCCGGTTGCCAACCGCGCACCAGATAAGGTGCCGGTGCATCCAGCCCGCTACCGGTCGACCCGGTCGCTAGCGCGCGTCCGACGCGCAGCAAGGACTTACATCATGTCGATGCTGGTGCCTTTGAGGCCCGGTGCCCTCGACACACGTGAGACGCAGACGGACATTCTGGCGTGGCTGCGCACCACCTACTGCGTCGGCTTGCCTCACTGGCACCGGCACGTCTTCATGAAGGACGGCAAAGTCTGGTTCGAGGCACAACATCAGGGAGTCGGTTAAAGGAGGACCGAGTGCACTGATCTGACCGAGAGGAAGCCGCGTCAAGCAAGACGCACAGACCCATCCCAACGCACAGAGAAGAGACTCTCGTGGCCCACTTCTTCACCTACACGCAGCTCCCTTGCGGAGCCAGCCCGACGCAGGCCTGCGGGTACATCAACGAGACCGGTCAGTCCTTCGCCTTCCGCTACCGCGGAGGGGAAGCCTCGCTGGTCATTTACGTCGACGGCGCGGTGCACTACTGCAAGAGCGGTCCCAGCGTCGCCGCCTCCTTCGTCCAGAGGGAGCGGCGCGCCAACCGCTTCGGTGCACTGCCGACGCCGGTGGTCACGCACCTGATCGCCAACTGGCTCGGTTCGTACCTGCGAACGCGAGCGTGAAGTAGTCGGGGCGCGCATTGTGGCGACGGCGCAGCGATGCGTCGAGCGGCAATGCGCGCCCCAGCAGGGCACAGGGAATTGTTTCTCGATTCCCCGGTCATGGAGGACCGCCTGTCCAAAATGCAACGGCGCTTCGGCGCAGAGAGCACTTCAATCAATGATCGCACTTCCCTTCATTCCCCTCCGGTCCGACGAACTCCAGCGTCGGCCGCAGCTCGAGACGCTCGGTTTCGTCGAGCTGTCCGAGTCCTTCCAGTCGGTCACCACGCAGCTCACCGAGCTGAAGGGGGCGCTGGATTACGAACTC
>CAYRSA010000008.1:0-5631 GCA_964426845.1 uncultured Candidatus Saccharibacteria bacterium | reverse complement strand
CTGATTCGGGAGCATGGGGATTGGGTGGAGACAGAGCGGTGAGGCGAGGGACGAGGGACGAGGGACGAGGGACGAGGGTCGAAGGACGAGGGTCGAGGGCGAGTGACGAGGAAATGATACAGGGCAGACTGCCTACCGCAGACTGCCCACCGTCTACCGCCTACTGCCTACCGCCTACTGCCAACCGCAATCTGCCAACCGCTTACCGTACTCCAAACACCTCACGCGTAACCCAACTCTTCCCCCACTCTGCCAGTTCCGCTTCGGACCAGAGTTCGGGATAGAAGATCCGTTTTTGAAAACGCGGCGGCAGGTACTTCTGCCAGTTGGTACCGCCGGTGGCTTTGATGTCTTCGGGATCCTTTTGCAGGTACCGGACCGCCGACTTGTAATGACTGAGCGGCCAGTTGACATTCACGTTGACGTCGAACATCCGGAACGCGTTGAGGAGCGCTTCGTTCTTTTGCTCCTCGGGAGAGAGTCGCGAAAAGATCTGCCAGAGGTTCTTCTTACCATAGGC
The DNA here is from genome assembly GCA_964426845.1 of uncultured Candidatus Saccharibacteria bacterium. GTDB lineage: Bacteria > Patescibacteriota > Saccharimonadia > Saccharimonadales > JAGQNJ01 > CAYRSA01. The sequence goes on along the minus strand of CAYRSA010000008.1, from coordinate 5,111 downwards.
TTCGGCCAGGGCGATCAACTGCTCCGAGTACTTCCCTTCGAATTGCTCGAGCGTAAGTGTCTTCTTTCCGCTCTTCAGTTCGGTGGCGCCGGCCTTCCAGTAGATGTGTTCGAAGAGCTCCCGCACCGTTTTGTTCTGGCCCTGTAACTGCTCGCGCACATCCTTGCTTACGAGGCGGATGAAGTCCGTCGCGCAGATCTCGATCATCCGGTACTGGGCGCTTTGGAATCCGCTGGCCGGCAGCAGGCTCATCCGGAACTTCAAAAACTGCTCCGGCTCCATGCCGTCAACCATGATGTCGAAGGAGCGGACCAGGTTTTCGAAATACCCGTTGATCCGTTCCATCCGGCGGAGCAGGAACTTGCCGTCCACCGTCGCGCGATCGCTGATCTGTTCGATCTCGCTCAGGCAAAGCTTGAAGTACAGCTCCGTGATCTGGTGGTAGATGATGAAGATCTTCTCGTCCGGAAAGCTGGTCTTGGGATTCTGCAGCGACAGGAGCGTATCCACGTGGATGTAATCCCAATACGTGAGGTAGTCGGCATACAAGAGGCCGTCGAGGTACGAGAGGAGGTCCTGTCCCATGACGTCGTACTTCTTCTGAAGCGCTTCGATGCGGGAGAGGATATCGGGCGAGGGACCGGACATTTGAACGAGAATTATCAGTCAGTAGGTTTCAGTTTCGAAGTCAATGAGACAAAAAACATAGGGATAATTGTACGTCGTTTTGAACACATGCTGTTGAATAACCAATATTTATAATTACAAACTATTAGAACCATATAAATAATGCGCACTTTTAAATATTTGAGGTCGTAATAATCTATTACTTAATAATAAAATAGCCAGTCTTTCGTGATATTTAATAAAAAGAGACCTATTGTAACTCCATTAATCCCAAGCTAGCCCATACGCATCAATACATATTCTCCTCCCTCCAGAACCTGTACCTTGAGTCCCCTCTAAATAAAGGTGGGTTACACCTCCTTGAGAATTTGTATAATGATAATGAATCAAACACCCTCCATGACCATCATATGTGATTGGGTAATTCTCAGGATTCTGAGGATAGGTTGCTTCACTGATTAAAGCTGCCTGTCGATTGCTTACATTGGGTACTTTAACATCATCTCTGAATGGTAAACCATAGGCACTGATATAAGAGTTAGTAATCTCTCTTTCATTAAAATCCAATAGAGGGTTGAGTAATATCTTATTTTTCATCTTGAAATTAATTTACATAAGACCAATCAAGACCCGATATTGATATATTAAATCGCTCAGATTTCTCAGTAGCCGCATAAATACTGTAGTCTGCTCTTAGAGCAAATGCTCCAGTTTTAATGACTTCATGCTCAAAACTTGGAACACTATTAGATTGAAAAGTATATGGAATTATAATCTCAGCGAACAATACCGGGACAGATTCTTCTACATTGGATTTAATAAACAACCTTACAATTCCATTTTGAACAACACTAGACGCCTTAATTACAATTGATTCTATCAGGCATCCATTAAACTTATCTCCAGATCCAGCTGTAAATATTTTCTCCATTGCTCCAGTCCCATCTAGTTTTACATTAGAAGTATTAATAAAACCACTTTCCGTTCGTGCTGAATATTCAAGAGAATCGAATTTGAAATCTTCTGGATATTTAAACTCTAAACATTCAGCAATCACATTAAATTCATTCGCAATTTCGGTAGAAGTAAATAATTTTTTTCCGCTCTGAAGAGTTAGGTTTATTGGAATGATCTTATAAAAGCTAATATCTCGATCAGATCGTTTTGTTTTAGGAATCTTAACTTCTCTGATTAATATTTTAGTGTCCCCTGACCCTACATAAAATCTAATCATGCCAATATCTGTGTCAGTTTGTGCTTTAATAATTAAACTTTTGACCAATACACCTTTTTCAGCGCCCTCAACAATCTCATATACCGTTCCGCTTCCATCAAGATTAGGATTGGCAACATCAAGTTTAACTAAACCTGTCCTAGCAGTGTAAATTATTTCGTTCATGTTATGTTAGGTTGCTTGATAAAATTTGTTGTTGTAGGATTTCACAATCATGCAAATGACTTACGTTGCACTAAAATAATTCTAGTATAAATAGTTATTTTCTCGTCAAATAGGCTATTACTCTATCAACCATGGCTTGGCTTGAATCTCCTATAGTGCCTTCAACATATCGACCATAATTATCTACTAAACATGCAATTTGAAGTTGCTCAAATTTATCGTAAATTAAAATACTTAAAAAACAAATCATTGAACTATTTGATTTAATTGATAACTGCTTTTCTAACGCATAAAGAACCTCACCAACCCTTCTGTAATAATAAATAAAATAGTTCCTTGTTTCACCAATCTGTACATCAGAGTACCAATAAATAAGCAACTCTCCGTTAATCGATTCTTTATAATATCCAATAGAATCAGGATTACTTGTCGTTATTATTTTTTTTGCTGAAGTTAATATTTTATTAATTAGTTCATCATTACATGCCTTTCTGATATAATTGTCTTCCACAACTAACCATTTGTTTTGATTCGAAATGACTAAATTACTATTTGTGCACGACTTAGCGCTAATTATTCGAATTGTAACCCAACCGGGGTTCATTATTAGCGACTTTGGCAAAAAATCAATGTCATCGTCAACATTTAAATCTATTACATTTAATTTACCCAGACTGTCAATTGCTTCGAATTTTATAGTTTTAATGCACTCTTTTGAATTAAATAAATCACTGAGCTTGATCTTTGAAATTTCTTCAGCAGAGTAAATAAAAGTCGGAAAGTAAGATGTTTGATTTAAGGTTTGTGAATACGCTGAATAATCAATGAAAAGAAATATTAGTAAAATATAATAAGTTCGAGCACTGATACTTCTTTCTTTCATTCTAAAGAGTATAAATTGCGCATTGGACTAACAAATAAAAATTAATTTACTGGGTAGTTAAATTAATTAGATCATTGGGGCCGGCAAAAGCATGTTTAGGAATTTTTATGAAATTAGCTTGAAATGTTGAAGGAAACGCATTTGTTGAAAACTATTTTTATTTTATACATTATCCCAGATTATGCATTTGAGTGAGCCAGGATTGCGGTTTGGAGGTTCAAAAAGGTTGAATCTGGTCAGATTTTAATATTTTCTGCTTCTCTTATGCATTGCATTAGATTTTGTCACCCTGAAGGCTTCCCCAAAAACAGCTACGCTCTAAACTACTAAATTCGTAAAGCGTATGCGAAAATCAAAGTTCACAGAGGTTCAGATTGTGGCCATCCTGGCGCAGTATGAACAAGGCGTTAAGGTGGCGGATATCTGCCGGGAGCACGGTATCAGCCAGCCGACATTCTATCAATGGCAGCGGAAGTACTCGGGGATGGAAGTTTCCGAACTTAAGCGGCTCAAGGAGATGGAACAGGAACTGGCGCAGTTCAAACGAATCGTGGCCGACCTGAATCTTCAGAACCGGGTGCTAAAGGACGTGATCGAAAAAAAGTTGTAGGGCCTGCCCAAAGGCGAGAGCTGGTAGGCTATGCCTTGGCCAACTACAAGGACCTAAGCCTGCGGCAGGCCTGTGACCTGTTACAGATCAGCACTTCGGTTTACCGCTACCAGCCCCGGAAGAAGGAGGCCGATGCAGCGGTGTACGATCAGTTGGTTGACATGGCAGCTAAATGGCCCACCTGGGGCTATTGGAAGCTTAACAGCCGGCTGCGATTGGAAGGCTGTAAGATCAATCACAAGCGTGTTTAACGGCTCTACAAAGAGGCCCGCCTGCATCTTAGGCGCAGGCCCCGGAAGCGTGTCCCGGAGCGCGTCAAACAACCCTTGTTGCAACCCCTGATGCCGAACCTGAACTGGAGCATGGATTTTATGCGGGATACCCTGTGGATCGGTAAACCCTTCCGCACCTTTAACATCATGGATGATTTTAACCGCGAAGCGCTCAACATAACCGTGGAAAAAGCATTACCAGCGAACGCGTGGTGAAGGAACTGAATCAATTGGCAGAATGGCGGGGACTACCCGTGTCGATCCGTGTCGACAACGGACCCGAGTTCATTGCCCAGGCTCTTAAGGACTGGTGCGAGGATCCTGCGCGCAACATCGAACTGAACTTTATCCAAAAAGGCAAACCCAGCCAAAACGGCTACATTGAACGACTGAACAAGACCTTCCGGGAAGACATCCTGGATGCTTATCAATTTGAAGAACTCCCCCAGGCACAGCAGTACGCCCATCGCTGGATGTGGATGTACAACAACGAACGACCGCACGAATCACTCAACGAACTACCGCCAACACAGTTCCTGTTGAAATATGGAAAACTCCATCCCCACCCGCGAGGCTATACCGAGTTTCCCACATTTCAACAGGACACTAATACCGACATCAATTTATATATTTGAGTGTGGCTGAAAAGGGGAAGCCTTCAGGACGAGCTGCGAGCTGCGAGGGACGAGGGACGGGGGACGGGGGACGAGGAAAGTTACGAGGAACGAGACCGAGACCGAGGGATGGGAAAAGAAACGAGGAACGTGAACGAGGGACGAGGGACGAAACTTGAGCTAAAACTACTGCCAACTGCAATCTGCCTACTGTAAACTGCCTACTGCCAACCGCCTACTGCCAACCGCAATCTGCCAACCGCTTACCGTACTCCAAACACCTCACGCGTAACCCAACTCTTCCCCCACTCTGCCAGTTCCGCTTCGGACCAGAGTTCGGGATAGAAGATACGTTTCTGGAAACGCGGTGGCAGGTACTTCTGCCAGTTGGTGCCGCCGGTGGCTTTGATGTCTTCGGGATCTTTTTGCAGGTAACGGACCGCCGACTTGTAATGGCTGAGTGGCCAGTTGACGTTCACGTTGACGTCGAGCATGCGGAACGCGTTGCGGAGCGCTTCGTTCTGTTGCTCCTCGGGAGAGAGTCGCGAAAAGATCTGCCAGAGGTTCTTCTTACCGTAGGCTTCGGCCAGGGCGATCAACTGCTCCGAGTACTTTCCTTCGAACTGCTCGAGCGTGAGGGTCTTCTTTCCACTCTTCAGTTCGGTGGCGCCGGCTTTCCAGTAGATGTGTTCGAAGAGCTCCCGCA
>CAYRSA010000007.1:0-18225 GCA_964426845.1 uncultured Candidatus Saccharibacteria bacterium | reverse complement strand
TAACTATAACAAAAGACTTCTTGCGAAGTCTTTAAGCATAAGTGGATTGGAGGGCTCACATATACTTTTTTGAAACACCATCTTATCAATGAACTTATCGAAGACTTGATTTTGCTGTACACTAGATTACTTGAGCTTGGCATGGAATACCGTAACGGCAAAGTCTACCTTGCAGACCTGGAGGAAAAAGATGTTTAAATCTCATACCTCAACCTCACAGCTCTACAACCAGGATTCATTTGATAGATCATTCTTAAAAGACATACATAATTGCCGTTCCAGCTTAATTATCGAGAGTCCGTTTATTCGCCTTAACCGGATGTATGAGCTTATGCCGATACTGACGAAACTAAGAAAACGTGGTGTACACATTGTTATTAATACCCGTGAACCGAGCGAACATGATTTTGAATATCAGATGCAGGCCGAGGAGGCTATCGCCATGATGCAGGATATTGGTATCTGCGTGCTGTATACCGTTAAACATCACCGCAAACTCGCAATTATTGATCGCTCAACCTTTTGGGAGGGCAGCCTGAACATTCTTTCTTACTACGATAGTTGTGAGATAATGAGGCGGACAGTATCATCGGAAGAAACGGAGATATTGATTAATTTTATTGGTATGCAAAAATACCTACAGGATAAATAACTATGTTAGACCCAAAGACTGACTTCAATGATCGCAACCTGGAAGAGAACGAGGAAGTGATTGCTAAAACCCTCAACTACCTGAAATACCATGACCCGAAGAACGCTAATCGTGAGTATGCTATCGGGCTCCTTAAGTTTGCCAAGCGAACCGGTCAGGCCATGGCAGACAAGGGCGTAGACTTTGAAGAATTTGTTGATCTATACAATAAGTCACTCGAAAAATAACTATTCAGCATCGATCAGCTTAACTTCGGCCGCTACCGTAAGTGCCGGAGTTTTTGATTTATGCTTGGCTGCAGGTTGAGGCTTGTGGGAGCTGGCTGGCTTTTCTTCCAGTTCTTGTTTCTTAGCGAATGTAGCTTGTGAGAGTGCTATAGCCCGCTGAGCCACTTCTACACTCCCTTCATCTTCAAGCAGTAGCGTTTGGCCGGAGAGTGGTTCCTGTGGGCGGATAGCCGATAACTTAGCATAGAAATTGTAAGCCGGTAAATTACTCATCTCTCCAGGTTCAATATATGGTGCAAATAACGGCAGGAACAACCGCTCATCTTGCGGATTACCACTTCTAAAACTGATAACCGTACCGACATTGGCGAGAATAATACTGACCATTTGCTGATCTTTCTGCTGGCTAGTGGACTGCTCAGCCATAATCATGAACATTTTGTATTTTCTGGACTCGGATAGCATCTGGACAAACGAGGCGGTGGCAAAGTTTTGAAACTCATCAACATAGAGATAAAAATGGCGGCGGTCTTTCTGGGCAATCCGAGCACGCCTAAGACTTGCCAACTGTAGTTTTGCCAGCACCGTAATACCAAAGAGTTCCGAGGTGTCTTCACCGAGCAAACCTTTCGAGAAGTTACAAATCAGGATTTTACCGGAGTTAATAATCTCATCAAAGTCTATGGTGGATTTTGGCTGCTCAAGGATTTGTTTTGCTGAGGCAGAAAACAGAAAGCGCCCGATCTTGGCCGTAATACCGGCTGCCATTTTAACTTTCTGCATATCTCCGGCTTTACCAAGCTCATTCTTCCAAAAATTAATCAGATTCTTATCGCCTAAGGTTTTAATAACTGACTTTCTATACTTAGTGTCATTGAGCAGATCAAACACGGTAAAGAGCGTAGCATCTTCAATCGTCAGCGCTGTTTGAATGGTGTTTCTGAGCACATATTCAATTCTGTGCCCGCCGGTATCTTCTTCTGAGAAAATCTTACGGAACACCGAGATTACCGATTCAGTAATAATATCCTTTTCTCTGAGTAGTTCATTACCGGAGATGCCGGGTGTCAGCTCTAAGAGATTAAGCCCTATTGGGTATTCCAGATCATCGGGATTAAAGTACACGACGTCACTCACTCGCTGCGGCGGTACATGCTTGAGCAATGTTTCTGCCATATCACCGTGCGGGTCAATAATGGCCATACCCTTACCGTTTTGCATGTCTTGGACAATCGAGTACTGCATCATAGTCGTCTTACCATTACCTGTACCACCAATGATGTAGATGTGGCGTTCACGTTCAGCTTCAACCAGACCAATCGGTGTACGTACGCCGTGGTGGATATTTTCACCCAACATCACATCAAAGTCTGCGCCTTGCTTGAGCGATACTGGTGCTGATAATGTCCGGCTGAGTGACGTTATGAGGTTATCTGTTTTGCTGATGCTGCTTGAGGGGAAGTGATATAGACTAGCGACTTCAGAAGCAGAAAGAATAAGCGATTGCCGCTGAAATAGTGAGGGCATACGGAGATTCGCAAGCTTCTTTCGGTAGCCGTCAAGTATTGGTAAGCGAGGTTTCGCCCGTAACCCTTGGTATGGCGGCACAGAGTATGAATCGAGTGCTGAACGGAGAGCTGCAAAGTGGTATTTATTTTGGTTGCTGGTAACTAAGACTCGTAAACTGACTTGAAACAATGGTTGTGTGACTTTTTGGTGCATCGTTTCCATAAGTTCAAGCTCAAAAGCACTGAGAGTACGTGCCGGGCGCTGGCGTTTTTGGACCTGCTGTTGGAACTGGGCGTCTTTAGCAGACTTGCTCTTGAAGTGGCCGGATGTAGAGCCGTGGTGCACTTCACCGACCATGTCCGTAACACCAATTACTGCACTACTTACCAGATCACCGAGCTTAGAGAATAGTGAGAACTTGTTAGATTGAGCCTGTCGAAGGATATCTTCATTACCCATAATTCGCCTGGATAACCTAGCGGCTTCAGTTAATTTTACTGGTGATATAACCAGCTGGAGCGTAACTTGTTCGTTATCGACAAGCTTGGTCATGGCACTGGTAACGTATGAGAGCAGATCGTGTTGCTCAAACGCACGCGGCAGACTTAAAGGCAGTACATAGTGGTTGCGCTGTCTGAACTCAACAACCTGTTCCGGTGACTCATTCGAGTAATCTACTATGTTTACTTTTGAGTCCGGTATATAAGCGGTAATAGCTTTTTGCACACTAGCGGAATATGTCTGTTCTACCTGAACTAAATACCTTATGCCCTGGCTTTTGGTTGAGGTGATTTCAAAACTGAGTACCGGTGTGCGTTTTAATAATCTGTCTTTTATATACCGTGCAGCCCTGAGGCCGTGGATGACTGAAAAGAGTTGCATAGTTGCTTCGGGCGTTTTAACGATTGAAGCTGGGGGCGTAACTTCAAGCCACACCATGTCACGCTGTTTGAGATAGCGGCGGTTTATATACAGGACTAGCCCGCTCACTAATAGAGCAACAGTAAGTATCACCACGCATAAAATGGCGACTACAGACCAATGTTCAGCGAGGGCAGTGAAATAGGCTGGGGTGTCCATGGCGCGGCTCCTTTCTTGTCGTGAATAAAGTTATAGCGAATAGCGGCAGATTGCGGGAATGTTCTTTTACCGACAATATTAAGTCCCGAATAGTTCATTTCAGAAATTGTCCATTCTCCAGTTTGGGAGTTAACGGCTGCCACATATGCAACGTGACCCCACTTACCCTCATCGGTTTGAAAGACTGCACCAACTGCCGGACTATGGTTTACTTCATATCCTCCCGCCCTGGCGCGGTCATCCCAAGTATTAGCGTTACCCCAAGAAGTCGGAATCGGGTAGCCTGCCCAGAGTCGCATCGCAAATGCCCAGTAAGTACAGTTACCCCATGCGTACGTATTGCCTGGAACTGAAGCACCCGTATAAAAACCTTGGGTTTCTGCCGCTGCCAGACTCGACACACCAGATAGGAATGTGACGACTCCTTCCCCCATAGCAAAGACGGCCGCAACCGGCATCGCCACAATAATAATCACGGAAGCAGTAATCAGCAGAGCATGTTTTTTAAAAGTACTGCTCGCCGCGACTAGTTTCAGTGCTACGAGAGGGATGTTCATGTATAGAGTTCCGCCGGATTCGTGGTAATGAGGGGATGCTCTTTTTCACTAGCGACAACCTTAACTGCCACATGGTTTTGGTCAGCTATAACCAGCGCATCGCCGCGCTCACAGGTTAGGAGGAAATGTTGCTCATACTCAGATAAGTTAAACTCACTGACTACACCTTTAATCGTGGTGGTGTCCTGGCGCATCAAAATTCGAAGCGCAGACTGCGAGGCTATTGCCCGACCGTAATCGCTTTTCAGAAAATCATCAGCTTGCTGGGTGATGAGTGACACGCCGAGATAGTACTTTCTGGCACGGCGTACCAAACCGGTAATAAAGCGGGCACTTTGTTCGTGTTCAAGCAGTAGCCAGCCCTCATCTATGACGAGCAGCCGCTTTTCAGGTTTGGCTTTTACCTGATTTTGAATGAAGTTAGACACAATCAGCATCATGATCGGTCTGAGTTCGTTCGGCATATCTTTAATGTCAAAGATGACTAAACGGTTATCCAGTTTGATGTTGGTGTGCGAGTTAAAGATTTCAGCAGTTGAGCCGGAGATATATTTATCGAGTCGTTCGCAGAGCGTGTGTTTACCGAGATCTTTAAGTTCTACATACAAGTCCTCAAGCAGTGGCTGTTCTTTCTTGGCTTTTTTGTAGACTCTTAAGATTGCTTTATCTACGGCTGCTTTCTCGCGCTTATCTAATCCCTCTGCCATTAAATCAATCACCGCTGTCAGATCTTGGATGTGTTCAGATAAATCAGCCTTGGTGTGAAAGGTTGTAGCCAGATCAAACGGATTAATGCGCTGTTTGCTCTTAGCAGAGAGTTTAATATACGTACCTTTAACCGATTCGCTTAATCGCTTATATTCACGTTCTGGGTCAATCACTAAGACTTTAGTGCCTTGCATCAGTTGGCGCAGTATCTCTACCTTAGTGGTGTAGCTTTTACCAGAACCAGATTGAGCAAACACAATAGAATTAGCGTTATGGAGGCTAAATCTATCTAGAATAACTAATGAATTATTAGATTTATTCACGCCGTATAAAATGCCGGATTCTTGTACCAGTTCACTACTCATAAACGGAAACGTCAGTGCGGCAGAGCTGCTGTCTAAGTTTCGTTTTTGAGATAACTGATCTTCGCCGCGCGGCAGGATAGACTGTAAGGCTTCCAATTGCTGATAGCGGGCAACTTTGGTGTAGAACAAACGGGCAGATAACGTAGCTTCAAGCAGCTTGGTTGTTTTATTAAGCTCTTCTAAACTTTCAGCGCGAATAGAGACATAGATAGACATTTGAAACAATTTTTCCTGCCCTCGCAGGATTTTGTCTCTGAGTTCAATGGCGGATTCGAGCGGGTCGGTGATCTCACTGCCCACAATTTTACCGGACTGCATCATGGAGCGTTTGGTGCTCTCAAGCTCCGTAATCTTGCGCCTCAGTTTTGGTATGGCGCTTAATGCACTGACTTCATGTAAGTGATAACTGATGTCCGTGTCATGATTAAAGTTAATCAGGCTGTCCATCCAGCCGGAGTTTGCCACAAATGGGTAACCGGAGATATAGAGTGTGCGGATGTGAACGCCATCCAGTACAAGATAGTCACTGTTTTCTTCGAGTCCTGAATAACTGAGTACATCAACCGCGTCCTGCTCGCCAAAGCTAAGTTTGAGTTCTTTTTGTTTTTCAGCCCGAGTGGCTTGTTGCTGTTTAATCGGCGTGAGTACTTTATCTTTTAATTGGTTAATCATCAGCCTCTCCTTTCTCGATTAGTGCAGTGTGAATGAGTCGTAAGGCTTGTTCAGTCAGTGGTTGGAGCTTTGCCTGAGCTGGGCTGTAGAAGCTGTAAAACAAGTCCAGGACTTCAAGGCTGCCAAGTTGCTGGGTGTGCATGCCGAGCCGCGCCATACCTTTAGCCACAATATCAAGTTTTAAGTTTAGTTGTTCGCGGATGAGCTCAAAGTCGGTTTTACTGCTGGCGGTATATGGAATAACCAGGTAGAAATGGCGAGTCAGGATTTTATTGGTCTGAATCAGCGAGCGGATAAACTCATCGTAATTTTTAATCTGAGCTTTATAGATTGGTTCGGTTTCGCCGTCCAACCGTTGGTTGAGATCTTCGAGGTATTTGTCCATATCAATCTCACGGGTTCGGATGAGAATTTGCAACGATGTACCGATTGAGTTTAGAAAACTCTCATAAGTATCAATGATGGCGTCCTGCTCTTCTTCGCTTCTCAGTTCAAAGTTTAAAGAAGAAACCTTGAGTACTACGCGGTACTGGTTACCAGGTAGTATCAGAATGCCGTCACGAACCCCTTTAATAGCTATCTGGTGTCGGGCACTGGTTCTATTCTTCGATTTCTGTAAGCCTAACATGTAAGCCTCCTTTCCTTGTCGTTTCAAATCGTAACTTTCGAGCCGGATCATCAATAGCGGCAAGCACCTGAGCGGTTTGGTAATATTCAAGCGTGGGGAAGGCTGCAACTGCTTCTTCTTTTGTTTCAGTCACTTCTTCCAGTTCAGTGTTTCCAGCACGGTACTGTTCACGAAGGGCGGTTGTGTTCTTATCAAACAAATAGTATTTCGGTCTGAGATTAAAGCGCAATATGGTGATCAGCCAGAGCAGGACTATTTTGCCTCTAATACGGATGGCGAGTATACAGGCTATAAACGATATGAAGCCGATAACAATGTATTTATACAGACTGCTTTTCATAAGCGGCGGCAGGAAGACAAATAATCCCGCCCCGATAAATACTGGCAATACGATAAGTACAAGCTGAGAAAAACCAAGGTTTCCCATAATCCGATCTTCTACCGTGGTTACTTGGGCGGGTACAACTGTTGTTTTCATTATCTGGTCTCCTTCTTGGCAGCTTCACTGCGGGGTGTCACTTTCGGGGCTTCGGTAGTGGTGCCGGTTTCACCGCTTCTTGGTTTTGGGTTTTTAAGTGGTTCTACTGAATAGGTAATTTCTGCGTTGCCTTTTTTGTTGTAAAAGCTCATGCTACGTGTTTTTCCACTTTTCAGAGCCTGACCTTCTACTCCTGCCATAGCATGGGCGAGCTGCGCCTTATTTGTCCGTGCGCCAGCAGCAACGGCCAGTCCTTTGCCTTTACCGGTCATATAACTGACACCGTTCATAAACTGACTGCCAAGCTTGCGGGCATTCTTAGCTCCGGCACTGACATAACTGTACTGCATCATGACGCCCTGAGTTTTTAAAAGGGTTATGAGCGTACCGAGCCCGACTACCAGTGCCATCAATGTGTTTGGTATGTTATTCCCGCTCGCCGCGGACAATCCGGCAAACAGTGAGGCTGCCAGTTGCAGCGTTACAACATGAATAAACAACACGAAGATGGTGGTTATGTAAGTTTTAACTGCCGATACCGCAAAATCCCGAAATGCCGGAATCAACCAGAGGACAATTACAAGCGGGGCCAGGACTGCGCCGAGAAACAACACAACAAGACGACTGACATAGTAGACCAGCAGCATGATCGAGAGAATCAGGAATACCACCATGATAATTAGTGCCGCCGCACTCTGGGCACCGCTTTCTTTTAAGACTGTCGTAAGTGTCTCCCAAACGGAACTACTACCACCGACCGCTTGCACGGCTTTTATTAACACGTTAGATAACTCAATAATGGCGTCGATGAAGAAGATTGAGGTATTAATAAGTAAAAACGCCAGACCCAAGCGTGGCAGCAGATGTTTAAACTCAATTTCATCAAACCCGAAACTGGCCGCGCTCATAACATGGAAACCGATTAACGCCACCACCAAGATAAACAGCACATTGGTAATACCGACCATTGCCAGCCAGAAGTTAAAGACCGTCGTGTTCTTAGCCATGAGCGGGGTTTCTTTGGTGAAGTAATCCAGTGCCGACAAGAACGGCGCGCCGACTGTTTGGATAACGTTATTTAAAAAGCCGGTAACGGCTTTGATGATGACATCAACCAGTCCGTTACTCGGCGCTTCCGGTTCAATAGCTTGTAGGTTGGGAAGCGTAGCGTTACTGGTTCCGGCCGGATCACCGTAAGCTCCCGTCAAAATTGTAGTGAGGGTAGCAGCGGCAAATACCAAGACTAAACCAATTAAAGCATTTCGGATTATCCGCTTGGCTTGTTCTAACCCTTCAGGATTGCCGCGGCTGGTCATGTACTGGTAACCGCCGTTGACTAAAAAGAATACGCAGGCAATTGAAGCCAACGCCGCCAACATCTTGATAGTCGGCGCAACGTAGTTACGCATAACGGTGACGGCGCCTGACGTATCGGCGAGGAGCGATAGTCCCGCAGAGAAAATATCGAGAGACACGGGGCTACCCCCCGAACGCGTTTCGTGCCAGTGTCGTTACAATCTGACTAATCACGAACGCCCCGATAGTGATAGCAAGTCCTATGAGTGCATAGGTAATAGTGTTTTTGCCGCGGTCAAGTCTCTCCGGGTTACCTGAGCTGGTTATGTAGATAAAACCCCCAGCAACTAAAAAACCGGTCGCTACGAGACCGGCGAGTCCTGCGAATACGGTAATAATACTCCGTATAAAGTTCTCGACGTTGCTTACCCCCGCTGTGGCAGCAAACGCCGGTTCCGCAAGTATAAATGGCGCCCCGAGCGCTACAATCAGCGCAATTAGTTTAATATCCGTGGACCTTCTGATCATGTTGACCCTCCGTTGATGTTGTAATTTCATCATAGATCAACTATTTGCATTAATGCAAGTATTATTTTATAACATAAGCACGTTCACTAGAGGTCATGCTACCCACAATTAACCTCCAAAATCTGTCAATGTCACAATCACAAGGGCGCAAATCCGATATAACCATGTAGCTCATCTCGTTCAGGCGAAGTATGCGAAAGCCGCCAAAAAGCGGAGCAGTCGCATACCTCTGTATATATTTGCCATGATGCCGGGATTACCGGCGAGGTGGCAGGTAAACAGCAGCGAATACCAAGCGCACCGGATAGCCATGTTCAGCGCATCAGCTATCATCTCACGTAGTCTGGTATGCCAGGGCGGCACGGAAGCCCACATTCGGATTGGAGTTGGACGGCTCATTCTCGAGGTTGAGCGTGAAAGCCCCCGCATTCGGGCCATTGTCCCAATTGCCACCACGTTTGAACGCAACGACAGTCGAAGAACCCGAGGAGAAGTCCGAATTCAGGATGCCGACTTTGCCAAGCTACTGTCACCAAAAGTAGTATACAGCAGGTACCGGCTCCGCTTATACTTATATGTGGCGACATGTTAAAAAACAAACACGATGGACAAGCGACTGCTAACATTCAGTTCGCTGTTTGCTCTTGAACATGCCTTTCACGGCGCCGCACGGGGCAAGCGGTATCGAACCTATAGCGCATACTTCAATTACTACAGGCTTGAAGGGCTATTAGAATTGCAGCGGGAGTTAAGGGCTCAAAACTACCAGCCAAAACCCCATAAACGCTTTATTGTTAATGATCCGAAAAAACGTATTATTGATGCTCCGCACTTCCGGGATCGTATTGTGCATCATGCCGTCTGCACCGTCTTAAAACAAGTCTATGAACCCTGTTTTATCTCAGATAGTTACGCCTGTAGAGAAGACAAAGGTTCTCATGCCGCCTTACGGCGTTTGCAACATTTTATTCGTTGGCAAACCGATAAGCCCCTCTACGTACTGCATGTAGATATTTCCAAATACTATGCCAGTGTGAATCATGACGTACTCAAACGGATTTTACGAAAAAAGCTACAAAACCCGCTGCTGCTTGCAACCCTCGACACCATCATTGATTGCTACCAAAGTGGTTCTGAACACGATCACTTGTTTGCTCCGGATTCGCCGTACCATACCAAAGGTGCTCGGGGCATACCAATCGGCAATCTGACCAGTCAAATATTCGGCAACATCTATCTGCACGAAGTTGATATGTATATTAAACGCACCCTCAAAGCTAAGCGTTACATTCGCTATATGGACGACCTCTTGATTGTTGATGACGATAAAACCCGGCTGAAGCAGTGGCAAGACCAGATCATAGCGTTTTTAAAAGATGAGCTGTATTTAACCGTGCACCCGAAGAAAACCCGCCTGTTTCCAGCTCATACTGGTGTTGAGTTTGTCGGCTACGTCATATGGCGGCATAGAATCCGCATCAGAAGCAGCACCGTAAAGCTTATGAAACGGCGCTGGAAAAGGCTGCTCCGGGAGTACCAAAACGGAACCATCAGCAAAGACGAACTGCGAGATACCTTTTATGCCTGGGTATCACACCTCAAACACGCCAGTCCCAGACAATCAAACAAATTAATACTAAAGCTCTACAGCCAGTACAAGGCCATCGCTAAGCCGCCGAATCGTAGCGCTTAATCCAGCCCCCGCACATCTTACCGAGCTCTAGTAGTTGATTCATACCGTTTTCTGTTCGTTTCACATTTATAAAGCCGATATCATGCGCTACGCTGATGAGCTTTCTGAGCACCTCCAGCTCGACATTGAGTTCAAACAACAGACTGGCTCGTTTCTTCGGCGAACGGGCGTTACGGGCACTGACAATAAGCTTGAGGCAATCGAGGGCGCTGCTGCTGATATGTTGGCAGATAATCAATCGTTGGTTCTTGGGAAAGGTATTGAGGATTGGAAACAACCAAACCAGAAAGTCCACCATTTTCGTGTAGATTAGGAGTTCATCAGGTGCATTTTTAGCTGAAGTTACGGTAGCCATATATCTATTGTATAAAAATTTGCGTTCGAGTGCCTAAAGGCACTAACTGCCCCCGATGTCCCGCACGGCGGGAATCGGGGAATAAGTAAGAAGCTCTTAAGCGCCAAGTGTTCAAGCACAAAGTGTTAAGCGACAGGTATTACAGGGCGGCACGGAAGCCCACACCCGGACCGGAGTCGGACGGCTCAACCTCGAGGGAGAGCGTGAAAGCCCCCGCAACCGGGCCAACGGCCCAATAGCCACCACGCCCGAACGCAACGACAGTCGAAGAACCCGAGGAGAAGTCCGAATACAGGAAGCCGACCCCTTCGGCTGTACCCCATGCGCTCGCAGCCGGATTGTGTACTGCCGGGTTAATGTATGCTAATGTTCCCCAATCGTCGAAGTCCGCATTGTATTCACAGCATGAGGCACTACCGCCGTTGCTTGGCAGATTGCCTCTGGTTTCAGTGCCTGATGTCCATTGCCATACGTTACCGGCAAAGTCCCAGATTACTTCACCGTTAGATAGAGTCAGGGTTCGTTTTTGGGTGTCTGGATCATCGCCACACGGCGTGTTGACACCAGCCGTAACCGTACCAAAGCAGGCCTCAGCATCATTGGTAGAAGCTGCAAGCGCTTGGTTTGGTGTACTGTCGTTGTGGCCATTTGCAAGAATCTTTCCGGCAGTTCCCGGCGCAGCCCCACAGTTAGAACCGTCTGGGTCACACCAGTTGGCCGGGTTGGCTAATACGTTATGAGCTATGGTCATCCATTCGTTTTCAGAGATCAGGTGAGCACCGGGAGCGGCAGCCTGAGAGGCAGTAATCGCGTTGGTCTGAGAGATACTAACCCATGGCGAACCGGCAGCTTGGCTGGTGGCGACTCCGCCGGAAGATACAGGATCACCGGCAAGAATTTGAGCATCGTAGAGGCCAGGGCCGTCATTTTGCTCGAGGTCATCGAGATCAAGCGTAATGTTCCAGTCATCGTCAAGCGAGGCCCAGGTAAAAGTGGTTTCATTGTTATTCTCAACTCTGCCAGTGTTATTGGTCGATACACTTTCTCCCACTGCCGCCTCAAGTGCATCTGCCACGGTCTGACCGTCCACATCGTATGGGAATGGCCCAACCGTCACATTAATCGGACCGGAAATCACGATACTCCAGGTGCCATCGGTTGAGTAGCTACCGTCAGTGTAAAGTGTGAGTTCGTAACTATCGGTGATAGTAGCGCCGACTTGCTTAGCGTTATATTTCATTACACAGAAGTCATTTGTGTTGTAGGCGCTGTTACCGGGTACGACAATCCAGTTTTCTGGACACGTGATTGAGGCTTGGCTCCCCCCGCCGCTGTTGTTGCTGGTCTGTGAACCTGTTGGACAATTTGTTGCTGCATCACTACCGGCAGCGTGTGCTGAGAGGGGTGCGAGCACAACAGTTCCGAGGAGGCCGAACATCAGGAGTAAACTAAACAAGCCTCTTGAGAAGGCTTTGCCGGTTTTAAGCTGGTAGAGTATCAGGCTTGCCAGCGTGATAAAACCAAATGCAGCTGCGATTATTATTGTTATATTGGTGCCGGTATTGGCGAGGCTGCACAGTTCTTGCATAATTTATTCTTCTTCCCCTCTTACTCCATAACGGTTGTCCAAGCGAACAACATGACTATTTGCAATGGATCTTTATTTTACTTATTAACTCCTGACGCCAAACACGTGAGGCTAACGGTGGTGGTGCGTGCGCCGCCGTAAAGTGTTTATGGCTACATAATATATAGGTGTTGTAGATAATGCAAGTGCTTTTCACGTACATTTGTAAGTATTTGCGGTACGAGTTAGCCCTGGGACTTTAGGTAGCGATACGGTGAATGGGTCAGGTCGGGCTGCACCGGCTCGGGCAGCTGATGAATAAATGGTTTTAAGGCCTCAGGGTCGTTTGATACGTTGACTATATGCAGATTCTGAGTGCACTTATGTCGCTCCAGGTCTTCCATCTCAAACTCATCGACACTGTGTGTGAACCAGAGAAACGGTTTACGAAAATCTATCGCTTCGGTACGCAGTAAGTCCCATTTAGTCATCTCAATGATAGATATTACGTTAATCTCATCATGCGTAAGCAGTGGTGTAAGTCGCCGAAGCGCCAGTTCTACGCTCCCGCCATAGTCTGCGGTCAGCCAGTGGACGTGGTGCTTCGTTATAACTTCTAGAAATTGCCCGGCCTGTGCAGCCAGTTTGTTGTCATTGGTTCTGAGTACCTGGTCGATGTCGAGATATATGTGCATGATTCCTCTTTGTTAAACGTGTGTTTGCTAGCAATTACTATAGCGAATAATTATTAAATCTAAATTAAATAATGGCATTTCCTTCATCTGATTTTGCTTACATATGTAATCAGCCTAGCAGAGACGCTTACATTTGTAAGTGGTTACTTACTTTTGTAATCAATACGCTAAGGAAGTGAAAGCATCTTCTATTGACCGAATGTATACAGAAATAGGCAAACGGATTGTTAAAGCCCGGACTGCCAAAGGTATGAGCCAGGAAAAATTAGCAGCTGAAAGCGGTATTGATCGTACCCATATGGGATATATCGAACAAGGAAGACGAAAGCCTACGCTATCGACACTACTCAAGATTACCTCTGCACTTGATACCAGCCTGGAACAATTATTTAAGGGTTTGTAAACCTGCCCCGCTAGACATCACTTTTCCTTACATAGTCGCTCAAAATAGAAAAGAGGATATCCAGCCCCTGCAAATATGTAAGGGGCTTCCTCCCTCTGTCTTCTAAAGTATACGGGTGAACCAAAAGCATCAAGGTAGTACAAGTCTCCACCTTGACACTTTTGGTCACCACACCCGTCCTCCATTTCCAGAGAGGCAGAAAGTCCTCTCAGGAATAAAAGGAGGGTCTTATGGACACTACAGCCACACAAATATTAAAGGTTGCCGCACTCAATGACGCGGCGCGTCAGAATGCTGCGAATTATACGGCGACACGGGGCGTTATGGCACTCAGTGACATAACTATCAGCGACATCTTTGTTACAGTGCAGGAGTTTACCGCTTTTACCGAAGACAACGATCCATACGGGGAGCATGACTTTGGCTCATTCACCATAGACGGTCAAAAAGTCTTTTGGAAAATAGATTATTATACGCAGGATTTATCCGGCGGATGCGATCCGCTCGACCCTCATTGCCGGCGGGTAATAACCATCATGCTAGCCGAGGAATATTAGCTCCTCGGTTTTTTAGTCCTGGGCAAGACGTAAAACTGCCTAAGCTTAAGACAATAAGGAGTTTATATGAGTGTGTTTGCAATTTCTGGCTACTATGTTCCTGGCCATACACCATTTGATTGGTATTTAGTACATGAGTACCACACAGTACCGAAAGGTTTAAAAGAGGAGGACATCTTCTACTTCGGACTGAGCGAGGAGGCAATCCAGTACGCCATCGCTACCGGCGAGCTGGTAGATAATGAGTTCGTTATTACAGCTTACCAAACAGTCTTTTCCTAGTAGCTACTTGTCCTGAGCAAGACTATAAACTGCTCATTATACGAGCTCCGGCAACGGCAGTAGTTCATCAGGGTCATCCAGACTTGTCCAGATAGCCCTTGTACCCTCCATATTCTCTACTGCCCCAAACGTAGTGGTATATACGGCCGTTTCTTCATCTAGCTCAGCCTTAAACAGTGCTCCCTTGGTTATACGGCCTATCCGCCGTTCAGTCGTGCCGGTTTCACCAACCAGTAAGAGGATTGGCAGGTCGCTTCCTGTTACCTCCCAGCCACCCTCATCAAAGAACTCGGCATAACTGGTAATGCGTTGGTACAACGGTTTGCGTGGCAGACTGTCCGGTATGATGTCCAGGAAAAAACGTTTTGGCTGGTCATCAGTTTTGAGGGACAAGAAAGCGTCCGGCAAGGGCTTCGGGAAGTAGCTATAGCGGCTCATATCACGCCGGGTAAAAACTCGTAGACCTGAGTGTGCTTTTAAAAGTCGGTTAGTCTGCGCGTAGACGCGCAGGGTCTGTTTAATGAAGGATTGGGAGACAGTTTTGTCTTTGTAACTGCCCTTGATAACAGAGTCGGTGATGTACTCGTGATTTGGCAGGGCGGCAAGGGTACGTAAACCTTTGGGCGTTAAGTAATACGCAGCCGGTGTGCCGAGGAGCTTAAGGTGCTTCTCTAGCCTCATAGCAATATACCCATGTTTAATCAGAACTTGTAGTTTTTCATGTAGACCAGCACCAGCTTTAATACCAAGACTATCTGCTACTAACTGACGACTACCAAAACGGTATGTATACAGTAACTCTAATATATCTATTTGACCTGGTTTTAATGCTGAACGTTTATCTACCACAGTGCTTCGTTCCTACTCACTCGTCTTCTTACTTCTCTTCTATATATGTATATATAAGAAAGGGAGAAAAAGAGCAAGTAATAACAGATAGAAAATAGATGATTTATACCAGATACCGGAATCCGGTGTATTTTAAGCTACAAAGTACCTAAAAGTATTGGTTTATTTGTGCCTCATGTGCTACAATTAAATTAGAGTTAGCAATAAGGTGACTGGCTCCTTAACAATTCGGCTAGACAACTAAACGGAGGGTTAGGTATGACGGTAATGGTAACGACATTTGCCGGTGAGAAAATCACTATTAGGCATAAATCTCTCAGTGAGGCGTTAGCCATTTTGGAAGAAGGCGGCGTGTCAGAAGGTTGGATATATGAGCTTCAGGCGGCGCAAGACGAAGTAAGGGAGCAATCATGAGAATTACTTTTGACGAAACAGACATTGAGCTGGTTGCCGAAAAGCTGGAGCATGCCGAGTTGCATGTTTCAGACAAGCGCATACAGGACGTGCTATATAACGTCCGGGCAGCGCTGGAGCAGCAGTTTGACGAGGAAGCTGATTACATGATTAATGAGTTTGAGGTGAGCTGATGAAGCTTACCTCATACCATGTATTTACCCATGAGCGTGATGACTGGTTTGATGATTACCAGAAGGCATATAAGCTATACAAAACGTGGGCACGGCAATACGGCAGTGCCCGGCTCTACATCGAAACCTATATTGATGATGAGTTCGACAGTGAGGATTGCTTAGAAGCGACTGGAGATTTTCCATGGTAGCAACAGACCGCAGCGCATTAGAAGCAGCCGCACTCGAAGCTATTTGCCCCTGCCAGTACTACGAGCTGGCAGACAATCTTGAGATAACCACCGATAGCGAGCTACTGGAGATTATCGAGGGCAAGCACCCCTGCGAGAATTGCGGCTAACAGATTGGTGTCAGGGGGTTATTGTGGTATAATAGCCCCCTGATGACAGCCAATAGACCTCAACTTCGTATTGATGCTTCTCCCGCAGTGAAGAACCGTGCCAAAGCGGTTGCATACGGACGTGGGCAGAGCTTGACTGAACTCGTGCTTCAAGCATTGATTTCCGTTGGCGATAAAGAGCTTACCGAGCTCATTGAAAAAGACCTGAAAGAGCGTACCCAACGTGGTCGCCCCTCTAAGGATTAGTTTAGTATTCTAGCTGAATTGTTACGGAGCCTCGGCAGGAGGGTATACATGCCAAGGCCAAAAGGTAGCAAGAACAAGCCAAAACCCGTTTGCGATGGGGCTTTTACCTATACCCTAGAACAGCGTATGAAAATCGTGGCTGACCTGATTGTCGAGAAGTTACTCGAAGACCAGAGTTTTGGCCATAAGGTTGTTAATGTTTTAGGCATGGGAGTTGACGATGGCGGTACTACTAAGCAGTAAGCCACGTATTGGCATGCTTGCCATTCGGGTATCTTCAGGTAAGCAAAAACGTGACGGTGACTCACCGGAGGAACAACGGCAACGGGGCGAGAACCTTGCGCTTAATCAGAATATCAACATCGTTGAAACGGTGGTGTTAGTTGAATCAGCCTCGCATGAAGACCAGCCCATGCAGCAGATTGTTGAGCGCTGCAAGGCTAATCCGGAGATTGAAGTCGTCCTGATTAAAGCAATCGACCGCTTTACCCGGGGCGGTTCGGCTGCATACATTAAGCTCAAAGAACAACTTGATCAACTCAGTGTTGCCCTCATTGATACATTCGGCATTATTGACAGCCGCCGGGTCAATACACTCGAACACACCGGTTTTAAGTATTACTGGAGTGACTATAGCCCGTCATTTAAAAGCGAGATATTAGAGGCTGAACACGCCAAAGACGAACTCCGTGACATCATGACCCGTATGATTGGCGCTGAAATTCGCTACACCCAACTTGGCTACTGGATGCGCCAGCCACCGTATGGCTTTATAAGCGAAACGATTGATACCAACCACGGTAAAAGAACTATCTTAAAGCCGCACCCCGAGGAAGCGCCGTTTGTGCGGCGAGTGTTTGAACTGCGTGCTCAGGGTATTTATAGCAACCAGGAAGTTGCCGATGAACTCAATCGCCTCGGCTTTAAGACTCGCACAACCTATGTACGTGATAAGTATGACCGCTCAAAGGTAAAACGTATTGTCGGCGGTAAGCCAATGGACATAAAAATGGTTGACCGATTTGTACACCGGCTCACCTATGCGGGCATCATACAAGAAAAGTGGACAAATAATAAGCCAGTCAAGGCACAGTTTGAGGGCTTAATATCGCCGGAGCTATTTAACCAGGCGAATCATGGCAAGTACGTGATTGAAATAGCCTCCAACAGCGAAGTTACCGTGTACCACAAGAAACCTCCGCAGTGGCAACTCGTTAAAAAAGCAGTTAATCCGAAGTTTCCGTATAAGAAAGTGGTTGCCTGCCCCCACTGCCGTAAATCACTCAGTGCTAGCGCAGCCCGTGGCAAGCTCGGCAAGTATTACCCTGCGTATCACTGTAGCCGTGACGGGCATTACTTCCGTGTACCACAAGCCGAGTTTGAGGCTGCCATTGAACGGTTTGTGAAAAGCATTGAAGTTGCACCGGAGCATATTGATAAACTGCTGGAAATGATTGAGCAATCATGGCGAGAACAGCAAGCACAGTCCATGCAAGACGATCAAAAGCTCATAGAGCAACGCCAGGGGCTAGAGGCACAGATTAGAGCTACCGTAGACCGTATGAAAGTAATAACCAGTGAAACAGCCATTAAATACATGGAGGAGGACATTATGAAAGCAGAAAAACAAATAGTAGAACTAGACCAACAACTCGCCAGTAAGGGTGAAAACACCGTAGATATTGACCTGGTGTTGCAATACGCAAAATACCTTCTGAAACACCTCTCGGAGATACTACTTGACCTCTGTAATCCACTCAGACGAGCCGCCTTTTTCGGCGTAATCTTCAATGAAGTGCCAACGTACGAAGATATAAACTTTGAAACCCAAGAAAAAAGCCCGCTACCAGAGGTAAACGGACTATTTCGAATAGCAGCTGCTATTCAATCTACTGCTGGAGGGCCAGGTGGGACTTGAACCCACGACACCCTGCTTAAGAGGCAGGTGCTC
>CAYRSA010000006.1:0-43223 GCA_964426845.1 uncultured Candidatus Saccharibacteria bacterium | reverse complement strand
TACCCCATCAAGCTTTGCAAACCGTAGTAGACCACGTAGGCGGGCCAGACGCAGGCTTGGAAGAAGGCTACGATGATGTTCCAGAGTCCATCGACGCGGCCGATGAAGAATACCAAGGCTCCCGCCCAAGCGCAGAACAATACAAAGCCCATTGGCCCGTTATCGACTGCTGTTTTAGTGTGTTTTGATGCCATGATAGAATCCTCCGTTATTTATACTCTTATTCTACTACACACGGATTAATATCTGGACAGGCCTTGGTTTGTCTTAAACAATCTCTGCCGATATTGACACCACGTCGTCCAGATTAATGGCGTGGAAGCCTCCGATATACCCGGATTCGTCACTGTATGGCGCTATAAGACTCAGTAGTCGTTCTCCATCTTTGTCCTCCATTAAGGTAAACAGCGAACCACTGTGCACAATTAAGGAAACTTGGGTATCAGGCTCGATAGTTGGCCTGAACTCACCATCTAATCGATCACGCCGAAACAACTGAGCAGCTTCTATATGAAATTTTAAGCACTCTGGATTGACTAGGGCATTGAGGCGCCGTAAAAAATAGCCTAGCTCCAGGCCATCGCGAATCGTTACTTTATCTTTAAACATGGCCGTTATGTTATCTATGTTTAATGGGCCATTAAGCACGGCCAGGTCCATAGCTAGCTCTACTTGGGATATTCGGTCAGCCTCTTGGGCTGAAGCTTCATGGCAGTCTGGTAATGAAATATTCGCGCAACCGTTGAAGATATCGTCAGGTGCCCAAATGTTGGCTGTTTCAGCAGACCCAAAAACATACTTCGCGCTCTTCTTAATAGCTTCGCTGATGGGGGTGTCTACTTCATCTATTATTGGCTGAGCTATGTAGTACCCCATTTCAACCTCATTACTCCCCTCAGCAAATATCGCACTTCCATTAAATATCCCTGTAGCCTGTAGTGGTCCGGTATAAACCGGCTCGATGTCGTGGTCTACAATGGTCATATCTGGACCCGATATTACCACCGTAAGCGCTCCCATATACTTAGCTACCAGTTCGTCGGCAGATTCAACAGCATACCCCTGCTCTAATTCGTCTGTCTCAATATCAGGAATAGCCCTTAGCTGGGTAGTCTGGTGCTGTAAAATCTCGCCCCACGCCGCCAAGTCTTCGGTTATTGTGGCCATGCGGGTATTCTACTCCCCGCTTGAAATATTGCAAGTTATGTCGCAGTATTGTTTAGCTGGCGCGTCGCTTTTTCTTTGCCCTATTTCGAGCGTTTTTCTTGGTCAGGTCAAGCGTACCGCCTACACTCGCGATAACCTTCATTTTATACGACCAGTCGCCCTCCTCGGGGCCTTCCTGGCTAATAAACTGGTACTTGATAGGCCCTTTTGGATACCTGGGATCGGGGATAGCAAACCACCAATTGACATCTTGCCCAGTTGTCGGACATGGAAAGCTCGTGACACCATCGCCGTGCCGGATGGCGTCATCTTCAATTTCCATGTACTGATCTTCTAGACCTCTATCACCCAAAAACTTTAGCATGGCCGAGTGTTCAACGAATCGATCTACTGCCGAATAGCCGCTATGGAACTCAGCGACGGTCCGTGGGGCGGACGGCCGAAACATAGCCAGCATATCGACCTGATGAGCCAATTGGCTTACCCTGTGGCCAACATGTAACTTAAAGTCTTCAGCTGGTGGGGGCGGGGCGGTCCATATCTCCTCTAGGCGTTCGTCGAGGTTTGCCGCCCATTGTTCTATTCCTTGTGCCATTTGTAATATTTTACAGCTCTGTTACACGCTTGCAAGCACATGCATTATTGCCTGTCGCCCAAGGGCAAACAAAAAAGGACCGCGGGGGTCCTTTAGTGTTTACCAGTGAAACTACGGGAGTTTCGCTGGTCGTGAGCGAGACTATTGCTAGTCGGGTTCACGTGTCACCTCACAATGACAAGGTCAACTATAGACCTGTCGGCTCGGGCGGTCAATACTTCGTGGTAAAAACTACATACATTTATTGTTCAAGTCGTAGGCGGGCGATCAGCCAGTCCTTTGGCAATGTACTCAAGAACCAGCCGGCCCGCGGACCGGAAGTTTTGCCAATAAGCGCTAGGTACAAAGTAATGAATAGTTCCCGGGACTGTAGACCTGTCGATTCCTTCAGATCATAGACGGCCTTATGGAACCATTCCCCATCGGCATCCGCCGGCGCTTTAGCAATCTGGTCGGCCAGGTCGCTCATAAACTTCTTTTGTGGTGTGTCGAAGGTACTAGGATCGACAGTTTCCTTCAAGGAGAACTTCACGTCGTCCGGAGCATACTCATCCAGCCAGTGATCGATGAATTTCAGTTCCCTCTTAATGACTTCGGCGTCCTTTTCAGCCGTGCCGGCGTGTTCAGTTCGCTTAATTACTTCCAAAGTCTTATCAACATCCTTCAGCGAGGTCTGGTAGCTAGCCACTAGGTGCGAAAACGGCACATTGCTGACGGTTGGCTGGTCGATTCCTGTCATACAGAGTTCAAGAAGTTGCTTATCGGCCTCTGTTTTATCCGGTTTAGCAATCAACTCGCTGAATTCGTCCACTAGCCGTATTAAAGTCGGTCCGGCATCGAAAAACAGCTGTTTTTCCGGCGCTAGTTTCAGCATAAAGTACCAAACAATCTCTGGCGGCAACATTTCCAGCAGCTGTGCGGCCGTAATGGTATCTCCCCCGCTCTTACTCATCTTCTTGGTCTCGCCGGTACGGTTAATAAAGTGGTACGGGATTGGATATGGCGCCTCGTGGCCAAAGACATCTTTAACGATCACGGCTCCGGTGTCGTACGAGCCGCCCTTAGTGGCGTGGTCGCGCCCAAATGGCTCGGCCAGCACATTCAACAGTACCCAGCGGGCCGGCCAGTCAATCCGCCAGTTCAGCTTTACCTGGCCATCACTGTAATCAATGGTCTGGGTTTGACCGTCTTTGTCCTCATACTCCAAGGTTTTGGCCTTGGTGTCGATACTGACGAACTTGCGGCTCTTTAAATAGCCGTCTTCCATAACTTGGACTGGTGACCAGCTGTCGTCCACTTCGCGGCCGGAGACTTCGGAGATTATTTTGCGAATGGCCTCGATGTTAGTCAGTGATTTCTCGATCATTTCGGTAAAGAAACCGTCTCGATACTTGGCGTGGGCCCGCATGACTTCCATTTCCAGGTGTAAACCTTCGGCTACCCGTGGCAACTCGGCTAGATAATAGTCGGCATAACTCTGTTCAGAGCCGTCTGGCGCCGGTACTTCGCACAGGGGCACGCCCAGGTACTTCGAATAGGTTTCCGGCAGGCCGGCCGGCACTTTGCGGAAGACGTCCAAGTCATCAGACACGTGGATATGGCGTGACTGGCGGCCACGACGCTTTAGTTCGCGCATAATAACCTCGGCCGTCATAACCTCGCGCAGAGTACCAACGTGATAAGCCCCGGATGGCGACACACCCGAAGACACCACAATCTCCCCATCGGGATGGGTTTTGATTAATGCCTCAACGACGGTGTTCAACCATTGCATATTTACCTCTAGCTTACCTCAGTTATCCGGCTAAAGCTAGGCTTTAGTGAATGGCGACTATCTTATAGGTTGCAGTCTCGGCTGGGGTCTTGATTTCGACCTCATCGGCAACTTTTTGGCCCATTAGAGCTTGGCCGATTGGTGATTCGTCAGAGATTTTACCGTTCAGCGGGTCGGCCTCAACCGTACCGACAACTTGAAATTCTTTAGTCTTACCGCCGTTAACTTTGGCTTTGAGCTTGACCAGTGAGCCTAGGCGCACCTTGCTGTCGTTAGCTGGTTTACGGATGACTTCAACGTTCTGTAAGATGTTCTCAATTTCAGAAATCCGGCCTTCGACGCGCTCTTGCTCTTCCCGAGCCGAAGAGTACTCGGCATTTTCACTGAGGTCACCAAATTCGCGAGCAGATTTAATGCGCTCGGCAATAGGGCCGCGCTCGGCAATCAAAGTCTCGAGCTCTTGCTTAAGCTCTGCCACACCCTCTTTAGTCAAATGGAATTGTTTCTTCATAATATATACCTCTGGAGTCGCTGTATTATAGCAACCTTAGTTTTTTGTTGCTAGTTTTTTTAGCAATTCGTCTTCGGAAATCATCTCGGCATCAGGGGCGGTACGCTTTTTATACTCTAATTTGCCCTGTTCGAGCGTTTTGGCGCTAACCACTACCCTATGTGGTATGCCCAGCAGGTCAGCATCAGCAAACTTTTCACCAGCTCGAGCATCGCGGTCGTCGTACAAGACTTCTACACCGGCATTCTGCAAAGTTTCGTACAAACTATCGGCCGCTGCCACTACCGATTCTTCTTCGCCTAGACGGACAACTAGGACTTTGGCCGGGGCCACTTCCTCAGACCAGACTAGCCCGCGATCGTCGCTGAATTTCTCGGCTATTACACCCATTACCCGGGTAATGCCAATGCCATAAGAGCCCAAATGTATCGGCACTTTGGCGCCTTTTTCGTCGGTGAATACAAAATCCATTTGTTCGGATTTATCGGTGCCGAAATTGAAGATATTGCCGACTTCGGCGCTCTTAACTTTTTCTAATTCGTCGCGTTTGACGCCCAATTCGGCCAAGTTCTCATCTGTTAGCACTTCTTCATTGACGGCTATGTCTTTTCCGCGGTGCAGATAGATGACATCCTCGCCAGCTTCGCAAATTGTCTGGAATTCGTGGCTAAACTTAGTGAAAGCCCCGCCGCTGGCGAAGGTTACGTAAGTATCTTTGCCTAGACCGAGGCGATCGTAGACTTTTTTGTAGGCTTCGATCGAAGCCTGGTAAAAATCTTCGTGGGTTTTGGCGTCGATGCTTAGTGAATACATGTCTTTCATGATGAATTCACGGCCCCGCATGATGCCGCTCTTAGACCTCAGCTCATTGCGCATCTTGTTTTGGAACTGGTAGACATAGATTGGCAGGTCTTTGTAGCTCTCAACATACTGTTTCATCATCTCGACAATAGCTTCTTCGTGCGACCAGCCCAGGCCAACTTCAGTACCATCCTTAAGGGCTGATTTAAACCAAATATCGACGACTTTATCGTCCCAACGGCCGGTTTCTTCCCAAGTTTCTTTCTTCTGCAAAGTGCTCATCAGTAGCTCTTGCCCACCGATGGCGTTCATCTCCTCGCGGACAATCTGCTTGATGTTCTCAACTACTCTTAGGCCTAGTGGCGTGAAGGCATAAACACCAGCCATAACCTTATAGATATAGCCAGCCTGAATCAGCAACTGAGCATTGCGGGCCGTCTCATCGGCTGGCACATCTTTACGCGTTCTGGTAAATAACTGAGACAATTTCATGCTTTTATCCTATCACACCCCTTCGCTTAGCGAACTCTGAAAATAAATAGCAGCATGAAGGCTACGAAGTTTTTGAGCATATGCAGAGCGATCGAGGCGCCCAAGTTGCCGGTCTTTTCCCTTAGATATATCAACACCAGCGACAAGGTAAAGGTGTCGATGGCGGCTATCCATAACAGAGGTGCACCACTGCCAAACTGCAGGTGTGCTATGGCAAACATAGTGCTGGTCACTACTACTGCCGCCCAGGTTGGCCACTTGGTCTTGAGGCCGGTGTACAGGAAGCCCCGGGCCAGGATTTCCTCGACCAGTGGAGGCATAACCACCAGGCTGAAGAATACTAAGACCAATTCCCAGTTAGCTCTGGCTGTGTCAAAGCCAACAATTTGCTCCTGGTTGAAATCCAGACTGGGAAAAATCAGCTTGGCGACAGCCGCGATGACGAGATATAACAAGAAATAAACACCAAAGCCCAACACGGCCAGCCCCACATCCTTCGGTCGTGGCCAAGCCAAGCCTATATCTGTAAAAGAGCTTTTCTTGACACGCAGAAGTCCCCATATCAGTAGCAGGACAAAGCCCTCAATCATTAGTACATACATAAATTGGCCGACAGCGCCGTCCAGCCAGCTTTTTAGGCCGCTGGAAGTCACGCCAAATAACAGCGGTACCGTCAGAATCAGGAAGCTAGCCACCAGCTGTGAGCTTAGGTAGACCCCAATCGTCAAAATGATCGTTTGGATCGGGTCCCAAAACTGGGTAGTCAGTTTAGTGTGTAGCTTTTCTTTTAGCATCTTAGAAGAAGCGGCGGACATCCACCACTGTTATTAGTATAAATAGAAGCATTAAGGCCGCAAAGCCCACGCCGTGAATTCGCTCCTCCATGGTTGGGGTCAGCGGCTTTTTCATGGCCCTAAATAGCAGGGTCACAAACAGCCGGCCGCCGTCCAGGGCCGGAATCGGCAAGATATTCATGATGGCCAAGGTCAGCGAGATAATGGCGATGATCATCAGGATAAATCGGTAGCCAAGGGTGGCTCCGTCTTTAATGACTACGAAGATTCCCACCGGCCCTGACACTTGGTCGGCGGCTTTACCGGCGTTGCCGCTGAAGACATCCACCAGAGCCGTGCCAATCCCCTTCAAGGTCAACTGCGTAAATTGGGCGGCCGTACCAACCGCCACGATCGGCGATGACCAGGTTGACCTCTGGATAATAAACTCTGTCGGCACCACGCCCAGATAGCCCTTCGGATCATCCGAATTTTTGCTGGCTTCCACCTCCTCGGTACTTCGTAGTTGAACTGATTTTTGAGTCACCTGATCGCCACTTCTTACCTCCACTACTACCGTTTGACCGGCATAGTTCTTGGTGGTGTCGGGGAAAGTGTCAACAGAGGTAATTGGCGTCATGTTCTGAGCATTCGGCCCGACAGCTACC
Organism: uncultured Candidatus Saccharibacteria bacterium; assembly: GCA_964426845.1. Classification (GTDB taxonomy): domain Bacteria; phylum Patescibacteriota; class Saccharimonadia; order Saccharimonadales; family JAGQNJ01; genus CAYRSA01. The sequence goes on along the minus strand of CAYRSA010000006.1, from coordinate 36,442 downwards.
AGTTGGTCGCGACTGACTAGTCCGGCTTTTTCGGCCGGCGAGCCGGGCTCTACATAACCCACTAATACCTCTTGGGTGACGACTTTGGTGTCGCTGGCCACCGTAAACTGGTCATCAACAATCTTGGGCATGCCCACCAGGGCTAAAAATGTCAGAATGACCAAGGCCGTCAGCAGGTTCATAACCACGCCGGCAGTCATTATCTTAACTTTGGCGGACAAGCTGGCGGCTCCATAACTGCCCTTTTCAGTGTCAGCATCGTGCTCGCCTTTCAGGCGCACAAAGCCACCCAGCGGTAGCAGATTAATGCTCAGCAACATCTTGCTTTTGAGCTTTTTACTCCATACTTTTGGCGGAAAACCCAGACCAAATTCTTCAACTACTACGCCGTTGCGCCGTGCAGCTAGGTAGTGCCCGTATTCATGGACGATCACCAAGCAAACAAACAGGATCAAGCCAAGAATTAACAGCTCCACCCCTATTTACCAAACCTTCGGCTACGTTTCGTGTACTCTGCCAGGGCCTGATCCAAATCCTCAACCGTAAAGTCTGGCCAATACTTATCAATAAACAGCAATTCGGCATAAGCCGCCCGCCACAGCATGAAACCGCTAGTCCTTTGTTCACCAGAAGTGCGCAAAACTAAGTCGACTGCAGGCACCTCTTTTGAATACAAATATTGTTCAAACTTGTCAGGGGTCAGGTTGGCTTTTTCGGTCTCTGGCAGAGCTTTTACGGCGTCGACTATTTCTTGGTAACCGCCATAGTTAAAGCACAAAGCCACCGTGCCCTTGGTATTACCGGCAGTTTTGGCAACTGTCTGGTCCAGAGCCTTGATAGTTTTGCTATCAAGCCCCTCTTTACTGCCCAAAATCAAGATCTTCACCCCTTTTTGATGGAATTCATCCAGATATTTGTCTACTACCTTCAAAACCAGGCCCATCAGGTAGGACACTTCTTCTTGAGTCCTCTGCCAATTCTCGGTTGAAAAGACATAGGCCGATATAAATTCCACACCCCGGTCCAGAGCCGCATAAACGATCTCTCGGAAGACTTCAGCTCCCTTTTGGTGGCCTTCCAGGGTTTTTAATCCCTGCTCTTTGGCCCACCGCCGGTTGCCGTCTAGAATAATTCCCAAGTGGCGCGGCACAACTGAATTTGCGTCTGACATATAGGGTCTATTGTATCAGTTATGACGAGCGGTTTACACCGTCATTATTTCGGTTTCTTTGGCCTTGGTCATGGCTTCAATCTTGGTCTTGTAGTCAGCCATCAGTTCGTCTAGCTGCTTTTCAAAGCGACTAAAGTCATCCTCGGACATGTCTTTGGCCTTCTTAGCCTTCTCAGCCTCTTCCCTGGCCTCGTGGCGGATGTTACGTAAACGAATCATAGTCTCTTCGGCCTTGACGCTAAGTTGTTTAGCAATCTCTCGGCGTCGCTCTTCGTTTAGCGGCGGAATTGGTACCCGAATTACCCGCCCATCATCGGTAGGATTCAGGCCTAGCGACTGATTATCGCGTATCGCCGAGGCAATAGCCTGTAGATTATTGGGGTCGAAAGGTGTTAGCTGGATCAAAGTCGCCTCTGGCGCACTGACAGTAGCTATCTGGTTAAGGGGCGTCGGCGTGCCATAAGCCTCCACCATAACGCCGTCTAGCATCGACGGATTAGCCCGACCGGTGCGGATTTTCTTCAATTCGTCCTCAAAATGACTGAGGGCTGCTTTGGCTTTCTCTGTTACTGCTGAGACATTGGTTGGATTCATGTCTATATAATACCACTACTCAACTTCACCGAGTTGCATGCGAGCAATTCGACGAACGACGATATTCTCGCCTAGTTTAGCGATGTGTTCTTTGACGTAGTCACCGACGGTCTGGTCGGGGTTCTTGATGTAAGGTTGGTCCAACAAACAGCGCTCGGCGAAGTGCTTTTTGACCATGCCGTCGACGATTTTGTCGATCATATCGGCTGGCTTGCCCTCACCCTTGGCTTTGTCAGCAAATTCGGCCTTCACCTTCTTCATCTCAGCCGCTGGTACGTCCTCAACAGAGACGTATTGTGGGGCTGAAGCCGCCACGTGCATGGCGATGTCCTTGACCATATCGGTGAAAACTTCGTTGCGAGCCACAAAATCAGTCTCGCAGTTCACTTCCACCAGCACGGCAATGCGGCCGTCGTGGTTGTAACTGCCGATCATCCCGGCTCGCGCTTCGCGCTCTCCGCGTTTCTCAGCCTTAGTCAGGCCTTTCTTGCGCATCTGCTCGAGAGCTTTATCAAAATCGCCATTAGCCTCTTCTAGGGCCTTCTTGGCGTCTGTTAGACCTACGCCGGTTAGGCTTTTGAGTCGTTTTACGTCGTCTAAAGATACTCCTGCCATTACTTATCTCCTCTCTCACCGGCCACAATCTCAGCGGCTTTGGCGACTGGCTTAGCCTCGGCTGCCGCAGGGTCGGCTTTTTGCTTAGATTTTCCACTCAAAATGGCTGCTTCCACATAATCAGCTACAACTTGGAGAGCTTTAATAGCGTCGTCGTTGCAAGGTACTGGATAATTGATGTCAGTTGGGTCAGTGTTTGTATCAACCAACGCCACCACTGGGATTTTCAGGATTCGAGCCTCGCGCACAGCGTTCTCATCGTGCAAAATGTCGAAAACGAAGACCACATTTGGCTTTTGGGCCATGTTCTTAATACCGCCGTACAGGTGGTTCATGTCGTCAATCTCTTCTTGGAAGCGTTGCAGCTCTAACTTGTTGTATTTAGCCGCTAGCTCGCCTGATTCCATCTTGGCTTCCAGGTCTTTCAGATGCTTAACCCGTCCAGAAATCGTCTTCTGGTTGGTCAGCATACCGCCCAGCCAGCGGTTGACCACGAAAGGCATACCAGTTTTCTCAGCCAAATTCAGAGCGATGTCCTTGGACTGGCGCTTTGTACCGACAATCAGCACTTGTTTGCCACTGGCTACGGTCTCTTCCAAGAACTTCAATGCCGTTTCCAAGCACTCCACAGTCTGGGTCAGGTCAATAATGTGACTGCCTCCGCGTTTGCTGTGAATATATGGCGCCATCTTGGGGTGCCAACGACTGGTCTTGTGCCCAAAGTGAGCTCCAGCCTCTAGTAACTTCTTAATATCTACATCGTTCGATGCCATTGGTTAAATCCTTTCTCACCGGTTGAGCGTGTACCAAACCATTCCTACATGGAGATGATTCAGAGGATTAATCGCTCACCTGCTTATTAATTTACCAATTCATCATAACAGATGCGTTGACTTCGGTCAAACAGATGTGTATACTAGCCCATTGACTATGAAGAAAGATACTCATCCCACCAATTACCGCACCGTGGTATTTCAGGACCTCAACGACAACACTTCTTTTTTGACGCGTTCGACAGTTACTACTGACGAAACCATCAAATGGGAAGATGGCAACGAGTATCCATTGGTAAAAGTTCACATTTCTAGCTCATCCCACCCCTTCTACACCGGGCAAGAGAAGATGTTAGACATCGAAGGCCGGGTTGATAAGTTCAAAGCCCGCGCTGAAGCTGCAGCCAAGGCTAAAGCCGCCCGATCTGCCGCCGCCAGCAAGAAATCTGGCCGTAAGACTGCCTCTGACGAGAAGAAAGCCGCCAAAGTCGAAGCCAGCAAGCCTGTCACAGCCGATAAATAACTACGTTTAACCTAAGACCACCTGCGCTGTATAGCGACAAACAGGTGGTTTTTCTTTATACTTAAGAGGAATAACACTATGAATGAGCAAGACTTACGCACCGAACTCACCGACCTCCAGGCCAAGCTAGCCGATCCTGGCATCTATAGCGACCCTGCCTATCCGAAGATGGCCAAGCGCCAATCCGAACTAGAGTCGGTAGTGGCTTTGTTTGATAAAAAACAGCAGTTGCTAGCCTCGCAGGCCGAAGCTCAGAAGTTACTGAGCGATCCCGAGATGGCCGATTTAGCAAAGGCTGACCTAGAAGAGACGGCCACTGCCCTGGAGGCTACCGAAGCCGCTCTGACAGAGGCCCTGGTGCCCAAAGACCCTAATGACGACCGTGATTGCATGATTGAAATCCGGGCTGCTGCTGGTGGCGACGAAGCCAGCCTGTTTGCCGGCGACCTATACCGCATGTATTTGAAGTGGGCCGAACGCAATAACTTCAAGGCTGAGCTAATGAGTGAAAGCCCATCAGAGGCCGGCGGCTGGAAAGAAGTCATCTTCCAAGTTTCCGGCCCCGAAGCCTACAAAAACCTGAAGTTCGAAGCCGGCGTCCACCGCGTCCAGCGCGTACCGACCACCGAATCCCAAGGTCGTATCCACACCAGCACCGTAACTGTAGCTGTCATGCCCGAAGCCGAAGAAACAGACGTTGAAATCAACAACGAGGACCTGCGTATTGATACTTTTAGGGCCTCCGGACACGGCGGCCAATCTGTTAACACCACCGACTCGGCTATTCGTATCACTCACATCCCCACCGGCCTAGTAGTTGCTAACCAGGACGAGAAATCCCAGATCAAGAATAAGGCCAAAGCCATGTCCGTCCTGCGATCGCGCCTATTGCAGTTAAAAATCGATCAAGAAAATGCAAAACTCAGTGCTCAGCGTAAGTCCCTAATCGGTTCCGGCGACCGAAGCGAAAAAATCCGCACCTACAACTTCCCTCAGGACCGTATTACCGACCACCGCATCAACTACAGTCGGTCAAACATCCCAGCTGCCCTTCAGGGCGACATCGACGACCTCATCGAACAACTCCAAAACTATGACCGCCAACTCCAAGAGGGTTAAGCTGCCTGAGGCGGTTCTTGTGCCTTTCGTTCAGCCTGCCGCTGATCGGCTATAGTTTTAGCTGAACGGTACACTTCGCTAGAGTCAAACTGATCTCGTCGAGCAGTAACATTGCCACTCAGATCTTCTTCAACATACCTATACCCATTCTTAATTGCGTAAGCGCCCTGTTTAGTGCCGGCCCTTGAAACAAGTGAGTTTTTTTGCTTCTGGAGTTCTGCTATATTTTCCTCATGTCCTTCTCCTCCCCCAGGTAACTGTGCCGTCTCTTCTCTCATCCAGTTACTATTGCCCCTCTGTATTTCAGCTTTTTTCTCTGCAATTGCACCTCTAAGCTCTGCGTTCTTATCCATTTCATCCATGCGCTCTCGTTGTTCTCTATCCTTGCGTACATCCTCAGCTCTCTTCTCTAGAACATCTGTTGGTTGCAACCCGTCAAACTCCTCGAGTCGATTACGAGCAGCTTGAGCAGCCTGTTGTTGAAACTCTTCACCGCTCAATGTTGCATCTGGTGCGCCTTCTGACATTTTTTATTCCTTTGTTTGTTTTATTGATTTATGCCGTCATTCTAGCATAAGCGACGCACTGTGTCAATCTGTTGCCTCTCTGATACACTATATGCCAGTATGAGACTAATCACATGGCTTGACCAATCAACCAGCACACTTAAGACTGCTGGCGTTTCCTCGGCGCGATTAGATAGCGAGCTTATAGCTAGTTTTGTTTTAAAGCAATCTCGTACATGGCTTCACGGCAATCCCGAGTATGTTCTCACAGTCTCTGAACACAATTTACTAGATGTTCTGCAGGAGCGCCGTGCGAGCCAGGAACCTATCGCTTACATCATAGGCTCGAAAGAGTTCTACGGGCGAGAGTTCGTTGTTTCCCCTGATGTTTTGGTCCCTCGCCCTGAATCTGAAGACTTCATCGAGATTATCAAAACTCTCGAGGTGAGTGACATAAAGTTCATCGATATCGGCACCGGCAGTGGCTGTTTAGCCGTCACCACCGCCCTTGAACAACCCACTTGGTCAGGCACAGCCACCGACATCAGCCCAAAGGCACTAAATGTCGCCAAGCAAAATGCCAAAAACCTGAAAGCTAAAAATCTGGTGTTCAAAGTTCAAGATTTGTTAGACGATGACGCCGAAAACTACGACCTAGTCATCGCCAACCTGCCCTATGTTCCAAATAATTTGCGCAACAAACCAGATTTGGCTCACGAACCGGAGATTGCCTTGTTTGCCGATCATGACGGCTTGGCTTTATACGAAGAATTGTTCCAGCAAATCTTCGCCCGCCAGCACAGACCGAGCCACATCCTAACCGAATCGCTCAAAGTCCAACACAAAGTCCTAGAGAAACTAGCAAAAGGTGCGGGTTATCAGTTAAGAGAAACAAGAGGCCTCATCCAACACTTCGTCCCGGCAAGCTGACGAGGACGAAGCACCCGGCTTAGACTACCTTATTGCCCCAGTCAGAAAAGACTAGCACCACCACCACAATTGCAATCATAAGAAAGATAAACTGCCGCCGGACCAACTTGCTAAGGCGCCCAGATGACTCTAGGTAATACATCGCTCCCAGGCCGTAGCCCAGAATAGTCAGCAGTAAAGTGGGTTGCGAAACCACACCGTAAAACAGTAGCCAATGGCTCAGCACCCAGGCTAAAGTGGCCGCAAACCAAGCCCAAGTATCAGATAGAAACCGGGTATAGGGTTCGTCGAAGGCGCTAAAGAAATGGCGGGCTGAAACATATGCTACTGTCCAGGTGCCAATGACTAAAACAGCGGCAGAAGAACCCCCCCACATCATATACAAAGCCATCAAGCCAAACAGCTGGGCAATGCCAGCTTGGACAGAGATGCCTAGTAAACTAGTTCCCGGCTTGATCAGCAATAGCCACACCGCATAGACAGCTGTCCAAACCAGTTGCCAAGCCATGGCGTTGGTATTGGACATAAATATAACGATTGAGATACCCACAGCCAGGTCAACAGCGTTGGCTCGGATGTAAGCTAGCCAGTGCCTGGGCCGAACAGCTAGTACTCGCCACTTGCTTAGCAAAATTAGAGCTACGGCTACTGGCACCAAGTTGAGGCGTACGAAAACGTAAACCAATATTGGTAGCAAAATAGTAAATAATAGGTGTAATCCGCTTGAGAATCCGCCAGCTGGGCGGATCTTTTTAATTGCTTGCTTCATTACTGCCTACTATTATGACAAAATCTGCAGTTTTTGCATCTATTCCGTCTGGCAACCTGCTGGTCGACGAAGTACCGAAGCGCTTTTCAAGATAGCTTTTGGTGTATTTCTTATCGTTGCCACGCAAATTCACAATAACTGTGCCACTGTAATCCTGTGTCGGCGCATCGCCAGTCTCCACTACGTTATAGCCGTAGCCCTTGAGTATTTCAGCGTACTTAGTAGCCAGGCCGGGTTCGCCACTACCGTTTAGAACGATAACCGAAGCATTCTCTTTCTTAAGAAAACCATCGCGCAGAGTGTTACGAACATAGTTCTGAATGGCGGCATAATCATACGTTCCGTCTTTGGGCACGACTACTGACAGGCCACCAATATTGTCTGTCGTTACAAAATCATTAGGCGGGTCAGCCAAGCTAATTGATACGACCTTATGATCCTCAACTCCGCCGATCACCTCATATAGAGCCATGATGTCGTCAACACTGAGATTGGTTTGGACGTGATTGCCAAAAGCGTTAAATAGCTGAGTAAGCTTAACCGGATTGGTAAAGGTTCCGGCCGTTAAAACCTTGTCTTGCAGGGCCAGTAAAATTTCACGTTGGCGCTCGCTGCGGTCAAAATCACCACGCTGGCTACCATTTCGAGACCGGGCATATAGCAGAGCCTGCTTGCCATTAAAGTGATTCATGCCAGCGTTGGCTAGAACCGGACTCCAGTTATTTTCCCAGGCTACGGTTGGATCATACAACTGTTCTTTGGCGTTAACATCAACACCGCCAACGGTATCAATAGCTTGACGGAAAGCTTCAAAGTCCACCATAGCGTAGTAATGCATCGGGATGCCCGTGACTTCCTCGACCACTTTCTCGGTGGCTTCAATGCCCTTTTTCTCGGCTTCGGCCTCAGAGGCTCCTTCATAAATAGCGTATTCTTTAGCTGTTGCATAAACGGCATTTATTTTCATCGAACCGTTGCCCGGCATTTTGACATACAAGTCGCGGGGGATGCTTAAGAGGCCGATTTCTTTTTGGCAAGAATCGACGCTGGCTATCATAATGGTGTCTGTTAAATCTTCAGCTGTGTGGCCAGGACCGCCCTTGCCAAGTAGCAGAATGTTAACCCGGCCGTCGCCCTCTTTTTCCAGTTTCTTAGGGTCAACCCCACACTCCAAAGCCAAAGCCGTACTGCCACCCTGAAAAACTTGATTGGCCTTCAACCAAGCATAGCCGGTCAAAAAACCACCCAAAAGTAAGATAATTATGCTCAGTCCAGCAAAACTGCGTCGCAAGCCACCCCGCATTCGTCCCTGTTTCTTGTCTTTGTTGGTGGTTTTGCCTTCTTTCAAACTCATGTCTAAATCACTCTTCTTTATTGATCGGCGTCCAGTTTTGCTGCCGTCAGGAACACTGCTACCACCTCTGCTACGAGGGTGAAAGCCCTCCGAGGCATTAAATCCACCGATATCTGCCTTCTTGGCTTTTTTTTGAGCAGGCTCACCGAAGCCAATCGTAGGTCGGGTCTGAGCTGGGCGACGGACAAAGCCATCAATGGTGTTTGAGCGGCGCGGGGAATGACTGTCGTGTCGCTTAATATTGTTCATAATCGTAGGCTCTAGTATACCGGTTAAGCCCTCCTATGTGAAGTAATTTAGCGCTAGCTGTTTGAACTTAAATGCCGTATAGTTTACTAGAGTAAATATGGAGCATTCTACCCCTAACTCCCACCAGGCCATGGGGCCTGTAACACCGCCTTATAAGCAGGCTAAGAAGCATCGAGCCTTGCGAGAAGTTCTGTCTACGGCCGGTGTACTGCTTCTAGCCCCAATTGCGGCTATTATCTTCACTGCTTTTGTTTTCCAGTTCTACCGAGTTGACGGACCCAGTATGGAGGAAACTCTTCAAAATAACGACCGACTGATCGTCTACAAACTACCCAAAAGTGTGGCCAATGTCTTAAATCGCGACTACCTGCCAGCTCACGGCGACATCGTGGTCTTTAACTTAAACGAAGGTGGCGACGAGCCTCGGCAACTCATCAAGCGAGTTATTGGACTACCTGGCGACCGAGTTGTTGTTAAAGATGATGTCGTTCGAGTTTATAATGCTGAGCATCCCGATGGCTACGACCCGGATGCCGGCAAAGACCATCAACCCTACACTGTTCCAACTTCTGGCAATGTCGACCTAGTAGTGCCGGACAACGAGGTGTTTGTGATGGGCGACAACCGCGTCAATTCTTTAGATTCCCGAGTTTTTGGCCCAATTAAATCTGAAGATATCGTTGGCAAACTGGCTCTACGAGTCTTCCCCTTCAAGCCGCTGGGCGACTAAGACTTAGCTAGCTTATCGATTAACTTTTGTAGGTCTTCTTCAGAGGTAAAATGCAATTCCAGACGGCCGCCCTTGGCGGTCCGGCGGATACTCACCGGCGTACCTAAAGTTTTCTCCAAGCGCTTAGTCTCTTTGGTGGTTGTGGCCATGCGCTGAGTAGTTTCCTGCGGCGTCTTGGCGCCTTGCTTGGTGGTGGTCACGAATTGCTCGGCCTGACGAACCGACCAGCCATACTTAATAATGTTGTCCAGTAGTTCTTGCTGTTTGGCCGGATTATCCTTCAAAGCCAAAACCGACCGAGCATGGCCTTCGGAAATCTTGTGGTTGCTTAAAGCTTGTTTCGCGTCGTCTGGTAATTGTAGTAGTCGCACAATATTGTTGACTGTCGTCGGTGCTTTGCCTAGTCGCTTGGCGATGTCTTCCAGGCTCATACTAAATTGTTGGTTGAGTCTTTGGATGGAAACAGCTTGCTCTAACGGAGATAAATCAACCCTTTGAACGTTCTCGATCAGAGCGATCTCTAGTTGCTCTAACTCTTTATGGGACCTGACTATGACTGGAACTTTGTCTAAGCCCGCCAACTTGGCTGCCCGCCAGCGACGCTCGCCAGCGATAATTACGTAGTCATCACCAACCTGAGTAGCCACCAACGGCTGGACGATGCCAAACTGCTTAATCGAAGCGGCTAACTCCTTGAGGGACTCTTCATCAAAGTGTTTACGTGGTTGATCCGGATTGGCCTTAACCTGGGCCAGGGCTATTTTTTGGACCTTTTCACCCGGCTCATTGAGTATTGAGTTATCGAAGTCGGTCGGTATGAGCGCATCGAACCCTTTTCCCAACCCCGATTTGGTGGTGGTACTTGCCATGTCTCTATTGTAACCGTTTTTCTATCTCTTTTGTCAATTGTTTGTAACTACGCGCACCCTTAGACCACTTGTCATGCTCGAGAATCGTCTTGCCGTGACTGGGGGCCTCGGCCAGCCTAACGTTGCGGGGAATCACGGTGTTAAAAACCTTGTCCGCAAAGTGTTTCTTCAGCTCTGCCAACACCTGTCCAGACAATGACGTGCGGCTATCGAACATCGTAGCCACCACGCCCAGCAATTCTAGACCAGGATTCAACCCAGCTCTTATTCTCTGGACCACCGCCAGTAGCTGACTGAGCCCCTCCATGGCGTAGTATTCAGTTTGCACCGGTATCAGCACCCAATTAGCCGCCGTCAAAGCATTGATAGTCAAAAGCCCCAAGGCCGGCGGACAATCAATCAAAATATAGTCGTAAGCCACCCCTGTTAGAGCCTCTTTGAGCTTAGTCTCTCTTTGTAGTTCACTGGCTAGGTCAGTCTCGGCCGCAGCCAGGCTGGCATTAGCTGGCACAATGCCAATCCCCAGTCTCGACACTTCGACAATAGCGTCAGACAGCGAGCCGCCCCCTGTTAAAACCGTGTAAGTCGTCTGAGTGTAGTCTGCCTTTTCCAGACCGATGCCGCTAGTCGCGTTGCCTTGCGGATCCAAATCAATAATCAATACCGACTTGCCAGTCTTCTGCAGGCAAGTAGCTACATTAATAGTAGTGGTGGTTTTGCCCACTCCGCCTTTTTGATTTAGTACCGCAATTGTTTGTGTCATCGTCCCTCTTATACATATAGATTACCACTTTCGGCGCTACTCCGGCAATAAAAGAAAACTAGCCTTAAATGGCTAGCCGTTTAGTGCTAGTTTAGGTTACTAAGCTATTTTCTTAATCTTCAAACGGGTCTGGTGTTGGCGGTGGCCATGGACCTTGTGAACCCGTTTCTTAGACTTGTAACGGATAGAGGTGACTTTGTCAGCCTGGATCCGAGCATCAACCACTTCAGCGGTAACCACTGCCTTAACTTCGGGTGTTCCTACCACTGTTTTGTCGCCATCAATCGTCAGTAAAGGAGTAAACTCCATGGTCTTCTTAGCGTCTTTCTGGTGATCAACTTCAATAGTGTCGCCTTCAGAGACAACGTATTGGTTTCCGGCTACTGCGATAACGGCTTTTTTCATAATCAGTCTTTAATACTACCAGAGATGGTCGCCCCTGTAAAGTGTTACCTGGAGCGGGCAGTCTTTCATGTGCTAACTGGGGTTAAGACGAACTTAACAAGCCTGGTTGCTAACCCAGTTGTCTAGCGACTGCCGTTGAAACGCCTATCTGAGACAGCGCAAGTAGTATGGCCTACCCTTGCTTGTCCTCGAACAGAGGTTCGTTAGCGGCTTTTTGTTTTTATTGGTTTTTGTTTATGGTGAATGTCCCATAACTATATTGTACGCCCGGGCGTCAAGCTTTTGCGAGTGATATTTCTAACATTTGGCCTTCGACCTTCACTTCTTCGTGATAGTCCAGGTCTTTTTTGGAGTCGTGTAGTGTTGTAGCCAGAGTTTCAGCCTTGATGGTATCCTGGTGTTCTTTGATAGCCTCTGAGGTCTGTTCGTCGCCCGTAACCAGCGATAACTCGATTCGGTCATCAACGTTCAGGCCAGCCTTTTTGCGGGCACTTTGCACATGTCGCACAATCTCGCGCATCAGGCCCTCGCGCTTCAGTTCGTCGGTAAGTTTTATGTCGACAGTTACAGTAAAGTTATTATCCTCTTGTGGCCCATCATCCCACTCTACTTCCTTGACGTTAAGCTCATCTCGAATTATTTCTTCAAACCTTGGTACGACATAAGAGTTCATCTGGGTTATTTTTACTTTGTTAAGCGGTTGTCGAACTTTAATGCCCGCCTGAGCTCTCTGGCTAAGGCCTTCTACAATCCACTGCCTGGTCAATTCCATCCACTTGGTAATATCTTGGTCTATGGTTTGGGGCTCTGGCCAGTCACTAAGATGAACCGACTGCGACAAATCAGTGCCTTTGGTCAGCTCTCGCCAGAGGTGATCGCTGAGGAATGGCGCCCATGGGGCCAGCAGTTGGCAAATCCGGATCAGCACAAACCATAAGGTCTCGTAGGCCTGCTGTTTGTCATTGTCATCCTCGGTCTTCCAGAAACGACGGCGCGAGCGGCGGATATACCAGTTGCTCATGTCGTCGATCAGGGCGAAGATTGGCTGGATGGCGTGAGCCAGTTTGAAGTTATCGGCTTGCTTGGTAACTTCGGTGATAGTCTCGTTCAGCCGGGCCAACATCCACTGGTCCAGGACATTAGTGCTGTCAGGTTGCTGGCCAGGATTGTTCGGCTTCCAGTCATCAATATCAGCGTACATCTTGAAGAAGCGGTAGGAGTTCATCAATGTTCCTAGGATATTTCGGTTCAAATCCTTGAGGGCACTGCGGTCAAAGCGCATGTAGTCAGCTGTCTGGGTGGCTTGGGTACTGGATAGCAAGAATAGTCGTAAGCTGTCGGCACCTTCGTCTTCAAAAACCTCTTCAACTGGGGGGTAGTTCTTGAGGCGCTTGGACAGCTTTTGGCCATCGCCAGCCATAATCATGCCGTTAACGATAACATTTTTGTAGGCTGGGCTGTCGAACAAGATGGTATTTACCACATGCTGGACATAAAACCACAGACGGGTCTGGTCAAGACCTTCGATGATGAAGTCAGCTGGGAAGCTCTTTTCAAAGGTGTCTTTGTTCTCGAAGGGATAGTGTTGCTGGCCGATGCTCATACAGCCTGATTCAAACCAGCAATCTAAAACTTCATCGACACGTCGATAGGTTTTGCCGTCTTTTTCAATCACCACATCGTCGACTTTGGGCCTATGGACATCTGTTAGATCAAGGTCTGGGTTACCCGTTAGCTCACGCAGTTTATCGTAACTGTCGACTAGCAGATAATCGTCTTCGTCGTCTTCATTGACCCAGATTGGCATAGGCGCACCCCAATAGCGGTTCCGAGAAACTGACCAGTCACGGGCTCCCTCCAACCACTTGCCGAAGCGGCCGGTTTTGATGTGCTCGGGCACCCAGTTGATCTCTTCGGCAGTCTCCATGAGCTGTTCGCGGATGGCCGAAACCTTGATGAACCAGCTGTTGATGGCGTAGTACATTAGGGGTGTTTCACAGCGCCAGCAGAAAGGATAAGTGTGAGTGAAAGTCTCGGCTGCATAGACTCGGTCATTCTTGGCCAGATGCTCGATAATATACTTATCGGCCTTCTTAAAGAACATTCCTTCAGCATCATCAAAGCCGATACCACCAGTAACCTTACCGCTAGCATCGATAGTTTTGAGCACTGGAATGTTGTGCTCTTGCCCCAGATTAAGGTCGTCTTCACCGAAGGCCGGAGCCACGTGCAACACACCGCTACCATCTTCTATACTAACGAAGTCAGCTGCCCACACCTTGTACAGGTTCTCGGTGCCTTGTAGGTCCTGGGCACCTGCAATTTCGAACAGTGGCTCATAGCTTTTACCGACTAGTTCCTGGCCATGAACTTCTTTCAGGATATGATAATCATTACTACTCAGAACCTCCAGGCGTTTCTCGGCCAAGATCACCACCTCTTCTTTGCCGTCGTCATCCTTGAGCCGGACATAGACATACATCTCATCGGGATTTACAGCGATAGCAGCGTTGCCTGGTAGCGACCACGGCGTAGTTGTCCAACCTAGTAAAAAGGCGTTCTCATCTATTAATTTGAATTTCACAAACAAACTTGGATCCGGCACGTCATCCTTATAGCCGTCGTTAACTTCGAAGTTAGACAGCGGCGTTTCACAGCGCGGGCAGTAGGCCGTCGACTTGAAACCCCGGTACAGCAACCCCTTGTCGTTAATCTGCGAAAGCGCCCACCAAACGCTTTCGGTGTAGCTGTTATCGACGGTGGCGTAGTAATTATCGTACTCGCTCCAGCGCCCTAGCCTCTGCAATAGCACTTCCCAATCACCCTTGTACTGGAAGATAGAGTCACTGCAGGCCTGATTGAACTTGTCGATTCCGTAGTCTACAATCTGTTTTTTACCACTGATGCCCAGTTCTTTTTCAATGGCGTATTCGACTGGCAGACCGTGGCAGTCCCAGCCATTGCGCCGAGGCACATAGTAGCCACGCATGGTTTTATACCTCAGGACCGAGTCCTTAATGCTGGTCACCAAGCTATGACCAAAGTGCGGCAAGCCGTTAGCAAACGGCGGACCATCATAGAAGCTAAAGAATTCACCGTCTTTTCTCTGGTCCATGCTCTTTTGGAAGGTGTTTTCTTTCTTCCACAATGCCAGCATCAACTCTTCGATTTCGGCTAGATTGGACTTCTTTATGTCGCTCACGTGTTCTCCTTACAAATAAAAATACCTCAAAAGGTTCGTCTGGATCCCGGTCTTGCGGGAGGTACCATCCAGATTCCTTTGAGGCGTCTCAAAAGCACTTATTTGACAGCGGTGACGGGCTTACCCGGTAGGTTCTACTCTCTAAAAGATTTCTTCCCACTCCATCGCGGTTGATTGCCGCTCTAACGGATTGGTTATGATTGTACGCTAGTTCTGACTACTGTTCAAGGGCGTAGCCCATGACCTCATTCATCAGAGGTAGAGGCTCACCTTGCCACATATTCTGCAACTTACCATCGCTGGAGGTGGCCAGTATGGCTGGGTACTGAGTAACTCCGTACAGCTCCGCCAGGTGCGAGCCTTCTTTTGTATCGATGTCTATCCTCTCCAGTTCTCTGGAAGTGCGCCGTTTAAACTCCCTAACATATTCCTCAACAGGGGTTCCATGCTCTGATTTAGACCGGTAAAGCACAACCACTTTCATGCCCCTAGCATACCATATGCCAGGGGCGCTTGCTCAGTTTCTAAGAGCAACCAGTAGTCGAGCCGCAGCTAGTACAGACGTAACATGAACCGCTACGCTGAGTTTGGTTGCCGCAGTTGAAGCACATTGGTGCATCATCGGCCTTTTTGGCGGATTGTGTTGTTGTTTTTACACCTTCCTCTTTAACTGTTGGTTTGATGGTTTCAACAGGGGTTGGGATAGCTTCTGGGGTTGGTTCGATGGGCAGTTCTTCGGCTACCGGCAAGCTGGTCTGAGTTTCCGGCATATCGTCGATTGAGGCTAAGCCCAGTTCCAATCGGTCGTCGAATGACAGATAGGTCAGAGCTAGTCGCCTAAAGATGTAGTCGATGATCGAGGAGGCTGTGCGGATCTCTGGATCATCAGTAATGCCTGACGGCGCAAAGGACATGTGAGCCATACCGTTGACGTAGGTCTTCAGAGGCACACCGTACTGCAGGCCGTAACTGATTGACCGCCCGAAGGAGTCCATCAGCCCTGACAAGGTCGAGCCAATCTTAGCGATACTGACGAATAGCTCGCCTGGCGTACCGTCTTCAAACTCGCCCACCGTGCAATAGCCGTGTAAGCCAGATACCGTGAAGGAGAAGGTTTTAGCGTTTCTCATCTTCGGTAGTGATCGGCGAACTGCGCCTTTGACGATGATTCGGTCATCCACAATTGGCTCGGCAGCTTTGACTCCGGGAGCTTCCTTGGCGCCGTCTTTCTTGGCCATAGCCAGTGGTTGAGCCACCTTACAGTTGTCGCGGTAGATAGCTACAGCCTTCAGACCTAGCTTCCAGGACTCGATGTGCAACTGCTCGACATCCTCAACAGAGGCCTCTTCCGGCATGTTAACGGTCTTGCTAATGGCTCCTGATAGGAAGGGTTGAACCGCGCCCATCATCTTGACGTGACCCATATAGTGAATAGAGTTGTCGCCCATGGCACAAGCGAAGACTGGCACGTGTTCTTGCTTTAAGGCCGGCGCCCCAATAATAGTCTTCTCAACATCGATGTAACTGATGATATCGTCGATTTCTTTCTTAGAGTAACCTAGTGACTTCAAAGCGCGTGGCACTGTTTGGTTAACGATATGCATAGTACCGCCACCGACAAGTTTCTTGACCTTAACTAGGCCGAGATCGGGTTCGATACCAGTGGTGTCGCAGTCCATCATTAGGCCAATCGTGCCGGTTGGAGCCAAGACTGAGGCCTGGGAGTTACGCACGCCGTGCATTTCCCCTAGTTCTACGGCGCTGTCCCAAGCATGAGCGGCGGCGCTGAGTAACTCTTCAGATACTAGGCTGGCATCAATCTTGGAGACTTCGTCCCGGTGCATGCGCAAGACATTCAGCATACCTTCGCGGTCTTTATGGAAACCAGCAAATGGTCCGACTCGGCGGGCAATCTTAGCGCTCGTAGCGTACGCCTGGCCGGTCATAAGGGCCGTGATGGCTGCAGCTTGGGCTCGGCCCTCATCTGAGTCATATGGCAGTCCCTGAGCCATTAACAGCGCGCCTAAGTTGGCATAGCCTAGCCCTAGTTCGCGGTAAGCTTTGGCGTTCTTGGTGATGCTCTCAGTTGGGTACTCGGAGTAGCCGACCAAGATTTCTTGGGCCGTGAAGATGATCTCAACAGTGTGAATGAAGGCCCGGAAGTCGAAACTACCATCGTCGTTCAGGTAGTGCAACAGGTTAATCGAAGCCAGGTTACAAGCTGAATTGTCCAAGTGCATGTACTCAGAACAGGGGTTAGAACCGTTAATCCGGCCGGCGTTCGGTGTGGTGTGCCACTTGTTGATGGTGGTATCGAACTGCATGCCAGGATCAGCGCATTCCCAAGCCGATTTGTTTATCTGACGGAAAAGCTCGCGGGCTTTCATGGTCTTGACCACTTGGCCAGTCTTCACTGCCACTAGATTCCAGTCGTCGTCATTTTCAACAGCGTGCATGAAGTCATCTGTGACCCTCACTGAGTTGTTGGCGTTTTGGTACTGGACGGAGTGGATGTCTTTGCCGTCCAAGCTCATATCAAAGCCAGCCTCTTCTAGGACTCTGGCTTTGCGTTCTTCGATAGCCTTGCACCAGATGAATTCCTCGATGTCTGGGTGGTCAACGTTTAGAATTACCATTTTAGCCGCTCGGCGGGTTTTGCCGCCACTCTTGATAGCGCCGGCGCTGGAGTCAGCTCCGCGCATAAAGCTTAGTGGTCCGCTGGCCGTACCAGCGCTCTTACCCAGTTTCTCTACTGATGAGCGGATATTACTGAGGTTAATGCCCGAACCAGAGCCACCCTTGAAAATCATACCTTCTTCGGTGTACCAGTTAAGAATCGATGGCATAGTGTCTTCAACGCCTAGGATGAAACAGGCACTGGCTTGCTGAGCCCGCTCTGGCGCACCGATGTTAAACCATACCGGCGAGTTGAAGGCTGCCCGTTGGGTCGCCAAAATGTATTTCAGTTCTTGCTTAAAGACTTCGGCTTCCTCCTTGGACTCGAAGTAATCTTCTTGTAGGCCTTGGCGGACGATGGTATCAGCCACCCGATTAATCAGGTGTTTGAGCGACGATTCGCGTTCGGCCGTACCTGGCGTACCAGTAAAATATTTTTGCGCCACAATATTAATTGCGTTCAGCGACCAGGTATCTGGAAACTCCACGCCTAACTGCTCGAAAACGTTCTTTTTAGTCATCGGGTTAGCGATAATCGAATCGCGTTTGACCCACTTAAGCATGTCGTATGCTGATTTTTTGGAGTCTGTGAATAAGCGCTCCACTCCTAAGCTTGCTGTTTGTCCCATGTTTTTACCCTCACTTATTTTTATAGTTTTTTTAATGGTTTTTGTTTAGAGTCCGGGGTTTCATAAAAGCATCTCTCGTTACTCTTATTCCCCATTTGCTCCCGTAAACCTTCCTAGGCTCCTAGAAAGACTCAAGGCAACACCAAAGCACTCTATTGCTTAACTTTGGACTTTGGCGGTTTTTTTGCTTTTTATTTGTGAAAGTTCTTGCTCGAAACCGGCTATATCTGTGAATCGCCGATAAACACTGGCGAAACGCACATAGGCCACTTCGTTCAGACCGGCTAAGCCTTCCATGACTAGATCGCCGATTTTAGAAGTCGATACTTCTGAGTCCGCACATTGTTGTAACTCCTTCTCGATGTCGGCTACTAAAGCTTCCATCTGCAGATTGGTCACGGTGGTCTTTTCGCACGCTCGATACAGCCCAGCCAATAACTTCTCTCTGGAGAACAATTCCCTGGTGCCGTTGTTTTTAACTACAATGATCTGGGGATGCTCTACTCGTTCGTAAGTTGTGAATCGATGGCCGCATTTATTGCACGAACGTCTGCGGCGGATAGCCTGACCTTCGGTCACGTCCCTCGATTCAATGACTTTAGTATCGTCGGATGCACATTGACTACACTTCACGTTGCATACCTCCTTTACTCAGTTTGAATGTACGAGCGAGCTATTTTTGTACTATATATAGCGCTTGATATAGCCAGCATAGCCCCATAGGTAGCGTCTGACAAGCCCTTTTACGTCAAAAAATGGTGTATTATTTAATACGTTTATGGCTAAAAAGCCTATTCGTCTTTGGGTTCTTCTTCGGTCGTAGGCTGTTTGCTTTCGTCCTTGTCCTTACCGCGCTTTTTTAGGCGTCGCAGGAAGGATGGTTTTTCGAGTTCGGCTTCATCATTTTTTGCTTGATCGTCAGGGCCGGTCGGGCCGTTCATTTCGTCGTCTGGATGATCCATGGTCCAGATATTAGGCATTGGCGTGTCGTTATGGAAGTCGTGAGCACTGGCATCGCCGCCAGCTGGGGCGCCGTCGAGGTTCATATCCAGATCTTTCATGTCTGGGTGAGTGACTTCCCCAGGGATGGTCACATCATGATCATCGTCATCCGTTACGGCTGGCAAGGTGGTTGCTTTAGCCCGGGCTCCGTATGAGGCATCAAAACCGGCCGCTACTACTGTAATGATGATCTCGCCTTCTAGCTCAGGATTGATCGTGGCTCCAAAGATAATGTTGGCTTCGGGGTCAGCAGCAGCTGTTATAGATTCGGCAGCCGTGTTAATTTCGTGCATACTCATGTCGTTGCCACCGATAACATTGAATAGAATACCCCGGGCACCGTCGATAGAGACTTCTAGTAGGGGTGACTCGATAGCCTGGCTAGCAGCCTTGACTGCCCGATCGTCACCAGAGGCTCGGCCGATGCCCATCAGGGCAGAGCCGGCGTTACTCATAATAGTCTTAACATCAGCAAAGTCGAGGTTGATAAGTCCGTGAACAGTTATAAGATCAGAAATACCTTGAACACCCTGACGTAGCACATCATCGGCTACCTTGAAAGCTTCTAGTAAAGGCGTCTGTCGGTCGATTGTTTGCAATAGTCGATCATTAGGAATAGTAATCAAGGTATCCACGGACTCACGTAGGTTGGCGATAGCTGCATCGGCGTTAGCCCGGCGCTTATCACCCTCAAAAGCAAAGGGTTTTGTTGCGAATCCTACAACAAGAGCACCAGAATCCTTGGCCACTTTAGCCACGATGTGCCCAGCGCCACTGCCCGTGCCGCCGCCTGCACCAATAGTCACAAAGACCATATCAGCTCCGGCCAGCAGGTCGCGAATTTCCTCTATAGATTCCTGAGCTGCCTTCTGTCCAGTAGTCGGATTGGCTCCAGCGCCTAATCCCTTGGTTTCTTCTTTGCCAATGTGTAATTTCTTTTGAGCCTTAGAGTGATGTAAAGCCTGAGAGTCAGTATTAATAGCAATAAATTCCACACCGTCCACCCCTGATTCAATCATACGATTGATAGCAGCGCCGCCGGCTCCGCCGACCCCTACTACTTTAATGGATGCGAATGTTTCTACGGCTGGTGCAACTTGCGGCATTGATTTCTCCCTCGTTATTTCTCTCGAATAAACTTTTTACTGACAATGGCAGTATACCCGAGGTCCTGAACAACTGCAACGGATTGCAAGACTTTGTCTAAAAACACAATATTTTTGGCTGAGTACTTTAGTTAGTCACTTTACGCTTCAAGCGCTTGAATAATCCTTCGACTGCTCCGAAAACCTTGTCGTTAGCCGCTCCGGGACTGTTGTGAGCCTGGGGCGCCAGTAGCATATCGAGTAGCATTAGTCCTACGGTCGTCGTATAAGAGACGTCAGATACTCGGTCGGCCAATCCGCCCACACCTTCCAGCCGGCCGATTCGGGCCGCCAGCTGCAGTTTTTCGGTAGCAAACTCGGCAATGCCCGGCAGTTTAGCCACGCCGCCGACGATAACCACGCCGCCAGGTAATCTTCGAGCCTTGTGGATTCGTTTCAATTCCTTCTCGATCAGTTCGAATAGCTCTTCCATACGGGCCTCGGTAATCATGGCCACCTCTTCGACTTCAAACATGAAATTCTCTTTGTTATGAGTGACTTTGATGTTTTTAAGCTTGGATTTCTCGCTAGCGAGACTGGCGTGTTCGACTTTGACCTTCTCAGCAATATCTAGGTCGGTTTTCAGGCCGATAGCTAGGTCATTAGTTAGGTGAATACCGCCGACCGGCAAGACGCCAACATACTGAACTTCCCCATCTTCGATGATAACTAAGTTAGTGGTACCGGCACCGATATCCAGCAATAGCGTACCGGCTTCTTTTTGCTGGCGGTTTAAGACCGCTTCGGCGGCGGCTAGACTGGAGACGGTTTTATGCGACGGCTGAACCGATAACTTCTCAAGGACGCTATGAACAGCATTAACATTAGGCGTGGCGGCAGTAACGATGTGGGTGTCTACCTCTAGACGAACGCCATGCATGTTAACTGGATCCTTTATATTGTCCTGGCCGTCAATCCGGTAGTTCTTGGCGAAAACCTGGATAATCTCCCGGTTAGGCGGTAAGTTAACGATGGTGGCGGCTTCTTCTACTCGCAAACGATCTTCAGGAGTAATTTCTCGGTTAGCGGTGCTGATAGCGATCACTCCCTTGGAGTTCAGGCCGGCTACGTGGGCACCGTTGATATTAACAGTGGCGCTGTGGATTCGAAAACCGGACACTCGCTCGGCCTCATCCAGAGCTTTGCCTGTAGCTTCAATAACGTCTTCCATGTGGGCAATAACCCCTTTGCGCATGCCAAAGTTCGGCGCACTGCCGTGGCCGATTACTGCTGGTTTGGAGGGGTCGGTCGGATCGGCTGTTCCGACAACACATCGGACTTGGGAGGTACCAATATCAAGACCAACAAAATACTCTGTTTGTTGTTCAGCCATGTGTTCCAGTATACCGCTTATCCTAAGCTTGGGGCAAGTAAGGCTGGTTTTAAGCCGTCAAGATTTCGAAGCCGTCTTCGGTGACCAGGACGGTGTGCTCGAAATGAGCGGCCCTAGAACCGTCCCGGGTCTTTACCGTCCAGCCGTCATCAGCTATGTAGACATCGGGGTGGCCGATGGTGGCCATAGGCTCGATAGCCACCGTCATACCGGGTTGCAAAATAAAGCCCTGGCCCTTTTGACCGAAGTTAGGAATGCCCGGCTCTTCGTGAATCTCATGACCAACACCATGTCCGACAAATTCTCGGACAATACCAAAGCCAGACCCCTCCAGCACTCGCTGGACAGCTGCGCCGATATCGCCAATAGCCACGCCGCCGCGGATAACTTCTATTCCCTTCTGAGTAGCCTTTCGCGTGACGTTAACTAATTCTAAATCCTTAGCTGACTTCGGCTGGCCGACAATAACTGACACGGCTGCATCAGTGACCATGCCCTTGTAAACTACACCAAAGTCACAGCTGACGATGTCGCCCTCTTTAATAATATGGTCACGGTAGGGTATACCATGAATAACTTCGTCGTTAACTGATACGCACAGGCTCTCCGGAAAGTCGTGGTAGCCTAAAAAGGCCGGCTGACCACCTAGTTTCTTTAACTCCTGGTCGGCCAGCTTAGACAGATCCATAGTACTCATACCCGGCTTGATAGCCGCGGTGACAGCCTTAAGTACAGCGCTTAGCATTTGGCCGCTGACCCGTATGGCGGCAATCTCGTCGGTGGTTTTGACCCGCGTGGTCATTTCAACTTATCTTTTAGAGCGCTTTCAATGGCGTCATGAACTGCTTGTACGCTTTGCTCGCCGTCAACCTCGATAACTGTACTCCCGGCTTGCTTGAACAGGTCAACAATTGGTAAGGTAGTGTTTTCGTATTCGTTGAAGCGCTCGTCGATCGCGGCCTGCGTATCGTCGGGGCGACCCCGTTTTAACAGTCGCTCCAGCACTACTTGCCTATCGGCTTTAAGATGAACGATAGCAGTCAAATTCAACTGTTCGTGCTTGACCTGATTTAACAGCCAGTCAGCCTGAGCTGAAGTCCGAGGGAAACCGTCCAACACAAACTCGTGTTCGACGTCGACAACTGAAAAAATCTTGCGGACCAAAGCGATAATCTCCTGATCGCTAAGTAGTTTTCCAGCCACCATACTCTTACGCTTCTCGCCGGAAATCATCATGCGCAAGAATTCACCGGTTGATAGCCATGGTAAGCCGTATTCGTCAGCCAACATTCGGCCTTGGACACTCTTTCCGGCGCCGGCTACTCCCATGAAAAGAATCATTGGCTAAGCCTTTCTTTGACTAGTTTAGCAATAACTCCGCCATCGGCCGATGGACCAGCCTGTGCTTTAACTTGGCCGATAATCTGCCCCATTTGTTGCATGCTGACTTGGCCGGCGGCTTCGACGGCCTTGTCTACCAGAACTTTGATGTCATCTTCGGACATTTGTTCTGGTAAGTACTGCTCTATGCAGTCGATTTCGGCTCGTTCGGCGTCGGCTTTATCTTTGGCGCCAGCTTGGTCATATAGCTCGATGCTCTCCCGGCGTTGTTTGACCTGCTTGACTAGTAGTTGAACAACTGCAGCTTCCGCCAGACCGCTGTCGCGCTTACCTTCTTTAATCTCAGCATCAAGAATGACACTCTTTAGCCCACGCAAAGTTGTGGCGGTTTGCTTATCAGAGGCGAGGAGGGCGGTTTTTAGATCACTGTTAATGCGGTCTTTGATGTTCATCGTCGATTGGTTGGATTTAGCCGCTCTGTTTGGTTTTTGATAATTTTGCGTTCTTTTCGAACAATGGCGCGTTGGCGGCGCTCGGTTTTACTAAGTGGTTTCTCGAAATGTTGCTTTTGTTTAACGACAGCAATGACTCCAGATTGCTGAACCCGGCGCGTAAAGCGTCGAAGCAGGCTTTCCAAAGGTTCCTTGGCGTCTTTCCTAGTCACTTGAATCATATGGCCATATTGTAACCGAGATTACCCCATATTACAACCCGAATTACTGGTAGCTCTATGCTACGTGTTGTCGTTTTTGCGTAGTTCTTTGTGATTTTAGGACAATGCTTTGAAGTTCTTTGAAAATAACGAAGTGCTTGTTGGTGTAATAAACTTTGGTGTTGCCTTGACGCTCAGAAATTAAAAAGCCAATTTTCTCGAGACGTTTTAGTTCTCTTTGAATATTTCCGGCATCTTCTTTAATAAGTTTTGCTAGACCGCGGACGTGCGTCTTGAAGTCAGGGTACTTGGCGTATACCACGATAATTTTGCGCCTCACTCGGGATGTAATAAATACGTCTAACATAAGCTTATTGTTATTAGAACAACGATGTTCTAATTACTAGTATACTCATTCGGTTTAATATTTCAACATTTTTGACTCGCTTAAACTATAATATCAAATATGAACTTTTTAGAGGTTGGTGTAAGTTCCACAAAATACCACGGCAGCTCGACCCTGACCTATTCCTCTCCAGTTGCCCTGGAGTTAGGCACTATTGTTGAGGTGCCACTGCGATCTGGCACCTCTTTGGGTGTCGTCCTAGGAAGCGGCCAAAGTGACCCTAAATTTAAAGCCAAA
Source organism: uncultured Candidatus Saccharibacteria bacterium (assembly GCA_964426845.1). Classification (GTDB taxonomy): domain Bacteria; phylum Patescibacteriota; class Saccharimonadia; order Saccharimonadales; family JAGQNJ01; genus CAYRSA01. Next base: position 12,449 of record CAYRSA010000006.1, on the reverse strand, counting down.
GCCATCACCGCAACTTTTGACGCACGACTGCCGGCGGCTCAACTTGATCTCTTAGCCTGGTTAAAGCAATACTATCCAGCCCCATTGGCCACCATTGTCCAGCTATTCCTACCCCCCAAAGTTGGCGAACACCTAACAACGGACCCTAAGCCAAAGTCTGTCACTAAGCTACCTCCGCTAACATCCGAACAGGCCTCGGCCCTTAAACTACTGTCCGCAACCAAGACTTCAACCGCCCTGCTACACGGCGACACTGGCACCGGTAAAACTCGCGTCTATTTAGAGCTGGCCCGTAAAAGCCTGGCAGGCGGTAAATCAGTGATTGTCCTGGTTCCGGAAATCGGCCTGACTCCTCAGATGATTGAGTTCTTCGAGGCCCAGTTCCCTGGTCTTGTTCATAGCATTAATTCCAACATGACTCCCAAGCAACGCCGTGAAACCTGGCGAGCAATTCATGATAGCCCCTCGCCCCAGGTAGTTATCGGCCCTCGCTCGGCGCTGTTTATGCCGGTTAGGAATATCGGGCTGATCGTGGTCGACGAAGCTCACGACACCGGCTACAAGCAGGACCAGCTGCCCTACTACGAAGCCACCAGGGCGGCTGCCAAACTAGCTGCCCTATCTGGTGGACTGTGTGTCTACGGCACGGCCACTCCCCGCCTGGCTGACTATTGGCATCTGGCTCAGCACCAGACACCCGTCGCCCGCCTCAGCCAACAGATCAACAAAGACATAAAGCAGCCCGATCACCACATCATCGATGCTGCCGAGCGCCAAAACTTCGTTCGCTCTTCGGTCTTCACCGAACCAATGCTGACTGCCATGGCCAATACGCTGGCCAAGCAGGAACAAGTCTTGGTCTTTCTCAACCGGCGCGGTACCGCCCGCTTTGTCAGCTGTAGCGCCTGTGGGTGGCATGCGGCCTGCCCCAATTGTGACACGCCCCTGACCTATCACGGTGACGCTCACCAGATGCAATGCCATACATGTGGCCTCAAACAAGCCGTCCCTACAGCCTGCCCCGACTGTGGCTCGGCTGAGCTACGTTACCAACGGCGCGGTACCAAGGCCCTGCAGTCAGAGCTAACTAAGCTTTTCCCGGAAGCCCGCATTGCCCGCTTTGACAGCGACAACACTAAGGAAGAAACCCTAACTAGTCAGTACCAGGCTCTAAGCCAGGGAAATATTGATATCCTAATTGGCACTCAGATCATCGCCAAAGGCTTAGACCTGGGTAATCTGTCGCTAGTCTGCATTCCTCAAGCCGACACCAGCACTTACTTGCCGGATTTCACGGCTGACGAGCAAACTTTCCAGCAACTGCGCCAAGTCATCGGCCGAGTCGGTCGTACTAAAAAAAGTAGTCAAGTGATTATTCAAACTTATCACCCGAACAGTCCTATTATCCAGGCCGCAGTCGATAATAATTGGTCTGAGTTTTACAAACAACAGCTACTTCATCGTAAAAAATACAACTTTCCGCCCTTTACTTACCTCTTACAGCTAACCACTCTGAAAGCCTCGCCGGCGGCCGCCAAGCTTAGTAGTGCCAAGCTCAAAGCTACCATTCAAAAAATGTATACAGGCGTAGAAATCCTAGGACCAGCCCCCCGATTTCATGAAAAGGTTCAAGGCAAGTATCAATGGCAACTAGTAATTAAGTCTAAATCACGGCAAGACTTGCTTAAGATCATCGCCGCTCTGCCCAGTGGCTGGCGCCACAACATCGACCCCACCAACCTTTTGTAAGTCCCTAACAGATACGGTATACTGCTCGTAATGGCCAAAAAAGAAGATATCATCACCTTGCCACACAAAGATTTGCGGTCTGTTTCTAAGCGTGTGGGGGTAATTACAGATGATACCAAGAAGATTATTGCTGACATGAAGTCGGCAACTCTGGACTGGGAAGCCAGCCGTAAACACGAAGTTGGAGTAGCCCTGGCGGCCGTGCAGATAGACGTCATGCTACGCATAGTTATTATCCGCGAAAGCCTTGATGACAAAGACAACCACAACTTTCAAGTCTTCATTAACCCCGAGATAACCAAGTTAGAGGGTGACATTGTCGAAGATTACGAGGGTTGTCTCAGTATCAAAGATATCTACGGTCGGGTGCCCCGGCATAGCAAAGTCCGAGTCAAAGCAAAAAACATCCACGGTAAAGAATTCCAGATCAAGCTAGAGGGTTTTTTAGCCCGGGTTATGCAACACGAAGTTGATCACACTAAGGGCATCGTCTTTGTTGATCACATCAAAGATGACCCCGAGGCTTTTTTCCAACTAGAAGATGACGGCAAACTAACGGAGCTTGATTATGAATCAGAAGTCAAAAACAGTCGTATTCTTTGGTAGCGGCCCAGTGGCTGCAGAGTCACTAGAACTACTCTTGCAGGACTTCGCAGTCGAGGCGGTAGTCACCAAACCCAAGCCAGCCCATCATAAAGGTGCCTTCCCAGTTATTGACGTTACTAAGAAGCATAAACTACCCCTACACACTGTCTCCAATAAGAAAGAATTGTCTAAGCTGATGGCCACCAAACCCTTCACCAGCTCTGTCGGCGTCCTCATCGACTTCGGTATTATCGTCGCCCAGGATGTTATCGACTACTTCCCACGGGGCATCGTCAACAGCCACTTCTCAGTTCTGCCGGACCTACGTGGAGCCGACCCTATCACCTTCGCCATCTTATCTGGCCAAGAAGTTACCGGCGTCAGCCTTATGCTCTTAGTCGAAGCCATGGACGAAGGCCCACTGATTTCTTTCGGCGAGTACAAACTGCCGACCGACATCGATACACCCACTCTGACGAGACAACTCATCGGTCTCAGTCACATGTTGCTAAAAGCTGAACTGCCCCGCTATCTCGACAATCCTAATTTCAAGCCAGCCTCTCAAGATATCACTGGTCGGAAGGTCTCCTATTCCCGTAAACTTAGCAAAGACGACGGCCTGATCGACTGGACCAAGCCAGCCGACCAAATTGAGCGAGAGATTCGGGCCTTTATCGATTGGCCAGGTAGCCGGACGACCATAGCCGGCAAAGATGTGACCATAACCAAGGCCCACGTAGTGCCCGTTAATCATCCTGGCGATAAGCCCGGGAGCATCGAGGCCGTAGCTGGCGTTTTAATGGTTGAGTGTGGTCGCGATAGCCTGTGTATCAGTCGCCTAAAACCAGCCGGCAAAAAAGAAATGACCGCTGAAGCATTTATCAACGGTCATAAAGACTTGCTAACTAAGTAGCTTAGGCAGCCATTGGGGGTTGACCGGGCTGTTCCATCGGCGGCTGCTGCCCCGGCGCCTGGGGTGGTTGCTGAGAAGCCGCCAAAATTTGCGGTGCAGCCATCTTTATCTCACCTTTTAGCTTTTCCAACTCGTCGGCCACAACTTGCTTGTAGTTAGGGAAATTGGTTTCCAGCCAGCGAAGAGCATCCTGCTCTTTTTGCTTACGCATTTCTTCGGTATCAGTCTGGACCGGCATCAGTTTCTCGAACTCATCCAGCTGCTGATTGCTCATGCCTTCGGCCAAGCGCATACCAACTCGCATCTCCAGCGTTTCATAAATATGCTGCAGCATGCGATTCTTCTCTTGAGGTGGCAAGTCGCCTAGTCCTAATTCTCGCAGTAAGTTATCGTCTAACTTAAACATTTTTATTGTTCCTGTTTAACTAGTTTTATTGTAGCAAGGTTGGGATTATTTTGCACGATCAGGCCTAGCGGGCTATTTGGTGCTTATAACGATCGCCGTAGCTCCAGGGTTCTCACGGCCTGCGGCTTTAGCTAACTTGCTGGCAGCCTCCTGGCTGCTGTCTTCTCCAAAGATAGCGTCCCCAACAACGTCATAATCTAGACCATCGTGATCCGTAAATTCGCCGCTACCACCAGAGCAAAGCACTAGATAATCACCTTCTTGCAGCGCTTCCGTAGACTGCTGCACTGGTTCGTCGCCCATTCGTCCCAGCCGATTATTGACGAAGCCCCGGCTATCTTCCTCGTCTGTGGTGAGCTGTTCAACCGTGCCTTTGCGTTCGTTGAGTTTATAAAGTCGGCTATTTCCAACTGAAGCCCAGCCAGCAAATAGCTTTCCCTGCTCGTCTTTAAATAGTTTAACTACAGTTCCAACAGCCTGGCCAATTTTTCGGCGGTTGTTAATTATCTCGTGATGAGCCCGTACCAAGGCCTTGTGAACTTCTTGGGCATTCTCTGCTGAATCAGCCTGCTCGCGCCCATTAGCAAAGAACTGGGCTACGGCTTGCTCGGCTACACCAGCTGCCCGGCCCTGTCCGCTGTCATCTCCCAGGCCTCGGAATACGGCAAATAACCCGTTCTCGGTGTCGACTATACTGCGGTCGCTCGATGAGTCGAGCCGGGATTCATGGGAAGCAGAACCCACTTCAATCGGGAAATTAGCCATTCGGTTTTCTGGTGCGGGTATCAAGGTAGCTTCGTTCTCAGCAACCTGCTGTCGTGCTGCATGTATCCGTTGGATTCTTTTGACTACTAGCTGATCAAAATACCGATACCCATCCTCAAGGCTGATGTTTTTATACTCTGAAGCCTGCTTGATAATTGGTTGGCCTATTTCATAAAGTCTCGTAAGTCTATCTAAATTGGGGGCTGGTTGAGCAAGCTCGTAGGCCAGGTTATTACGAAGGGCGGTCATGTTTTCCTTTAACTGTGCTAAGTCGGCTTCCGAGATAGTTTTTTCGACTACAGGTTTCTGCGGTGCAGCCTGATTAACCCAATCCGGAAATTCGATATCTACATCTGGCTTCGGCATTGTTTGGCTAGGTGTTTCTGGGACCAAACTACCAACCATCCAAAAATCAAGGACGTTTGTCTGTTCTAGTTCAGCCTGGGCCTTATCCCATGCAGCTTGACGGACCAATTCTCTATAGCTGTCAACTGCCTCTTGCCTTTCGCCCATGAAAGCTTTTCTGACTTTTTTTAGCTCTTTTTTCTGAGCCTTCAAAGCTTTGCGTTCCATACCGGTCAGCCAGGGGCTTTGTAACTTATCTTTGACTTCGTCTATCTGACGGCCGGTATCGGCTATCTCTACCGCTCTGACAGCCACAGCCTCTTGACCTGTGATTTCGAGAGTCTCTGAATGAAGTTCATGAAGGTGAGCTTCGCCACTCTCTAGTGCAACTAAATAATCACGCTCGATGAGTGGAGCGCGCGCTTCAACAATCGGCTGAAGGGTGTCCTGCAACAATGCATAAGCCTCGTAGGTACTCATATGGGACTATATTATCATAAATAGGCATAAATTGCAAGGGTTTTTGGCCTATTTTACGTAACGAGCATAAAGATCATGAAGCCCACTAAAACAACAGCGGCCATGATAGCCCCTGAGATAATCGCCTTTTTATAGGTCTGGTTGGGGGTTCTGGCTGGCAGTTGATGGTTGGGCGGAATCGTCGGGGCCGCACCAAGTCCAACCAAAGTAGACCGAGCCGACTGGGGCGAATTGGAAACAGGGTGATTCCAAGGCGAGTCTAGATCAGGTTGAGTATAGCTTACTGGTGTTTTACTGGGGTCATCTTTGACTTCGTGGCGGCGCTCTTGTTCGAGAGTGCGCGGCAAAGGCTGCTCGATGCCGGTCAGTTGCTCAAAAGCTATATGGGGTGGAATACGGTCGTGGACATCGGGTGAATAAGTCTCCTCGACCGGTTCTGGGCTGGGCGCTTCTCCCGTTTCTGGCGGTATTTCTGCCTGCAGAGGCGCCTCAACTTTCCCGGGCCTATCCATGTCGTGGCCAAGAGCCTGTTCTACTCTTTGCTGTACTTCATCAGTGGTCGTTTGGTGGTCATTGGCTTTTTCCGCATACTTTACAGCTTCCATTTCGCGTCGCAGTCGAGCCTGCTCGGCGCTGGTTGTTCGGTGATGTTTTTCAACCTTTTTGTTCATTTCTTGGTCGCGCTTCTCTGATCTGTGCTCAATTTTGCTTTCGCGTTTTTTGGCCCGAGAGTTAGCCACTATGGCTGCTCCAACCCCAGCGGCACCGGCCAACAGGGCCTTGCGACTGGCTTCGCGATGAGTGGCAAAATCATCAGTTTCTACCCCTGTTGCCGGAGTTTCAGATTCAATAATCCTAGCTGAAGCGACTGGCGTGGCAGCAGTGGTGGGTGGTGGGGGCGAAGCCGGGGGTTCCGGGGGTTCTTCAGCTACATCCACCTCTGTTTCTAGCTCTGGTTCCGATTCAACAACCTCTTTGGTAGCCTGTTGCTGGAGAGGCTGTTGACGAATCGTTAGCCTCTCGGGCTCTTCAGGCTCGTCTTCAGCAAGTAACTCTGGGTCGATAACTGTCGGCTTCTCTCGATGTGGTTCGACTAAGGTTTCACTGTCTGGCAGCGAATCTTTTTCCGGCCCGCCTAGCATTGATAACGGGAAAGTTGATTCGGTTTTGTCAGGCTTTTCTACCTCTGGCGTATCTTCAGAAAGGCGCTCCAGTATCCCCTGCTTTTCACTACCCGACTCTTCTTCAATACCCATGATTTTCTTGAGCTTGTCGATGACGCTTGGCTCATCTTCTTCCTTGGGTCGGACTTCAGCAATGCTGAAGTCGTTTTCATCGTCTTCGTCGTCTTCTTCTGATTCAAAAAAAGCTGGGCCGGATCGTTCCATATTTTCTCCACCTATATTGTACGCTCTTTAGAGCGTACGGGTCACCTCTTCGCGGGTGTAAAATTCCAGCTTGTCGCCCTCTTGAAGTTCAATTTTTGCAGTGGTGGCCAGCTGAATACCGCACATTTCGTTCTCAAAAACTTCTTTAACGTCCTGGGGACCCTTCTTTAGAGCGGTCAGTTCAGCCTCACCTAGACTAGCTTTATCCCTGGTAATGCGGACCAGAGCGGGCATAGTTAGCTTGCCCTTAGTAACTTCACCGCCGGCAATAACTTCGGTCTTGGTAGTCTTGAAGACACCTTTGATGATTAACCTGCCCAACTCAGTCTCCACGACCTCTGGCGATAATAGACGGCCCAGTTCATTGCGAGCATCTTCAATAAGTTCGTAAATAATCTTGTAAAGACGAACTGGAATTTTGTCCCGAGAAACTTGCTGCTTAACAGATTGAGGTATATCGACGTTAAAGCCGTAGATAATAGCCCCACTGGTCTGGGCCAAGTGCAAGTCGGTATCGTTGATAGCCCCGACATCTGAGCCGACTACCCGAATGGCCACCTCATCGGTGTCTAAGCTCTTTAAACTGTCTATAACAGAGGTTAGCGAGCCTTTAACGTCAGCCTTGATTAGAACAGGCAGTTCATTGATCTTCACGTCCCTGTTAATCTTACGGATGAGTTCGCTACTTGTATTGATGCCGGATTTGGTTTCGGAGGTCTGGGCTCGTGAGGAGTCGCTGGACAGCTTCCTGGCTTCTTTTTCGCTGGCTACAACTTGAAATTCGTCGCCGAATTCCGGCAAAGTCTTGAAGCCGGTGATAACAACTGGCGTTGACGGTCCTGCCTCTGTGATTGTTTGGCCTAAGGTGTTTTCTAAGCTTTTGACTTTGCCATACGTTGTACCAGTTACAACGAACTGGTCTTTTTTCAGCTTGCCGGCATCGACTAAAGCTACGCCCAAAGGGCCACGACCCTGTTCCATGTGGGCTTCAATAATCAACCCCCTGGCTGGCACATCTTCGTCGGCTTTTAATTCCTCAACGTCGGCCACCAGTAAAACCATGTCCAATAGTTCTGGTATGCCCTCTTTGGTCTTGGCGGAGACTGGCACAACCACGGTTTCTCCGCCCCACTCTTCTATTAGCAAATTGTGTTCAGATAATTGCTGTTTGGTCCGGTTTATGTCGGCCCCTGTTTTGTCGATCTTATTGATGGCCACCACAATCTTGACGCCAGCCTTTTCGGCAAAGCGGATGGCCTCAATAGTCTGGGGCTTGATGCCGTCATCGGCGGCAACCACGATGATAACTACATCGGTCAGCTGAGCGCCGTGCTCTCTTAAAGCGGCGAAAGCTTCATGGCCGGGAGTGTCTAAGAAGGTAATTTTACGGTCATTGTGGGTAATCTGGTAAGCCGAAATGTGTTGGGTGATGCCGCCGGCCTCGCCCTTGACTACTTCTGCACCCCTGATAGCGTCCAGCAGACTGGTCTTACCGTGGTCAACATGGCCCATAACCGCCACCACTGGTGGTCGGGCTACGGCTTTATCACTGGAAGCCTTGCGAGCCTCTCGAGTAGTGATCTTGCTTTCTTCGGCTTTGCGGGTTAGCTCGATGTCTAGTTTTAACTCACCGACAATGATTTGAGCAGTGTCGAAATCAATTCGCTCATTAACAGTGGCCATGATGCCATTCTTAAACAACTCAGACACCAAGGTAACTACCGGAATAGCCAGCTTTTCGGCTAGGGCGCCGACGGTGATGTTGTCTTCGATTTCGATTTTGGAACTCATCTCGGCGTCTCCTTTCTGGTGGCTCTAGTTACATAGTCAATCTGTTATTTGCTGTCTTTGAGGCTCAGGGCAATCTTACGGGCATCGGTGTCAACATCGATGATCTTGAATTTCTTGGTCTCGTTCAGCTGAAATAGCTTCTCGGGGTCAATACTCTCGTCATCGCTCATCTCTGATACGTGGACTAAGGCTTCGACGGCTGGACTGAGTTGTACGAAGGCTCCGAAAGGTGTAATCCGGGTAATTTTACCCTCGACTACATCACCCTTTTTGAAGGCTTTAACCTCGCCTAGCCATGGGTCTTCCTGCATCTGCTTGAGAGATAGACTTAGGCGGTCTTTATCGATAGCTATGATCTTAGCTTCGACTTCGTCGCCAACCTTGAGGTACTTGGACGGATCTTCGACCCGCTCCCAAGAGATTTCACTGATGTGAATCAGACCTTCGATGCCGTCGACATTAACAAAGGCGCCAAAGTCGATAACGCCAGTGACTACGCCCTTAACAGTGTCGCCGACCTTCAGCTGTTCAAAGCGACCCTTTAACTCATCCTTGACGGCTTCTTTTTCGGAGACAATCAATTTGTTGTCCTTCTTATTAACGTCCAACACCCGAACCCGCATTGACTTGTTGGTCAGAGCGTTGAGTTTCTGAAGGATTTCATCCTTGTCGGCCCCCGATACTCGTGGATAGTTTCCGGCGGCTAGTTGAGATACTGGTAAGAATCCCCGAATGCCTTCGGCTTCGATTAGTAGTCCACCTCTGTTTGCATCATATGGATAGATCTCGATAATCTCCTGAGCTTCCAGTAGTCTTTGGAGCTCATCCCAGCCCTTGTCCTTAGCCGCTCGGCGCATGCTTAAGATGGCGTAGCCGTCGTCGGTCTCGGCTTCGACAATGCTGACCGTAACAGTAGCACCCTTCTCGAGAGTTTGGCCACCGGCGATCTCGCGGCGGGAAACTACTCCAATTCCGTAGGCGCCTAAATCAACCCAGATCTCGTTCTTCTTGACCTCGGTAATAACGCCTTCAATGACGTCGCCCTGTTTTAATTCCTTGATTTCTGTGGACTCCAGTAGGTCGTCCATAGTTATAACTTTTGACATGATTTTTCATGCCTCCTCTTCGTCCTGCGGCAACCCGTGGGTTGTTTCTCCGTTCAGTCTTAACCTAATTATATCTGTTACCAGCGGTTATGTAAAGCCACCGAACTAGGCTTATTTTCTGCTACACTAAGGGCATGTATTTGGGGGTAGATGTCGGCGGAACCAAGACACTTTTGGCAGTCTTTACCAAGGATGGTAAGTTGAAGCAATCTGTTAAGTTCCCTACGCCGCAAAATTATAGCCAGTTTCTGGACGCTCTAACAGAGAACATCCAGGCTTTAGGCGTAGTCGATTATCAATCAGCTTGCGTGGCTTTGCCGGGGCTGGTTGATCGCGAACACGGAATCGGTTTACGTTTTGGCAATTTACCCTGGAAGAATGTCCACCTAGTTGAGTTTTTAGAGAAATATCTTAAAGCCCCGGTGCTCGTCGAGAACGATGCAAAGCTGGCCGGTCTTTATGAAGCAACAAACGTCAAGGATAAGCATAAAAGGATACTTTACATTACTATAAGTACTGGAATAGGCATTTCTCTTATCATAGATGGTGTAATTGATACCAGTTTAGGTGATCGCGGTGGCAATTCATTCATGCTTCAGAACGGCAAGGATACTATCTCTTGGGAAAAGCTAGCTTCCGGCAAAGCTATCACTCAGAAATACGGCAAACAGGCCAGTGAAATTGATGATCCAGAAATATGGAAAGTTATATCTCGTGATTTTGCTAAGGGCCTGATTGACGTCATATCCCTACTAGAGCCAGACGTGGTAATCATCGGTGGCGGGGTTGGATCGCACTTCAAAAAATTTGGCAAGTTTTTGAAGGCTGAACTAAAAAAGTACGAAGTGCCCATCATGAAGATACCCCCTGTCCTGCCGGCCAAGCGCCCTGAGGAAGCCGTCATCTACGGTTGCTATGAACTATTAAAGGCTCGTCATGGGTGATCTGCTAGATAGTCTGCGGCGGGACTTCCCTGAACTAAACTTTAAGCCCGGCAAAGAGTTCTGCTGGTCGCCCAAGTACAACACGGTTATCTATCCGGTGGATGCGGTGTCCGAAGCTGCTGGTTGGGCTTTCTTGCACGAAGTCGGCCATGCCCTACTAGAACACCACAATTACCGATCAGATCTAGAACTTATCAGCCTAGAGAGCCAGGCTTGGGACAAGGCTAAGGAGTTGGGTCAGAAGTATGGCCAACAGATTGATCCTGACCATATCGAAGACTGCATGGACACCTACCGAGATTGGCTACATCAGAGGAGCGCCTGCCCAGTCTGTGATACTCGTAGCTTGCAACAAGATGCTCGGCATTATAAGTGTTTCAACTGCGGCCAGGTCTGGACAGTGACTTCCTCTCGCTTCTGCCGGCCCTACCGTCGAAAAGAATCAGAAAATAAAAAATCGCCCCAGAGTATTACCTCTGAGGCGACTTTTGCCTAAAGTAGTATTTAAGCTACTTTTTTGGTGCGACGAGAAATTCGTCCACCCTTGGCACCAGCCAAGCGAGCTAGCTCGCGGTTTGCATAGAAACCACCAGTTTTACCCTTTTTACCACCCATAGCACCGATTTTTGCGTAAAAATCTGCACCATACTTAGATTTGTTAGTGTTAGCAGCAGCTTTGCCGCCAGTTTTAGTTCCAGCCATGTGAGTGACCTCCCTTATGATTGATGTAGTCCCACTCTGTTTCGAAGTGATAGAAAAAGGCCGTTAAGTTGCCTTAACGACCCTCTGTTCCACTTCGGAATTACGCTTATGATAGCACTAGGAAGCGCTTATGTCAACAATAATTGCTCGGTCAATGTGGTGATAGAATATAACCATGCAAGCTTACAAGAATGTCGACGAGTATATTAGCAACTTCCCCGAGAAGACTCGGGTAATTCTCGAGAAAGTCCGCAAGACCATCCAAGGAGTTCTGCCAGAGGCTGAGGAACGAATTAGCTATGGCATCCCAACTTACACCACCAAGGCAGGCAATATCGTCCATTTTGGGGGCTACCCTAAGCACATTGGCTTCTATCCCGGCGCATTAGGCGTAAGCACCTTTAAATCGCAACTAACGGGCTATAAAACCTCCAAGGGCACTATCCAATTCCAATTAGACGAGCCTATTCCTTACGATTTAATCAAAAAGATCACTGAGTCCTGCGCCGAAGCCCTGCCTGAGAAGCGTAAATAGCCCCAGCCCCAGCCATCTGAGCTACCGCCGCTAATCCAAAGGCATCTCTAAAGTCACGACTTTGTTCAGCTACCTGACGAAAAGCAGGTTGGGTCACAAACGAGCCCCTGGTCTCGGCGGCATATTCAAAGCCGTTGGCTGTGCCCTCCATGCCAAAGGAGATGGCGCTGACGGTAAGCCCACTCCACATAAGTACTTCAGTAAGTTTCATAACACCATATTAACAGATGAAAATGCTCAAGCTTACTACTTTTTTGGGTCAAAGAAAAAGCCCCCGTTTAAGGAGGCTTTAACTATAAATCGGCACCGTGCTATTTTCCCAGGCTTTGATTGGCCAAGTATTGTAACCGCTGCTGGGCTTAACTGCTGTGTTCGGGATGGGAACAGGTGTTTCCCCAGCGCCATGGGCACCGACCAAACACCTCTGTTAAAAGCGTAAGGTCGGCGTCCATACGGATGCCGGTTTGAGATTCATGTAATTCCTATTAAACAAACGACTTTGGAACTTATTGTTGTGTGATTCACACCAATAACTAGTCAAATTGCACTCTTGTTCCCACGACGCTCAAGAACTAAATCTTGAATGTCATGGTCGTAAAAAGTCGATGGGACTATTAGTACGCGTTAGCTCAATACATTACTGTACTTTCACCTTGCGCCTATCAACCAGATAGTCTTTCTGGGTCCTCATAGGGAAATCTAATCTTGAAGGAGGCTTCGCGCTTAATATGCTTTCAGCG
>CAYRSA010000005.1:52477-114933 GCA_964426845.1 uncultured Candidatus Saccharibacteria bacterium | reverse complement strand
CAGGACCTTATTATGGATTCTGGTGACCAGGAGCGCGAACGCGGTATTACCATCACCGCCAAAGTGACGGCCGTTCAGCATGAGGACTATAGGATCAATATCATCGACACGCCCGGGCACGCCGACTTCAGTGGTGAAGTGGAGAGGACTCTAAACTTGGCCGACGGTTGTTTACTGATTGTTGATGCTCAGGAAGGTCCGATGCCGCAGACTAAGTTTGTGTTGACTAAGGCTTTGGCTCAGGGTTTGAAGCCGATTGTGGTGATCAACAAGATTGACAAGGACGGTAGCCGAATTGCCCAAGTGGAGGATGAGTTGGCTGATTTATTCTTAGAGCTGGCCATTCACGAGGACCAACTGCACTATCCGGTGTACTACGCCGTTGGCCGTGAAGGCAAGGCTTGGAAAGAGACCCCAGCAGATCCCGAAGCGCCTGGTGACTTGGAAGTCATTTTCCAATCAATTATGCACGAGATTCCAGCTCCGCCAGCCGAGCTGGATAAGCCTTTTCAAATGTTGGTCACGGCTCTTTCTTGGGATAGTTTCAAAGGTAAGTACGCCGTCGGCCGAATCACTCGTGGCCACATCAAGGCCGGCGATCAGGTCAGTTTATGCAAAAAAGACGGCTCGGTCACCAAGGCCAAAGTCGACTTAGTTTTTATGAGCCACGGAGTCAGTAGATTTGAAGTCCCAGAAGGTGTGGCCGGCGACATCGTTCAGTTGACTGGCATTGGTGATGCTCAGATTGGTGAAACCATAGCTGACGCCACCAGTCCTGAGGCTCTACCAGTACTAGAGGTCGAAGCGCCAACTCTACAGATTTATCTTGGCCCTAACACCAGTCCATTCAAGGGTACGGAGGGCGAGTTCAGCACCAGCCGGCAGATTGCCGATCGACTTAATAAAGAGCTGGAAACTAATGTCGGACTGCGCGTAGAAGAAGACGGCATCGGCTTTAAGGTCTCGGGCCGGGGCGAACTCCACCTAAGTGTCCTGATTGAAACTATGCGCCGGGAAGGCTTTGAGTTCGAAGTAGGTCGGCCCCAAGTTGTCACCCGCGAAAAAGACGGTGTCACCGAAGAGCCAGTTGAAGAAGTTAACATCGAAGTACCCGCCGACTATGTCGGAGCTGTCCAAATGGAACTTGGCCAACGCAAAGCTACTTTGCACGACCAATTTGCTTCACCCAAGGGAGTTACCAAGCTAGTTTACGAATTGCCGACCCGGGCCCTGATTGGCTTGCGCAACATCCTGATGACTAATACTAAGGGTACGATTGTTATGCATTCCCAGGTGACAGGCTACCAACCGTTGGGCTCAAAACTAGAGCAACTGCGCAATGGGGTGCTGATTGCCTTTGAAGCCGGCACGACCACACCTTACTCCTTGCAAACCGCCGAGGAACGAGGCACGGTTTTCGTCGATGCCGCTGTCAAAGTTTACGCTGGCCAGATTATCGGCCTTAACAAGCGAGGCGAAGACATGGAAATCAATGTCTGTAAGGCTAAGCATCTGACTAATATGCGTAGTTCATCTAGCGATGGGGTGGTTCAGCTGACGCCACCAACAATTCTTAGCCTGGAACAATGCCTGGACTTTATCGAAAATGACGAATTGCTGGAAGTTACGCCCAAGAGTTTAAGACTGCGCAAAAAGGAACTCGATCACACTAAACGCAAACGCCAAAAAGTCCAGTCTACTTAATCTGCAAAGATTGGATGATGGCGTTGGCTTGAGCGTAAGCGTTGGTGGTGTGGAAGAAAGGTACTGAGACTTGGTTTGTGGCTAAGCCGGGTTCTAGGCCGGATTCGGAGTAGCCGCCGCTGATTAGGAAAGCATCGGTTTCTTTGCCAAAACCTGGGCCCAGGGTATCACCGGTTTTAAGGTTGTAGTTGCTGGTGATTAGCAGGAACGAGAAGTTATCGACATTATCCTTGCCGAAAAAGGAAAGATTGGTTTCAGTGCGCTGCCCCGGAGCAGGGTTGGTATATTTGAGCGGCTCAGATGGCTGGATGGCCACGCCCTTAGCGATAATGTCGCTGTCGGCTGTGGTGGCACCTTTGCGAATAGCTACCCGGAAGTTGCCCTCTTTAGACTCGCCACTAACAGTTTGGTAGTTGAAGTTTTGGGATTCAACTAGAATGCTGTTGTCGTTGGCCTCAGTTACTTTCCAGGTCTTTGGGTACATGAAAGTGACTCGGTAAGGGTCGCTAGTGAAGGTTTCGGTGTTAGTGGCGTCGGGAACGTCATCATCGACTGCTTCGGTAACTTCAGTCTCTTGTGAAGTACTCTGTTGAGCCGGTGGACTGGTGTCACGCATGAAGAAGAACCAGCCTAGAGCCCCGGCTACAATTAGAACACCAAAAACTACCAACACGACCACTAGCCCTTTGGGCGATTTCTTAAGCTTGGGGGGCTTGGGCATAGTCTCATCTTCAAGAGTTGGGGGCGGTGGCATCTCCGAATCAGGGATGTCCTCGGGCATTTTACCGTCATGGGTCACTGGTGTGGGAGGAGTAGGGGGATTATTTTCTTCTGGCATAGCGAAATATCCTTGTTTAACTGAGTAACAGTATGCGCTTGTGGCTAAAAAAAGACAATGTAAGATTAGTAATGATTCAAAACTTCAAGGCTAGACGGGGTCCGTTTCGCTCTTTCTATAAAATGATGTAATAAAAGCATTTGCATGTTGCTCGGCTTGGATGTAAAGTAGTAGGTATTGTTAACAATATAAACAAGGAACAATAGACATGGACCCAACAACAAACCCAGCACCAGCAGATCCAAACGTACCAGGTGATGCCCCAGCCCCAGCCCCAGATCCAGGCGTAGGACCAGCTCCTGCACCAGATCCTATGCCAGCTCCAGCTGATGAACCAGCCACCAGCATGCCACCAAGCGATGGCAATGGTACAGCCGGAGAGCCAGCTGCACCGGCAGCTCCAGGTGCCGAAGAACCTACCCCACCTGTAACTCCAGCAGTCTAAGAGTTTTTTAGACGCACAATAACCCTCGCATAGCGGGGGTTATTTTAGTTGTTTTCATAAGCGTTATGAGCTATAATTAGTGAGAATAAACAACGGTAGAGAGGGTAGACATTAAAAGAAAGATAGCTCGACAATTAGTGGTTCTGTCCATACTGTTTGCAGTGGCAAGCGGGGTGTTACTTGTGAGGCACATTACTGGAGTCAGCGCGGCCTCAACCATTACGGTAGACTCGGCAACTGACGACGGGACTGGCTGTACGCTGCGCGAAGCAATCCAGTCCTCAAACACTGACACGGCTGTTGGTGGCTGTACGGCCGGTAGTGGCACCGGCGATACTATTGAATTTGACATCGCCGGGGCTGGGCCGCACACCATCACACCAACTAGCGCCCTGCCCGATATTACCCAGTCAGTTATTATTGACGGCTACACTGAAACTGGTGCCTCAGCCAATACTAATCCAGCTCCACAAGCCCTAAACGGTACACTGATGATTGAGATCGATCTTAGTAGTGCCGGAGCTCCCATATCAATTACTGGTTCTGATGTCACGGTTCGTGGTTTAGTTGTTAACGGGGCTGTTGGGAATGCGCTTCAGGCATTTTCTGGTGGAATCAATGCCCGATTTGAGGGCAATTACATAGGCACCAGTGTTAACGGTCTGGCTGCGGATGCTAACGGTAGTCACGGCATTATGTCTCAGGTCTCCGGCCCTGTAGTTGGTGGAACAGATCCTGAGGACCGAAATTTAATATCTGGTAATACGGCACGGGGTGTCCAATTCCAGACTGACGCAGCCGATAACGGTGTTATACAAGGTAATCTGATCGGCACAAATGCTACTGGAAACGCGGCAATAGGCAATGGCACTGGCGGAATTATGGTAACTGGTGGTGACAACACTCAAATTGGCGGAACAACTAGTGGTGCACAAAATGTCGTATCAGGCAATTCCAGTTCAGGGATAGCTCTTATAGAAGGATCGATTACCAACACAGTCCAAGGTAATTACATAGGCATCGGCAACGATGGCTCAACCGATTTGGGCAATAGCGCTGATGGCCTGGTAGTTCAAAACAACTCCGGCAACACAATCGGTGGAAACACCTCAGCCGCTAGAAATATTGTCTCGGGTAATGGCTCTGCCGGTATTAGCACTGGAGCTTCGGATAACAACACTATTCAAGGCAATTATGTTGGGCTCAATGCAGCCGGGACAGCCACAGTTGCAAACGATGGCAGGGGAATTTATCTTTACCAATCGTCTGGTGCTGCAATTGGCGGGACCACCACATCGGCTCGCAATGTTATAGCTGGTAACAGTGAGGGCATCTCGATGGAAGAGTCGGATAATAACACCATTAGTAGCAACTACATCGGATTGAATGCTGCTGGCGATGCGGACCTAGGGAACACAAACTGGGGGATAAGAATATTCAATGATTCTGATAGTAATGTTGTTGGCGGTGATACTGCCGCCGAACGCAATGTGATATCCGGTAATGGTGACGACGGAATACTGGTGACAGATGCTACAACAAACGCTAACCAGATTATCGGTAATTATATTGGTACCGACTCAACTGGGGCGGTGGACATTGGTAATGGTAGCGATGGTATTAGTGTACTCAACGGGACTGACAACACTACTATTGGGAGCGGAACCAGTGGGCACGGAAACGTCATCTCTGGTAACGGAGATAATGGGGTTGTGGTCAGTTCAGCTGGGACAACAGGCACCATTATCCAAGGCAATACAATTGGGCTTAGCGCAGCCGGCACGGCAGACCTTGGGAATGATGATAACGGCATCGCTGTTAATTCATTGGCTCCAGCAGTGACTATTGGCGGCACGACCAGCGGTGAGGGTAATGTCATCTCTGGTAATGGTCTGAATGGTATTGTCCTAGGGTCAACATCTACAAACTCAACTATCCAGGGGAATATCATTGGGCTCGATGCCGGCGGAACATTAGACCGGGGTAATGATGACGATGGAATCGAAACTTCAGCAGCCTCTACTACGATTGGTGGAAGCACCTCTGCTAGTCGAAACGTCATATCTGGTAATGGTAATGAAGGTGTATTTTTAACAAGTACCAGCACAGCAAGTACTATCCAGGCTAACTACATCGGCACCAACGCCGCCGGCACGGCTGCGGTTGGCAACACTTCGGATGGTATTTACACCGACGCAAGTGATGTGGTAGTCGGGGGAGTGGACAGTGGCCAGCGTAACATTATTTCTGGCAACGGTGTTGATGGTATCAGCATCGCGTCCAGCGTTACTGGCATTACTATCCGCGGTAACTACATTGGTACAAGCGCGGACGGTATGAGTGACCTTGGCAATACCACCGACGGTATAGAAGGCTATAACATGACAGTTGGTGGTACGACTTCGGGTTCTAGAAATATTATCTCTGGTAACAATGGTCGGGGAGTCGCTGCTGCTGGTGGATCAACAATCCAGGGCAATTACATAGGGCTGAATGTCGCCGGCACGGCTGCCCTGCCTAACGGTAACGCCAACAATGCTGCCGTAAATATTGGGGGTAATAATAATACTCTTGGGGGCACGACGGCGGCTGCTCGAAACGTTATCTCGGGTAACTCTACGGCACCTGGCGTTATAATAATAGGTCTTACAGCCTTCGGAGGCGGTAGTAGCTCTAATAATATAGTCCAAGGCAATTACATCGGCACCAATACCAATGGAGAAGTCCAGTCAGGCTTTGGTAATGATCTAGGAATGGTGATATTGCTAGATTCTCTAAACAGTTTGGTCGGAGGCACAGCTGCCGGGACTGGCAACATAATTGCTGGTAACGGGGCTGGGATAGCATCCTTTGGTATCTCGGGCACTGGGCTTCTTCCGCTGAACAATAGCTTCTTAGGCAACAGCATTTATTCCAATAGCGGGGGAAGCTTTCAGGGCCTTGGTCTCAATTTAGGGATTGACCTGTTTGATAATCCAACCGGTGATTTCACGACATTTGTAAACGTTGGTGTTAACGCTAATGACGCTGGTGATCCCGACACACCAGCTAACCGTTATATTAACTACCCGGTCATATCAAGTGTAACTTCTGATAATGGCCAAGCAACCATTACCTATAGCCTTGATATTAATGATGCTGAAGTCGGAGCCACCGGTTACAGGGTTGAGTTCTTTGCTAACGACAGTCCGGACGCAAGTGGCAATGGACAGGGCCAGACATACCTCGGTGCCACGACCGTGACCGGTGATGTCACTAACGCTGTTGCCAACCTGACGTTACCTGCGGGTGTTAGTGGAGCAAAATATATATCAGCAGTTACCACTATGACTGATAATAGCACCGACGGCTTTGGTCACTCTAGTGAGTTTTCTGCAAACTTACTGGCGACGCTCGAGGCTGCCACTGGCGGCTCGGGTGGTGGCTCATCGGGCACTATCAACCTAGCTGACACCGGAATAAAGGCTCTGCTTGTCGTGGCGATTGCCGTGACATCAGTTACAACCGGCCTTTATATTTTGCTCAGGCGCAAAGTTTATATCTCTGGCAAGTAGTTTATAATAGGGGCTAAATGCGGCGGTTACTATTCTTACTGGTTGTAGCTTTTTCGGTGTTATTGGCGACACCCATAGCCTCGGCTCAGAATACTCAGAATTTTACTATTCGGTCATTCGAGGCTGATTACTACCTCAGCAAAACAGATAAAAATGTTAGTACCATGAAGGTGATAGAAAAAATCACAGCTGAGTTCCCGAATTATAATCAAAACCACGGCATCCTCAGAGCTATCCCCAAGGAATACAAAGACCAGACCGTGTCGATTGATGTAGCTTCGGTTACAGACGAGGTTGGAACCCCATATGAATTCACTGACTACTCTGATAGCGGCAACTTAGTACTTCGGATTGGTGATGCCGACAGGTATGTCCAAGGGCTCAATACTTATGTCATCACTTATAACTTAGAGAATGTCATCAGCTTCTACAAGGATTATGACGAGCTGTACTGGGATGTAAACGGCGATCAGTGGCCACAAACCTTTGGGTCGGTGACCGCTCGTCTGCACCTACCGGAAAGTATAGACGCTCAGCGAAATAACATGATCGATTGTTTTGCCGGGCCATACCAAGCAGAACAAAGAGATTGTGACATGACGGTGACGAAGGGTGAAGATGAAACGATCATCACTACGACCACCCAAAACGCACTAAGTGGCTACGAAACACTGACTATGGTAGTTGGTTTTAATAAAGGTGTATTCAAACCAGATAGAATAGCCGAGTTACTAGCCTTGCTACTGATCTTGGCAATTATTGGAGGAGTAGTTTTGCCGCCAATGATTACCTTGGTTATTGTTATTGCAAAGTGGCGCAAAACCGGCCGAGATCCCAAGGGCAAGGGCATAATAGTGCCCCAGTACCAAGCTCCTAAAGATATAACAGTGGCAATAAGCGATGTGGTGCTAAATGAAAGGCTTAGCAATAAGGCTATCACGGCTACAATTATTGATTTAGCTGTAGGGAAGTATGTAATTATCAGCGAAACAGTTACCAAAAAGATATTGAAGGATAAGACTGAATTCGAGTTGGAGCTGGTCAAGGCGCCAACCGGACTGAAGAAGGACCAAATGGACGTGCTGAGAATATTCTTTGGACCTAACCCAACCAGCGGCGATACAGTAAAGCTCAAAGACCTAAAAACGAATGTCTACACTGAGGTTGCGGCTCTGGGCAAGACGGTTACCGGGTTAGCGACAGACAGCGGATATTTTGTGGTCGATCCCCACAAGGCCCGCAAATACTTCGTGACTCCTGCGGTTCTGCTGTTGGTGTTTGGCTTTGTCATTTCATTTACTGTTGTAGGTATTCCACTAGGCATCGGCCTGGTGATAAGCGCCATAATTTTGTTTATTACCAACGCAGCCATGCCGGCTAGGACTCCTAAAGGGGTCGAGACTAAAGAGTATCTACTGGGAGTCAAGGACTTCATAAGGATGGCCGAGAAAGACCGCCTGGAGTTTCTGCAAAGCGTAAAGGGCGCCGAGCGTGTCATGAAAGACAACAAGGCCAAAATAAAGCTGTTTGAGTCACTCCTGCCCTATGCTATGTTGTTTGGTCTGGAAAAATCCTGGGCAGCCGAATTTCAGGACATATATCAACAGCCACCAGATTGGTATCACGGTAACTGGAGTACCTTTAACACTGCTTATCTAGCCTCATCATTATCGAGTTTCACGGCCGCCTCAACTGTCAACTTCAGCCCACCCTCGAGTTCGAGTTCTAGTGGATTTTCTGGCGGTGGTGGTTTCTCGGGTGGCGGCGGAGGCGGAGGCGGAGGCGGGGGCTGGTAGAACTAGCCGACCGGCTATTTATTTGACTTGGATTCTTCTATTCGGTCGTCGCGTTTTTGCAAGCGGTTCATGGCAGCCCGTTTTACCAAGTAGTTAACAGAGGCGGCAAAGATACCAATGCCGATAATCACGTAAAAGATCGTAAAAATCTTGCCAGCGTCAGTTTTGGGGGTGATATCGCCGTAGCCGACTGTAGCCAGGCTGATGACACAAAAGTATATCGAGTCCAGCCAAGACAATTTCTCGACGTGGTGATAGAAGACGGCGCCGGTGCTCAGGACTGTCAGGGCAAGTAGGGCAATGTATCGCACTCGAGGTGGATGCTGAAGTTCTTGATGCATAACGCATATTATAGCAGTCACTAGAGTGCTATAATAGACAGACCAAGCTTATGCAGTATTATGACAATTATGTTCAGCGAAAGCGGCAACGGCCAAATCTTGAGGGCACCGAACGCCATCCTGGGCAAGCTTCACCTGTCGAGCCAGCACCAATGGCTCATGCTGCTGATGCGTCCGTCATGGTTCACTCTGTAGACAATCGCAAGGAGCGCCTAAAATTAGCTGGTGTCTACGGAGTTATCGTTATCTGTGCTACAACCATGGCTTTTGTGCTAGGCTTTGACCTGCAGATCTGGCTGGAGTGGTTTATGGGCGGTTTCTTGATCATTTTTGGAAGCTTCAAGCTGATCGGCTATGAGATGTTTGTGCAGATGTTCCCCCTGTATGATCCGATTGCCGCCAAGTCAAAAGTCTACACCATGGTCTATCCGTTTATTGAGCTTTTTTTGGGCTTTCTGTACGTGTCTAACCTGCTGCCGGTCTTTCGCGACCTAATCACTCTGGTAATCTTCAGTATTGGCGCCTGGGGCGTATTCCAATATACGGCCGCTCACAAAGATGATCCTATCAAGTGCGCTTGCCTGGGTAATATCATTAAACTACCCTTATCATCGGTAGCTCTGATAGAGGATGTGCTTATGGCCGGAATGAGCGTTATAATGTTAGTTGGTTATCTAATCTTTTAGAGAAAATTACTATGCAGAATCTACTTATTAACTTGTCCCGCCGCCGCAGCCTAATGGTACCAGTGGTGACCCTATTGGCCATCGGCATCGGTATTAGCGGCTACTACATCCAGAATCGCCAGATTGTGGCTCGCGAGCAGGAAGAGCAAGCTCAGCAGGCTAAAGAAAACCAGCCGGCAGCTGTGGATTCTTCGCAACTATCAACTGTCGAGACCGTCGATGAATCAACTAAGATTACCGAAGATGGTCAAGCCGCCAAGGTAGTCGAAGTTGAGTTCACAGCCACTAATGCGCCAGAGAACAGTGAAGTTATTTTAAGCGCCGAGGTTAGCAGCCGGGAAATCGGTACTTGTTCATTTTATTTAAAACAGGGCAACTATGGCCCAGAAGAAACCGTGCCCATTAAAGACGGCAAGTGCGAAGCTCGCCTGCAGAATCCAGGTATTGGTACTTGGGAAGCCAAAGTGTTGTTTACCTCTGAAGATGGCCAGACGCGCGGTGACGCCAAGCAAGACATTCAACTTTAGCTAGTCTGTATATCGCGGCGGCGGAAGAGTATAAAGCCGGTGATGCCTAGGCCTAGTGCGACTAACGACAGATATAAAAGTGGCCGGAAACGGACATCGACAATTGGCGCGGTTGGAGTGTGCAGAAATGGCGAGACATTAAGCAGCCACTGGGGTAGTTTAAGGATTGCTCCGAGTTGGAATATGATTAGACTTGAAGCCAAGGCCGCCCAGGCAAGGGCCACGTACAAACGTGGTAGTAGGCTAAAGAAAACTAAGGTAGCGCCCATCATGACACCGATAGCTGGAATGTAGACTAAAATAGCCGTCGACAGACTCTTAACATTACTGGCGACGTCACCGGTAATCGTGCCGAAGACCAAGCCAGCCGCAAATCCAGTCAAGCCCAAAATTATCCAGCTGGTGACGGCCGAGTAGATTGTGTAGTTGAACAGCCAACTCCAGCGACTCTCAGCCGTTGATAAAAGTAGCTCCAAACGGCCGCTGGACTCCTCGGCTCGCATGCGGGTCAGAGTTTGCAAGGCATAACCAGTAGTGGCAATAGCGATAATTATAAACATGAAACCAAACAGGACGTCGGTGATATTAGTGCCGGCACCTAGCTGGCTCAGAATTTCTTGCATCTCTTCGTTCTCTTCAATGAGCTTACTAAATTCATGAGCCACCGCCCCGATCATGGCTCCCGTTAAGATAATGGCTGTACCCCAAGAGATTGTCGAGGTCCGGTTAAGCCGCCAGATTAGCCCAAAGCGCTTTAATAGCTGCGGCTTGGCGTGGGCTCGACCAGGCCGGGGAGCAAATAAGGCCGAGCCAACATCGCGCATGGACAGCAGAACGTATGAGGCAACCACCAATATGACCGTCAATACCCCAAACAGCCCCAACGTCCACCAGCGTTCACTGACAAAAGCATTGATATTGAGTACCCAGCCGACCGGACTCAGCCAGGCAATAAAGTTGGGAGTAACAGCTAGTCCACCAGGCTGTAGTTGGCCGAGAACGTCGCCCAGACCCCTGATAACAAAGGCCAGCCCGAAGACCAAGCCAGCCAGGCTGTTGGCGGTCCGGGTATTTTCAAACAGCTGAGAGGTGACGGCCGCCACGCCGGCAAACACCATGCCCATAAAGCCCAGGGCGGCCGAGTAGGCCAGCGAGCCTGCGGCCGGCAAATCATTAGCCCGGAAAACAACATAGATTAGGCCGGCGCTGATGATGTTGACCAGAAAGGCCAGCAGTAGTGCCGCCGTCAAGCCGGCCTGGCGGCCGACCAGAGTTGAGCCAATAACCTCACTGCGATTCGTCTCTTCCTCTTGCCTGGTGTGGCGGGTAA
The DNA here is from genome assembly GCA_964426845.1 of uncultured Candidatus Saccharibacteria bacterium. Taxonomy (GTDB): domain Bacteria; phylum Patescibacteriota; class Saccharimonadia; order Saccharimonadales; family JAGQNJ01; genus CAYRSA01. The sequence goes on along the minus strand of CAYRSA010000005.1, from coordinate 103,712 downwards.
TCAAAAAAATGTTCATTAATGCGAATAAAATTGCCCCTAGGAAGAAAGTCTCGACCACAGCGATGTTGCCCAAGCTCGGGCCGGTGATAGCGCCGTTTAGCAACCGCGTAACAGCGCTGGAGGCTGAGGTGGTGGCATAGATAATGCGTTTAGGCTCGGTGTTATAGGCAGTAGCCAATTGAGGCAGCGTCAGAGCAATCAAGCCGACATTGGCGATGATCCAGATTGGCAAGCGAACCCTATCCAGGCGCAGGGCTAGACGGAATAACCTGAAGGTGCCCTTGAAGGCTTTCATTTTGGCTCCGCAGGAAGCGCCTTAGAGTCTTTATTGTAGTGTCGCATGAACAGCTCTTCTAGGGTTGGAGGGGTGCTGGTCAGGCTGATGATTTCAAACTTAGTCAGGTGGTTCATGACGCGGCCGATATCGACATTATCGACATCGAAGGCCGCCCGGGTTTTTTCGATTTTGGGATCGTGAACCCCCGGCATGCCTTTTAGGCCGGTGATAGCTTTCTTGGTGTGGACATGGATGGTATTGCGGCTGAGGTGGCGCAATTCGGCTAGGGTGCCGGTCTCGACCGTTTTACCCTCGCGAATAATTGTTACTCGGTCGGCTAGGGCTTCAACCTCAGCCAAGATGTGACTAGACAGCAACACGGTCTTGTCTTGAGCCTTCAATTCTTTAATGTAGCTTTGGAATACAGATTCCATAAGGGGATCCAGGCCACTAGTTGGTTCATCCAGGATGTACAACTCGGCGTCGGTAGCTAGGGCGGCAATCAGGGCAACTTTTTGGCGGTTACCCTTGGAGTATGTCCGGCACTTCTTTTTAGGATCAAGCTGAAAATCTTTTAAAAGCTTGGCGCGACGGGGCTTGTCGATGCCACCTCGAAGATCGGCGAACAGGTCAATAACTTCACCGCCGCTGAGATTATTCCATAGACTGACGTCGCCGGGTACATAGGTTAGGCGCTTGTGCAGCTCGACAGCATTTTCCCAAGGATCTTGACCGAAGAGGGTGACATTACCGCTGTTTTTGCGTAGTAGGCCCAGCAAGACACGTATAGTGGTTGATTTGCCAGAGCCGTTGGGGCCCAGAAAACCATGCACTTCGCCGCGACGAACCTCTAAATTGAGGTGTGACAGAGCGGAGAACTTGCCGAATTTTTTGACCAGTTTTTGAACTTCGATGACATTGTCATATTTTTTCATATAGTCCTTATTGTAAGGATATGCTCCGGCTGGCGCAAGGTGCGGTACTATATAGATATGAAAAATGCTAATGCTAAAACCCGGGCCAAAACTTGGTGGGCAATAGGAGTGGCGGGCTTGGTCTTAGCTGCGTCTACGGCTCTGGCAGCTAATCGGCAAATTAGTGTCATGGAAGGGGAAGTGCTGGACCTGGCATATAGCTTACCCGGACCCTTTACTGAGTTAATGTATGTTGTTACTCAAGCTGGGAGTATTGGTGCGGTGTTGGCCGTAGTAGCGGCAACTTTTGTGCTGAAACGGCGACGTTTGGCGGCGCTACTACTGGCTAATGCTTTTTTTGCATACGTGATCACAGCGCTGCTCAAAGAAATCATAGCCCGGCCCAGGCCGGCTGAGTTGTTGCCGGGGATTGTTGTTCGCATGGAACTGAGTCTGGGCTTCGGCTTTCCATCCAGTCACACGGCTATGGCCACGGCTCTGGCTTTGACTCTGATGCCCTACACGGCCAAAAAGTATCAGTGGTTGTTATGGATATGGATTGCTGGCGTGGCCTTCTCTAGACTGTATCTTGGTGTTCATGCGCCGTTGGATGTGATTGGTGGCTTTTGCGTAGGTGTCATAGTAGCTAACGCCAGCCGGTTGTTGGTCAGCCACCTGTCTGGCTCGAAATCACATTGAAAATTGGCCTCAAATTGCTTATGCTGTAAGTGGAAGTGAGAGACTTCCGCTAAACCCCGGCATCACCGTCGGGGTTTCATGTTTCCTAAGGTGTTAAGTTTGTTGGCAGCGGGGGCACAGACCGTGCATCTCTAGCTGGTGAGTGACCTCTGCAAATCCGTATTCCATGGCTAGCGTTCTAATACTAGCCTCTAGGGTTAGGTCTTCACGGACTGGCAGGGTTAAACCACAGTTTTTGCAGGTTATATGGTGGTGGTGGAAGTTGAAGTCGTCGGCCAGCTCAATCTTATACTTCCAGCCCATCTGTAGACGCTGGACAATACCTAGCTTCTCAAACAGAGTGATAGTTCGGTACAAACTAGCCCGGTCGATCATACCCTCTAGTTTGGTCAGTAGTTCGGACATCGACAGCGGCTCTTCATCTTGAAGAGCCTCAAAGACTAGGGTTCGGGCCTGGGTTAGGCTGTATTTGTTCTTCTTGAGCGTAGTTACAAACAAGTCATCTGGATTCATGTATCAATTTTAGCCTAAATTGCGACGAATTTGCAATAATAATGTTAATCGGTATATGCTAAGCTAGAATAAATAGGAAACGCTTATGACAACGGCAACTATCGAACAAGTAATATTTTTCTCTCTGTTGGGAGGGGTGGTATCGCTAATCGGCGGCGCTTTGCTTATTAGTAAGAAAAGTCTGGCCGAGAAATTGGCAATTTATGCCACGCCATTTGCCGGCGGCGCCTTGTTGGCGGCTGTCTTTCTGGATTTATTGAAGGAAGGCGTGGAGATGTCTGAAACCGAAACCGTTATGGTGGCCACGGTGGCTGGAATCTTGATTTTCTTCATTGCCGAGGGTTTTTTACACTGGTTCCACCACCATCATGAACATGAGGAGCGAACCAAGCGCGACCCCAAGGTATCATTAATCATCGTCGGCGACACTCTGCATAATGCCCTAGACGGGGTGGCGATTGCCGCCTCTTTCTTGATTAGTGTACCGACTGGCATTGTGACGACTATTGCGGTAGCCGCTCATGAAATCCCCCAAGAGATTGGTGATTTTGGTCTGTTGCTATCCAAAGGCATGCGCCGTAAGGAAGTATTGTTGGTTAATCTTCTAAGCGCCATTGCTACGGTTTTCTTTGCGGCCTTAACCTTCGCCTTGGGCAGTCAAAATGCTTTGCCACTAGGAATATTACTGGGTATTAGTGCCGGCTTTCTACTATACATCGCCCTTAGTGACGTTATTCCCTCGATCCATCACTCTAGCAGCAATAACGATAAACGCTTTTCCGTCCAGGCCCTTCTTATGGTGGCCGGAGCGGTTTTCGTAGGCCTGTCCATTCAGATTGCCCATAAGTACATTGAAGTCGACGAAAGCCATAAGGGCGAATCGTCTCAAGTCGAACACAGCGACTAACCCTGTTACAATTGTAAGTATGGAAACAGCTTTGATTTTAGGAATTCTGGTTATTGCTCTTTTTGGGTTGTTCATGTTCTTTAACCGCAAACTGTCGCGGCCGGCTAGCGACCAGACGGCTCAGTTACTGAAGACCGATATGGACACCTTGAATAAGAACGTGGCCGATCTTAAAGAGTCGCTGAACGAGAATATTAACAAAAAGTTGCAGGAATCGCAGATGCAGACCTCGGCCAGTATTCAGAAGCAATTTGCTCAGAGTGCTAAAATCATCGCCGATGTGACTCAGCGCCTGACTCAGCTGGACGAGACCAACAAACGGGTGGTTAACGTGGCTGACGAGCTTAAAACTCTGCAGAATGTCCTGCAGAATCCTAAACAACGCGGTGTCGTAGGTGAATATTATCTGCAGAGTGTCCTAGAAAACGTTATGCCGCCAGGCAAATTCCAGATGCAGTACAAGTTTAAGGATGGCGAGACTGTGGACGCGGTAATTTTCCTGGATCGTAACCAGGTTGTGCCGATTGACTCCAAGTTTAGCTTGGAAAACTACAATCGTCTGATCGAGGAGTCTGACCAGGCCACCAAGAACGAAATCGTAAAACGATTTAAGACTGACCTTAAGAATCGCATCGATGAAACTAGTAAGTATATCCGGCCCAGTGAAAACACCATGGATTTTGCTTTTATGTTTATCCCGTCGGAGTCGCTGTATTATGATCTATTAATTAACAAAGTCGGCACCACGGCCACTAATTCTCGCGATCTCATCGAGTACGCTTTCCAGGAAAAGCACGTCATCATCGTCAGTCCGACCAGCTTCATGGCTTACTTGCAGACGGTTTTGCAGGGCCTGCGCAGTTTACAAATCGAAGAGCAAGCCAAAGAGATCCAAAAGCGAGTTGGTGAGCTGGGCCGGCACATCGGCAGTTACGACACCTTCATGCAAAAGCTAGGCAGTAGCCTAGGAACCACCGTCAATCATTACAATGCAGCTCATAAAGAGCTAAAGAAGATGGATAAGGATGTGGTCAAGATTGCCGAGACTACGCCATCGGTGGAGCCGCTGATTCTGGACAAGCCGACTCAAGAAGACTAGTATCTGATATACTAACCGTAAGCATGAAACAAACAAGAGTGGTTATTGTCGGGGGCGGATTTGCAGGGGTAAAGTCAGCTCTGGAATTAGCCAATAAACCAGGCTTCGAAGTTCGTCTGATCAGTACCCATATGAACTTTGAATATCACGGCGCTCTGTACCGGTCGGCCACTGGACATTCGCCGATGGAGGTGGTCATTCCGCTCAAAAACATCCTAAAGCGGGCCAAAAATATCGAAATTATTTTGGATACCATTGCCAGTATTAACCCTAAGCGGAAGGTTTTGCGGAGCGAAACAGGCGATGAATATGTCTTCGACATTGTGATTCTGGCTATGGGCAACGATGTTAACTACTTCGGCATAGACGGTATGGACCAGCATTCTTTCGCCATGACGACCATCCCGCAGACTATCGCCCTACGGTCAAAGCTTATCGAGCTATTCAAAACGCCAGGGGCTTCACCGACCATTGCTGTAGTTGGAGCTGGCCCAACCGGGGTTGAGCTGGCTGGCGAACTGTACGAATTTTCGCGCCGTGTGGCTCATAAATATCGTAACCGTGTGACGCATCCCAAAGTTATTTTGATCGAGGGCTCTGACCGAGTTCTGCCGATGCTTGATCCGATACTATCGGGTAAAGCTTACAAGCGCCTCCAGCAGCTTGGTGTTGAATTGCGGTTGAGCACTAAGGTAAATTCCTGCGAGCCCAATAAGGTCTGCATCGCGGGTGAAGAGATCGAGGCTGACGTAATTATTTGGACGGCCGGCTCGGCGGCCGTTAAGTTTTATCAAGAGCACCCTCGGGTGTTCAAGTTAGAGCGCGGCCGGGTGATCGTCGATGAATTCCTGCGAGCCCAAGGCCACGATGACATCTATGTTCTGGGCGACAACGCTAATACTAAGTTCAGTGGTATGGCTCAGACGGCTCTGCACGACGCTAAGTTTGTAGTTCGCAACCTGTTAAGGGCTCAAAAGGGTACACCAGCTGTAGCGTACCGAGCCTGGCACCCACTATATGTAGTGCCAATTGGCGAAAAATGGGCGGTCCTGCAAACTACTAAAAAGCGAGTTAGCGGCTATCGGGGCTGGCTGGTCCGACGCCAAGCCGACCGTTGGATTTTCCGTAACTTCCTACCTTACAAAGCCGCTATCAAACAGTGGCGTAAAGGCAACAAGATGGCCAAGTTCTAACCCTATAGACAAGTAATCTTAAAAATGATATAGTTCATCGAAATAAGAGAGAATCTATATGGCAGAAGGAATTGTTAATCAAGTCAATTATCACGTGCTGACTGGTGAGCTGGTTGTTGATGTTATGAACGCACCCGAGTTGCTGGAATATGCAGAGTTGCCAGGCATGCAGTTGGAAGATGCTGTAGCTAGTGTTGCCGCCGGTTTGGGCCGGGATTGCTTGGTTAGAGCTGACGTCACCAGGAACTGCCAACCAAGCGAGCGCTATGATCAATATCGTCGGCACTTCAACCAGTGGCATAAGGAGCTTCGAGAGGAATGCTCAGCAGCGTTTGACTTCGCCCTTCTGCGCAGCGGGATGCCCATTGATGTCTGGCCAACCGAGGAGTACGGTCCAGAGGAGAAGGCGGCTCTAAAAGCGAAGATCAATAGTCGAGATGATTTACAGATACTAAATGGCTTACGTCGAGCTATAAAGAGCTATTCTAGGGGCACAGCGTACGCCACGGCTGGCAGCAAAGCCTCTCGCCTGACTTTGGTTCCAGCTCTAGCCGACTAGCCGATTGTTCTAAAAGTCCGCTTCGGTGTATGATGTAAGCATAAACATCACCTAGGAGGGTATATGCCAGAGGACGTTAAACCAGTAAAACAACCTGTTAAAGAGGAGGCTCCGGCTGACGCCACTCCGGCCTCTGCTGATAAGGCTACCAAGTCAGCTACTGCCGGCGCAGGAAGCACTAAGAAAAAGGACAATACTCTGAAAATCGTCCTAATCGTAGTCGGAGTAATTGTCGGTCTAGGAATCATTGGGACCATTCTAGCGACAGTATTCTTCGCCTCGCTGTTTAATAGCGCCACTGACGGAGTAGATGTCGATGACGGTACGGTAACCATCAAATCTGATGACGGCAACGTTACAACTACCGCCGGTGCCGGTGCCACCTTGGCTGATGGCTGGCCATCTGATGTGCCGATCTTCGAGCCTTCAACTTTGCAATCTAGTAGTAAAGCCGAGAACACCTCTTTTAGCGCCGTAGCCACCACAGCTTCATCGGTTGCTGATGTGACAGCTTACTACAAAGCTCAAATGGCTTCCCAAGGCTGGGCTACTCAACTGGACTCTACCTCTGGCGACGGTACTCTGTTGACCTTTTCTAAAGGCAATCGCACTTCGAGTGTCATAGTATCAACCAGCGCCGAAGAATCGTCCAACGAGAAAACTGGTTTTGTAGTTTCGGTCACCACCCAAGAATAGCTACTTACGGTTCAAAAAGTCGATAGTCAGGGCGGCTGTCCAAGAGAAGTTCTTGGCGCCGGCCGGGCTACCGTCGGTCGGTGAAAAATACTCGTAGAATCCAGACCTTTCGACTAATTGAAGTGACGACTCGCGGATTTTGGCGGCCTCCTCTTTGTAGTCGTATCTGTCCAAGCCATCAGCAATCAGCCAATTGGTGTTGATCCAAGTAGGACCCTGCCAATAACGGTGAGCAGCAAACCAGGTGGAGTTTTGAGGAACGCTGGGCACAGGGAATTTGGCGGCGTAGGTTTGGTGATTATTCAAGTGCTCGACCAGCTTGGCGGCGTGGTCTTTGCTAATCTTACCGGAGTACAGAGCCAGGAAAGTGGCAATTGAAGGAATCAAGATCTTTTCGCCGGTATTGATGTTAAAACTGAAGTATTGGCTAGCCGCCTCATCCCATAGGTCGTTGTAGACTTCCTCGGTGTGCTTGATGTCAGCGGCCAGTGATTGAGGCAGGTCTAGCCCTAGGGTTTTGGCCATATGTTTTAGGTGGCTATTGGCTCTAATGAATATGGCGTTATAGCCGGCATCCTCAACCTTGGGTAGCTTGCTCTTCATTATTCTCTGGTGGCTATAGCCCTTATGGCGTAGCTTGCGTAGGACATGAAAGACCAACAAAGCGTCGGTGGTGCTGAGTCGCTGGCCAGGTGGCACAAAATGGGTATCGCGGCGCAGTTTATTTACCAAGCCGTCAAGTTTTAGCCATTTTACGAGGCGGATCCAAGGAGCCATATGATTGTGTTCGAGGTCATACATCCATGGCGGACTGCTATCTAAGCCGGATTCCCAAGGGTGAACCAATAAGACTAAGCCCTCGTTTTTGGGGTCGCGGTCGCGGTACAGCCACTTGTGATACTTAACTAGGTGAGGATAAGTTTTGGTGTACCAGGCCCGGCGGTCTTCTTTACTGAGCTTTTTGCCAATCTGGACGACCGCCTCAGCAATTAGCGGCGGCTGGGTGATGCCACTGGTTGGAATGCCGTCCGGCGAGTAAGGCGAAGTGTAACTGCGCCACAGCTCACGGTCTTGGCGATACTTGAGGGCTGGATCAAAAATCATGTGGGGCATCATGCCGTTGCTCCACTGACCCTTGAGGAGGTTGAGGATTTCCATTTTGGCTCGCTCGATATCGTAATGGGCCAGGCCGATGGCGATGAAACAGCTGTCCCACAGCCACTGATGCGGATAGAGCCCCTCGGCCGGAATGGTGTGGCCGTTGCGATAATTGTCGTCCAGGACCTGTTTGGCTTGGTCCAGTAGAACGGCCGGCAATTCCGGTCCGGGAGTTGGAGTCTTAGCGGCTTTGCTCATTAAAATACAGTATACAGGTTAGTGCTTATGTCTGCTCTAGCGGAAATTAGTAAAACTTAAGGGGAAGTTGTAGTCTTGTTTCTTGAGCAGTTGCATGACGGCTTGGAGCTCGTCTTTCTTCTGAGAGGTGACCCGGACTTCTTCGCCCTGGATCTGGGTTTTGACTTTGGGGTACTCGTCGCGAATTAGCTTGGTAATTGTCTTGGCTTTCTCGTGGTCCAAGCCTTTTTGGAAAGGCACTTCCCAGTACATTTTCAGATTAGTGGTTATGGGCTCTTGGGTTACATCGATGACCATTTGGCTTTGACCGCGGGCGGCTAGCTTTTTGCGGATAATATCAGCGATGGCGTCCAGTTGGAACTGAGCATCGCCCATCACCTTGAAACCGGTGCGATCAGAATTTAGCCACTGGACCTCGGCGGTGGTACCCTTAAAATCATAACGGTTGGCCAGCTCACGCTGGATTTGGTCGAACACGTGATTCATCTCGGCTTTGTCATAATCGCTGACAATATCAAAACTAAACTGGGCCATACCACCAGATTACCACAGGTGGTATACTATTTTTAAGCATGAGTTATTCGAATAAGAAAATAGAGTCGGTGGCCGTGGCTTTGAAAAAGCGTCTGGCCAAGGCCGAGGATAAAACGTCCATTTTGCGATCGGCTGAGCTGAAGAGCCTAGGTGCGGAGATTCCTCTGTTAAAACCAGCCGAGCGGGCGGCTTTCGGCAAGGAGCTCAACCAATTAAAGGCCGAGCTGACTAAACTGGTGGCAGAGGCGGCCGATGATGACGAAACTTTGGAGCCTATCGATGTGACGGCGCCTATGGATATCAATGCTGGTTTGCCGGCATTTCTGCTTACCGAAAACGGCAGTCGCCACCCACTGATGACCGAACTCCAGAAAATCTCGGATATTTTTGCTCGGATGGGCTTTGTGACTGAAGAATCTCGACACATTGACGACGAATATCATATGTTCGATAGCCTAAACTTCCCCAAAGACCACCCAGCCCGGGATGACTACGACACTTTCATGACTACTGAGGGCTTGATCGCTCCAGCTCACACCAGCACCATGCAGAATCGCTACCTGAAAAAATATGCCCCCAACTTGAAAGCTGACCGACCAATTGCCGTAGCCGTACCTGATCGGGTGTTCCGCAATGAGGACCTCGACGCTAGGCACGAGCACACTTTTTATCAACTTGAGGGCATCTATGTTGATAAAGGCGTGCATGCTGGTAACCTGATCGCCACGCTAAAGACCTTCCTGGAAGAGTACTACCAGCAAGAGCTAGAAGTTCGCACTCAACCTTTCTACTTCCCGTTCACCGAGCCAAGTTTCGAGTTTGCCATCAGTTGTCCGTTCTGTGCTAAGAAGGGGTGCAAAGTCTGTAGCCATGCCGGCTGGATTGAGTTACTTGGCTGTGGCATGATCCACCCTAACGTCCTTAAAATGGCTGGAATTGACCCGTCAGTTTACACCGGCTTTGCTTGGGGCATGGGCATCGACCGCTTGGTTATGATGAAGCAGAGTATTGAGGACGTCCGACACTTCGAGTCAGCCAAACTAGAATTCCTGAGGCAGTTCAGATGAGCGAGGTTGATCCAATGACTTTTGAAGGCAAAAAACACCATTTTGAGATTGCAGAGCCGACCATGGACGATGTTCAAGAGCTTGGTCAGATGCAACTTCGGTCTTGGATAGAAACCTACCAGAATTCAGGACATGACGAGGCATGGGTGCGGGATGCAATTGGCTATGTTGCTGATGAAAGTGGGGATGAATTCCGCAGGAATCTGTATCAGCGAGTTATCGATCGCGACGAAAACATTTACTACCGTGTTGTTAAAGATACGGACGGCCGGATCGTGGGATTTTGCCATGCCGAAAAGCACAGGGATAAACCCGAAGACGTACTTGAAGGGCTGTATTTATTAGCCAGAGTTCAGGGAGAGGGATTAGGCAGTAAATTGATGCAAGGTGCGCTGAACTGGTTTAAGCCAGAACGTCGTGTGAAGCTTTCAGTCATTGAATACAATCAGCCAGCTATTGATTTCTACGAGCGAGCCGGCTTTAAAGTAGTTCCCGAGAAACGCACCCATTTTAAAGATGACGTTTATGCAATTGACATGGTCCGGGAGGTCGCATGAAAATATCAGTAAATTGGTTGCGGGAGTTCACTAATGTCAAGCTGCCGGTCGATAACTTGGTGTCCCAGATAGGGGCACAGCTGGGTGAGGTTGAAGAGGTTATCGACCTTGGTAAATACTATGAAGGTATCGTGGTGGCTAAAGTGGTGGCCTGCGAGAAGCACCCTAATGCCGACAAGCTCAACGTTTGTCTGATTGATGACGGCGGTGCTGTTAAGAAAGTTAAGCGTGACTCTAAGGGTCTGGTTCAAGTGGTTTGCGGCGCTAACAACGTCCGTAAAGGCATAACGGTTGCCTGGTTACCGCCGGGTTCGATAGTTCCGTCAACTTATGATAATGAGCAGTTCAAACTGGAAGTCCGGCCCCTGCGTGGCGTTGATAGCAACGGTATGATTGCCAGCGCTCGGGAACTGAACATGGGCGATGATCATGACGGCATCCTGGTGGTTGATAAGCCGGCCAAGCCCGGCTCGTCTTTTGCCGAACTGTATGAACTCGATGACTACATCATCGACATCGAGAACAAAATGTTCACTCATCGTCCAGATTGCTTCGGTATTCTAGGCGTAGCCCGAGAAATTGCCGGTATCCAAGGCTTGCAGTTCAAATCGCCTGATTGGTACTTGAATAGCTTGCCACTTAAAGTCGGTAAAGCCCAAAAAACTATACCGTTGAAGGTCAAAAACGGCATTCCTAAACTGGTACCTCGGTTTGTGGCCGTGGCTCTGAGTGACGTAAAAGTCAAAAAATCACCAGTCATTATGCAGTCCTACCTCAGTCGGCTTGGTATAAAGCCGATTAATAACGTAGTGGATATCACTAACTTTGTCATGGCTCTGACGGCTCAGCCTCTGCACGCCTATGATGCCGATAAACTTCCCAAGCCTAGCCTAGAGACCAGGATGTCGCGCAAAGGCGACAAGCTGGCCATGCTCAACGGCAAAACCGCTGAGTTTAAAGACGATAAAACCATGCTGATTACTTCCGGCGATCAACCAGTCGGCGTGGCCGGAGCCATCGGCGGTCGGGACACCGAAGTCGACTTTAGTACTACCAGCCTAGTGCTGGAATGCGCGACGTTCGATATGTACGCCATCCGCAAGACCAGCATGCAATGGGGGTTGTTTACTGACGCCGTGACGCGTTTCAACAAGGGCCAGAGCCCGTTGCAGAACGACGTGGTCCTAACCTACGCCGTCGGCATGCTACAAAAGTTAGCTGGGGCAGAATTGGCCAGCGACGTTATCGACACAGCTCCGGACAAGTCGATGGGCTTCTGGAAAGGCATTCACCTTAGCCAGGACTTCATTAACCAGCGTCTAGGTCTTGATCTGACCACGGCTCAGATAGCTAAGTTGCTGAAAAATGTCGAGATGGGCGTTACGTCCGATGCTAAAAGTCTAATTGTTAGTCCACCATTTTGGCGCACTGATCTGGAGATTCCCGAGGACATTGTCGAGGAAGTCGGTCGACTTTATGGCTATGACCACTTGCCGCTGGTTTTGCCTCGGCGTGATCTGACTCCGCCAGCCAAAGATAGTTTGTTGAACCTAAAATTGCAGATTCGGGACGTTTTGTCACGAGACGGGGCCAACGAAGTACTGACCTACTCATTCGTGCACGGAGATTTGCTAGCCAAAGTTGGCCAGGACGCCAAGCAAGCTTTCAAACTAAGTAACGCCCTTAGTCCCGACCTGCAATACTACCGCCTCAGTCTGACCCCGAGCCTGTTGGACAAAGTTCATATGAATATCAAGGCCGGTTTTGACGAGTTTGCGCTGTTTGAGCTGAACAAAACTCATAACAAACTAGTCAAAGACGAAGAAAAACTGCCCAGAGAATTTAATAGTTTGAGCCTCGTCTATGCTTCGAAGAAGCCGACTAAGGGCGCGGCTTATTACCAGGCTCGACAATACTTGGATGCTTTGCTTGAGGACTTCCAAGTAGTAAAAACCGTCAATCTGGTGCCGTTGGACAAAGCTGACCTATATAAAAATGATGTTTTGATTCAACAATCTAAGCCCTTTGATCCCAAGCGCAGTGCGGCTCTGGTCGACGACCAGAAACTAGTCTGGGGCTTTGTGGGCGAATACCGAGAATCCGTTAAACAAGCCTTGAAACTGCCGGAATCGGTGGCTGGTTTGGAGATTGACCCACTATTATTCTTGCTGCGAGCTGACGAAGGGTCGCCGTACCGTCCGCTATCACGTTTCCCAAGTACCAACCAGGATATTACCTTCAAATTACCGGCTGCCGTCACTTATGCAGAGCTTGGCTCGGTGGTTGAGGCGGCTTTGCAGGCGGCAGCCAGTCAGCACGGCTACATGACAAAACTAGGGCTCCTTGACATCTACCAGAAAGACAAGGCCAGCAAACACTTTAGTTTCCGGATTACTCTGACTCATCATGATCGGACGCTGGTGACCGAAGAGGTCAACAAACTACTGGACGAGATTGCTGCCACAGCTAAAACCAAACTAAAGGCTATCCGTCTGTGAAACACATCTGGCGGATTCTAAAATTTACGCGGGAACTCTGGCCCTATTATCTTACGGTCAGTGGTATCTCGATCTTGGTAGCCCTGGCTGGGCTGGCTATCCCGTTTTTTAGCGGTAAAGCGATTGACGCCATTCAAACTGGTGGCTCGGTTGAGATTAACTACGTCATTTGGCTGGCGGCCGCCATATTCGGCCTGGATCTGGCTACTACAGTGCTGACCAACGTCGGTGGCTATTACGGCGACCAGATGTCCGAGAAACTGCAAAAATTGCTTAGCACCCGATATTACCAACACATCTTGGGCCTCCAGCAGAAGTACTTCGATACCGAGCTGTCCGGTAAGATTATCAACCGCCTGAACCGCTCGATTGACCAGATTGCTAGTTTCATGCACATGCTTAGCAACAACTTCTTGCAGTTTATCTTTAGCACGGTGTTTGCCCTGGTGATTATTGCTATATATAGCTGGCCGATTGCTCTGTTATTGTTTGCCCTATACCCGATTTATATCTGGATGACCGTCAAGACCAGTGGTAAGTGGATGGAGTACCAACACACCAAGAATGATTACCGCGATCAGGCCACCGGCCGCTTTGCTGAGAGCATTAACCAGATAAAAGTCGTCAAAAGCTTTATTCAGGAGAGGCGCGAACTTAAGTTTTTCGACAAGCAGTACGCCGGCGTCGTCAAAACCAACATCCCCCAGTCCAGCCTGTGGCATAAACGCGATGTCCAGCGCCGACTGGTGCTGAACGTCATTTTTTTTGCGGTTTACGTTCTAATCTTCGTTCAGGGAGTTAACGGCACCTTCTCGGCCGGACAGGCTGTGGCTTTGATTCTGTACGCTATGCAAATCCGCATTCCGATTTTCACGATTAGCTTCCTAGTCGAGAATACTCAAAAAGCCGTGGCTGATAGCCGAGACTACTTCGAGATCATGGAGCTCGAGCCGGAGATCACCGATCGTCCGGAGGCTAGGGCACTTAAAGTTAGTCGGGGCGAGGTGGTTTTTGATAACGTGGCCTTCGCTTACGACAAAGAAGCGGTGATAAAGGGTGTGAGTTTCAAGATAGAGCCAGATACAAAAATTGCCTTGGTGGGCGAGTCCGGCGAGGGCAAAACCACCATTACCAATCTGTTAATGCGCCTGTACGAGCCGCAGGACGGCGCCATCCTGATTGATGGCCAAAACATTAACGAAGTAACCCAGAAATCACTAAGATCGCAGATCGGCGTGGTCTTTCAAGAGCCGGCCCTGTTCAGCGGTACTATTCGCGAGAACATTAGCTATTCCAACGATAAAGCCTCGGACTCTCAGATTCAGGCAGCGGCCAAAGCGGCTAATGCCCATGAGTTTATCAAGAAGTTTGAGAAGGGTTACGACACTCAAATTGGCGAACGTGGCCTTAAACTGTCCGGCGGCCAGAAACAGCGAATTGCCATTGCCCGGGCTCTACTTAAAGATGCGCCAATTTTGATACTGGACGAAGCCACCTCTAGCCTAGACAGTAAGTCCGAAGCCATGGTCCAAGAAGCCCTAGAGCGCCTGATGAAGGGTCGCACCACTCTAATTATTGCCCATCGCCTCAGTACGATTAGTCATGTTGACCAGATCATCACTATTGCTGGTGGCAAGGTGGACGAAGTTGGCTCACCAGCTGAGCTGGCGAAAACTGATGGTATTTATGCTCAACTGCTCAAGCTCCAACAGGGTAAAACCGAAACCAATAAGAAGAAGCTGGCCAGCTACGAAATTAAAGGCTAGGATTTTGCCACGCTCGGCGGTTGAGCTATACTAGAGTTCATGGCAAAAAAGAGTCAGCGAGTAATCGCGCTAAGCGCAGCAATACTATTTTTATTAACTAGCGTCGGCTTTACTGGGATGGTAATCTGGCAAATGAGTCAGGAGAACAAGGCCGTGAATGATGCTCAACCACTAGAACAACAACAAGAAGGTGGCCTCAAGGGCACCCAACTACAAGGTTTTACACCAATACCTGATGTCACCGAATTGCAGAAGATTGATTTGGCCGTTGGCACTGGGGCCGAGGTCCAGGCGGGAGCCACCATTACGGCTAATTACACCGGGGCTATCGCCTCAACCGGAAAGATCTTCGAGAGTTCCTACGACAGCGGCCAACCCGTGACCTTCGGGCTGGACCAAGTTATCCCGGGCTGGACTCAAGGCGTGCCTGGCATGAAGGAGGGCGGCAAACGGCGGCTCATTATTCCCGCAGAATTAGCCTATGGGGCCCAGTCGCCATCACCAGATATTCCGCCAAACTCAGACTTGGTTTTCGACATCGAACTTATTAGTATCAAGCAATAGTCAAGCACGCTATATGTGGGCCAAAAAGGTACAAAAACACAACATATGGGGGTATTGACGGAAGCGTAAGCACTAGATATACTAGGGGAGACGCTTAACAAAAAGCACGCACATAACATAAAAAATAACAATTTTGGAACGCTAGTAGCCCGCCTGGAGGAGAGACCAAGGCTCGGTTCTCAGGCCTCCAAAATCGCATACGAGGGGAACATATGCCAAAAGACATCACAATTTATACAACCAATACCTGCGCTTATTGCGTAATGGTTAAAAAGTTTTTGGACGCTAAAGGACACAAGTATCACGTCGTAAATCTGGACGATGAGCCAGCTCGGCAACAAGAAGCCTTAGAAATGAGCGGCGCCCTAACAGTCCCCGTAACTGTTGTCACCAAACAAGACGATTCCAAGCAAGTCGTTGTCGGCTATAATTTGGCACAATTGGCCCCAGCATTAGGTTAATGTAGAATTAATCTATGGCTGAAGACGGCAAAGTTAATGAACTAGTAATTATTGGAGCGGGCCCCAGCGCCCTAGCGGCGGCCATTTACACCACCCGAGAGGATATTCCAACTATTCTGTTCGAAAAAGGCGTACCCGGTGGGTTGGCAGCGGTTACAGACTGGGTAGACAACTACCCGGGCTTTGCTAAGGGTATTTCTGGACTAGACTTGGCCGAGGAATTGCGTAAGCAAGCCGAGCGCTTTGGCGCCGACATTCGCCTGGGCGAAGTCTTATCGATTAAAGATGCTGGCGACCACCGAGTCTTAGAGACTACCGATGGCACCGTTAAGGCCAAAGCTGTCCTGATTGCCACCGGCACCGATTACAAGAAAATTGGCGTACCTGGCGAGGAAGAATTCTACGCCCGCGGCGTGCATTACTGTGCGACCTGTGACGGCGCCTTTTACCGCGACAAACGACTGGTGGTAGTCGGCGGTGGCAACTCGGCTGTGCAGGAGGCCCTGTTTTTGACTAAATTTGCTTCGCACATTGATTTACTGGTGCGTAGCGATATTAAAGCCTCAGACGTTTTAGTACACGAACTAGAGAAGAATCCCAAAATCACAATCCACTTGAATACCTCGACTGATGCTATTGTCGGCGCCGACAAAATTGTTACCAAAGTTGAGGCCACCAAGGACGGTGTTAAGACCGACTTCCCAACTGACGGTGTTTTTATTTTCGTCGGCCTCAAGCCTAACACCCAGTTCTTAAAAGAATCTGAAGTCCGTTTAGATGAAATAGGATTCGTTATTGCCGAGCAAGGCCTAAAGACCAGCATGCCTGGCGTGTTTGCCTCAGGTGATGTCCGCTCTGGGGCAACAATGCAGATAGCCAGCGCCGTCGGCGAGGGCGCTACGGCAGCTCTACGTATCCGCGAGTTTCTAGAACAGAAATAAGCCGCTACTGCTTGTCGATTTATCACTTATTTGATAAAATCACGGAAATGTCAAAAGAATTGTTAAATCAAGCATTTAGTGCCGACCAAGCCGATAGTTTAGTCGGCTGGCATCAGCTGGCCACAGATGACACGCTACTTACTCTAAACGCTGCCTATGCTTACGTAGGGGGCAGAGGAGCCGAGTATATAATTACGGACAACGACAGTTCACCTACTCACTCGGTTGAGGGCTTTAAGCGTGCTAAAAGACTGAGTTTAACATTTGAAATAACAGATGATGAGGCCGAACTTCAAAGTTTTGGTTTCGGCGGGACTAATTTCTGGAGCGAAGACAGAAAAACATTTCAGATACCTGAGTCTCTTGTTGGAGGGGATGATGTAGAGTGGTTCACTGACCACACGCAGCTAATGCCGCTTATCAGAGATCAGGTTGATGGACTAGGTTTAAGTAATGGTAGTAATACCTATGCCAGCATGTACTACTACTTAAACTCCTTGAAATTACACCAGTCTCTAGCAGTGGGATTCAGAACCATGGGAACCATGGGCACAGCTGAACCGACTGATAGGGCTTTCACTGATCCAGACATGGCCACAACTACTCAAGAGCAGATTGGTCTAACTAAAGATGTAATTGCTCAAACTGAAGCTATCAAAATGCTCTACGAAAAATTCTCGGTAGCAGCTATTGAAAATCTAGGGTCTCTCGAGGGTGTTGAAGGTATGATTGAAGAGCTTGTAGAGCAAGCGATTGCCGGTGAAATGAAAGCATTTACAGCGGCAGGACAGTTAGTAGTGCCGGGCATGGTTTACCTCGGTTACGACGGACTAGATCGTCATAAACGAGAGCCCGAATTTCTTATGACAAAAAAACTAATGGATATACAAACTCAATTATTTAATCTGTTTGGTAGATCGGCCAGCTCACTTGATGTACAGGCAGTCTTGCTAAAACAAGTCGAGACTTTAGGCGGAAAGATTACTTTTGCTCGTATGGGCCTTGACTCCCTTGTTGCCCTACATCGATTAGAAGAAGCTGCTTGACCCTCAGCGTTGATTGACAAAAGTTTGCTACAATAAGACTAAATAAAGGAGAAATATGGCTGATTTTAACAAAGTTTTAGATGCAGGCGACGTCGACAAGGGCGTGATTAACGTAGTTAGTGAGATTCCACAGGGCTCTCAGCTGAAGATCGAATGGCGCCGGGACAAGGCCATCTTTCAAGTTGACCGCGTCGAGCCATATATCTTTGTTAAACCAACCGGCTACGGCTTTATTCCTCAGACCCTTGATGAGGACGGAGACGAGTTGGATGTTTTGATTATCTGTAACGAGCCAATCCCAACCGGGGTGGCCATGGAATCAGTAGTCATAGGCGTCTTGAACTTTGAGGACGACGGCGATATGGACCACAAAGTTGTGGTTGTGCCAGCTGACGACCGCCACACAGGGGATTCAATTAAATCTTTAGATGATTTGACTAGCGGCTACAAGAGCCAAATCGAACACCACTTCGCTCACTACAAAGATCTCAAGAAGCCAGGCACTACTAAAGTGTTGGGCTGGGGGAATGTTGATGATGCTAAAGCTGTCATTAAAGAATCAATTGAGCGTTGGAAAAAAGAGGCTTAAGAAGTCATGGCGGCCATTCCGGTCAAGGATGGTGACGAGCAGATAGCCTACCAAGGCAAAATTGTTGAGGTCGTCAAACAACCGATGAAAATTGGCGATAAATCGGTACAATTTGAGTTCGCCCGTCGCTCGCCGGGCACCCGCTTGATTATTATTGACCGCGACAAGCAGCAGCTACTACTGACAAAAGAGTACCGCCACGAGATAGACGATTATGACTACCGGCTACCCGGTGGTAAGGTTTTCGACTCACTCGACGAGTACAATCAGTTCTTGGCCTCCGGCAAAGATATGATTAATCCAGCTACTGCTAGAGCTAAAATTGAAGCGAAAGAAGAAGCCGGCATTATTGCCAAAGAGCCTAAACACTTCTATACCTCAATCAACGGTGCGACAGTAGTATGGGATTTGTTGTATTTTGTTATTGACGACTGGGAAGAATCAGACCAGGAACTCGAAGATGGCGAAGATATTAGCGTGGAGTGGGTAGGATTTGATACGGCCCGCGACTACGCTTTAAAGAACATGAGTGAAGATCGGTCGGTAGCGGTGTTGCTGCGTTGGTTGACTCAACAAGAGGCCTAGTCCGAGCCGGGAAGCATCTTTTTGCTGCCCTTAAGATTGCCACCGAAAACCATGAGTCTAGAGCGACGGTCATGAGGTGCTACCACATTGGCAGCGTGGGGTAGGCTGGCACGACCAGTAGAGACATGTCCGTTTATGTTTTGCTCACCTGCAAGCGCTGCTCCGTTAAGTATGACCATTTGCCTGGAGAGCATCGGTATAGACAGAGGCTTAACTCGGCTAATTGATACTTTGTGGGTTATCGTTGGGTGCATACCTGCCCATGGTTGAGGCTCGGAGGCGACGTTTGTGTATATGTCAAAAGTTGGCGTTCCGAGAACCCAAAAAAAGCCCAAAACAGTATTTCCTTGTTCGAAATCGACGTGCGGCTCTATGCTTAGGCTTCGATCTTGCCAAAAAGCTTGAGTCCAGCGCGGCCCTTCGATGCCTTTCTTAGTGACCTGCCCAAGACATCTGACTAGATTCTCTACTTGCCGCGATTCAACAGATCTGCGGTCTGTAGCTAGATTATTGACGCACCGAATTTTGTCGGCACAGTCAGCTGTAAAGGCCTCCTCAATAACCATATGGGTGGGCAGTGTTTGCTCAAACTCCTGCAAGCCGTCCAAACCGGCATCAGTCAGCATAGTGCCACGCAGGGCTTCAAAATTGGTTTCAAGGGAATCCAGAGACATTTAGCCTATTATAACATACTTAATCAAGTTTGGTCAATGTATTGTGCTGACAAGCGTTAGCAGTTTATAATGGAGCTAAAGTAAAGGACAAATATGAAAACACGGGTGGCAATAAACGGATTTGGGCGAATTGGACGAAACGCTTTTAAGATAGCCTTTGATCGGGCCGATTTGGAAATAGTAGCAATCAATGACCTGACTGATACTAAGACTTTGGCGTATTTATTACAACATGACACTAACTACGGTCTATACGACCACAAGGTCAAGTTTGACGCCGATCATCTAATTATTGACGGCCATAACATCCCAGTTTATGCCGAGAAAGAACCCAAAGACTTGCCGTGGGCTAAGCTTAAAGTCGATGTCGTTATTGAATCAACCGGCCGGTTTACTAAGAGCGAAGATGCTCAGATGCACCTACAGGCTGGTGCTAAGAAAGTTGTGCTGTCTGGTCCAACCAAGAGCGAAGACGTCGACACCGTGGTTTTTGGAGCCAATGACGACAAGTTGCTGAAATCCACCGACATTGTCAGTAACGCCAGCTGTACAACTAACTCGCTGGCGGCTGTCATGTCCATCCTTGACGGCGAATTTGGCGTCGAGAAGGCTATGCTAACTACTGTTCATAGTTATACGGCTAGTCAAGCTCTGCAGGACTCGCCCAACAAAGATTTGCGCGAGGGTCGCAATGCCGCCGAGAACATCGTGCCGACTACTACCGGCGCAGCGATTGCCGTGACCCTGACTGTGCCTCAACTGAAGGGCAAGTTTGACGGCATGAGTATTCGGGTGCCGACCCCAGTTGTATCGCTCAGCGATATTACGCTGTTGTTGAAACGCGACACTGATGTCGAGGAATTGAACGAGGCGCTTAAAAAAGCCGTTAAGGAACCGTATTACCAAGGTATTCTGGACGTGTCTGAAGAAGAGCTGGTCAGTAGTGACTACATCGGTAATTCGCATTCCGGAATCATCGACCTTCTGCTGACTAATGTTGTTGATGGCAATCTCGTCAAGGTGGTAGTCTGGTACGACAACGAGTGGGGTTATAGCTGTCGTCTGGTAGAGATGGTGGCTGACGTCGGCAAAGCCCTAAAGGATTAGTGGTGAAGATTTTCCTGGGTGCTGATCACAATGGTTTCGATTTGAAGGAGCAGATTCACGCCTATCTGTTGGAGGCTGGCCACGAGGTAGTCGATAAGGGTGACGCTAAGCTGGATAAAGATGACGATTTTCCGACCTATGCGGCTCGGGTAGCTTCGGAGGTCTTGGCTCATCGAGATACTTTTGGGATTTTGTTCTGTGGCAGTGGCCAGGGCGTCTGTATGGCGGCTAACCGTTTTAAGGGTATCAGGGCGAGTTTGGCCTGGAACGAGGATGCTGCCTACGAAGCCCGCGATGATGATGACAGCAACATACTATGCTTGCCGGCCCGGCAACTAGATTATAGAGACGCTCGAGAGATTGTCGACACCTTCCTCAAGACGCCGTTTTCTGGAGCGGCCCGTTACAAACGGCGCAACGCTCAACTCGACCAACTCGTGTAGAATAAGGGCATGGCTGTTATTTGTCCGACCGTTTTGGCAGAAAATCCCCATCAATACCGCGAACAGATTGAGCGCGTGGCGCCATTTGCTACCCGTATTCACCTGGATTTTGCCGATGGTAAGTTCACTGATGTGAAAACACCCAGCCTCGACCAGACCTGGTGGCCACACACCATGCAGGCTGACTTGCATATTATGTATCGCAATCCTTCGGAGTACTTAGATGCCATTATTCCGCTAAACCCCCATATGGTCATTATTCATGCCGAAGCCGAGGGCGACTCTGTCGCCTTCGCCGATGCTCTGCACCAAGCTGGTATCCAGGTTGGAATGGCCTTGCTACCAGAGACCCCGGTCGAGTCGATCCGGGCAGCTACCGGCTGGCTCGATCATGTTCTGATATTCAGTGGGCACCTAGGTCACTTTGGGGGTACTGCCAAACTCGATTTGCTAAGCAAGGCCAAAGAAGTAAAAGCCCTCAAACGGGACCTGACCATCGGCTGGGACGGTGGTATTAATGCCGATAATATCGTCAAGCTTGTCGATGGAGGGGTGGATGTGCTGAATGTCGGTAGCTATATCCAGCGAGCCGAAGACCCACTGGCCGCTTATCAAGAGCTCCAAAAATTGCTACAATAACCATAACTATTATGGCGGTGGACAAAAAAAACTATACGATCGAAGAGTTGGAGCTGATTGCCAATGATATTCGAATGGATATCATTAAAATGCTAGAGGAGGCCGGCAGTGGTCACTCGGCTGGGCCACTGGGGTTGGCCGACATATTCACCTCATTATATTTCGAGATATTGAAGCACGACCCGGAGAAACCTAATTGGGATCAGCGTGATCTATTGGTCCTCAGCAATGGCCACTGCGCGCCAGTGTTATACGCTACCATGGCTCGGGCTGGTTATTTTGAACGTAAGGAATTGATGAGTCTGCGCCAATTTGGTTCTCGGTTGCAGGGCCACCCGGAGAGGCTTAAGCTACCCGGGCTAGAAACAACCAGCGGACCCCTGGGTTCTGGTCTCAGCCAGGCTATCGGTATGGCCCTGGCTATGCGCATGAATAAAGACCACCACCGTTGGATTTATGTGGTCATGGGCGACGGCGAGCAAGATGAGGGCAATGTCTGGGAAGCGGCTATGCTGGCCGGCAAGGAAAAGCTAGGCAACGTTATTGCCATCACTGATCGCAACAACATTCAGATTGATGGGCCGACCGAGACAGTCATGCCCCTAGAAGATCTAGGCGCCAAGTGGGAGGCCTTCGGCTGGCACGTTATTGAGATTGACGGCAATAACATCGAAGCGGTTATTGATGCCTGCGCAATGGCTCGAGCTGTGGCTAACAAGCCAGTCATGATTATTGCCCACACTATTCCTGGCAAAGGTGTGGACTTTATGGAAGGTGACTACCACTGGCACGGCAAGCCCCCGGATCACAAGCAAGAAATGACGGCTTTGCATGAACTGAGAACCTTGCGAGGCAAGATTAGGAGCGAACATGAGTGATGCTCAGCTGAACCCTAAGTTACACGACGATGACGTCGAACTAGTGCCTAATCGCAAAGGTTTTGGTCAAGGTCTGGTCAAGGCCGGCGAAGCTGACATTAACGTGGTGGCTCTGTGCGCTGATTTGACCGAATCGACGCAGATTAGCCTATTTGCTGAGAAATTTCCGGACAGATACATCGAAATTGGCGTGGCTGAACAGAACTTAGTGACGGTTGGCTCGGGACTGGCGGCTCAAGGCAAGATTCCTTTCGTTAGTAGCTACGCGGCCTTTAGCCCGGGACGTAATTGGGAGCAAATCCGAACCACTATTTGTCTTAACGACCGGCCAGTTAAGATTATTGGCGCTCACGCCGGCCTCTATACCGGCAAGGACGGAGCTACCCACCAGATGCTCGAAGACATCGCCCTGATGCGGGCCTTGCCCAATATGGTGGTGTTGGCACCCTGCGACGCTGTCGAGGCCGAGAAAATGACATTGGCTATGGCCAAGGACGATAGGCCTAACTATATGCGCCTTGCCCGTGAAGGTCTGCCGGTGGTCACGACCGCCGAGACGCCTTTTGAAATTGGCCGAGCTTACATTTTTGAGCCGGGCTCGGACGTAACCATTATTTCAACCGGCACCATGACCTATGTGGCTCTGCAGGCGGCCGAATCCATGTTTAAGCATGGAATCGATGCCGAGGTTATACATTGCCCGACTATTAAGCCTCTGGACGCCGTCACGATTCTGCGCAGCGTTAAGAAAACGGGCCGAGTTATCACCGTCGAAGAGCACCAGATCAACGGTGGCCTGGGTGGCGCGGTCGCCGAGTTCTTGGCCGAGCACCACCCAGTGCCCCTGCGCAGGATTGGTGTCCAAGATAAATTTGGTCAATCGGGCGATCCCCAGGAGTTACTAGAACACTATGGCCTAACGCCCAAGCACATCGCGGCCGCTGCTCATGAACTAATAGGAGAACAACATGCCTGAAATCGGAGAAATGAGACAAAACTGTATTAAAGCTCGGGCCCTGATGGAACGGTCTCGTAAGGGCAAGTTCGCGGTCGGAGCTTTCAACTTGGACAACCAAGAGACTTTGATCGCTGTGGCCCGAGCGGCTAAGGCCAAGGACGCTCCTGTTCTGGTGGAGGTTAGTAAGGGCGAAGTCGAGGCCATGGGTCTGGAGAATATTCGTGACCTGGTCGATAACTACAAGGCCGAGTATGGTATCGAGATGTTTATCAACCTGGATCACAGCCCAACGGTGCAGGACTGCAAGGATGCTATCGACGCCGGCTATGAGTTTATTCATATTGATATTTCCCAGGCTAACCACCAAGCCAGTGACCAGGAAATCATCCGCGAGACGCGGAAAGTTGTGGACTATGCCAAGAAAACTGGCGCCTTGGTAGAAAGCGAACCACATTACTTCGGTGGTGGCTCTAATTTGCACAAAGAAAAGATCGACTATGAGGAAGTCAAAAAGACTTTAAGTACACCCCAAGGCGCAAGAGAGTTTGTTGAGGCTACCGGTATCGACACTTTCGCGGCGGCTATCGGTAACCTACACGGCAAGTATCCGGTGCCCAAGAAGCTCGACCTGGAGCTATTACAACAGATTCGCGACGCTATTGATTGCAACATTAGTTTGCATGGCGGCAGTGGCACGCCAGGCCACTATTTCGAAGAGGCCGCTAAGATTGGTGTCAGCAAGATTAATATCAACTCGGATATGCGCATCGCTTACCGAAACACCCTGGAAAAGGTCTTGGCGGCTAATGAAGATGAGTACGCAGTAGTGAAATTAATGGGTACGGTGATCAATGAAGTACAGAAAGTGGTCGAGGCCAAAATAGACATGTTCGGTAGTAAAGGGAAAGCAATCAAGGGGTAGGCAAGTGGCTAGGGATGTAAAAATCATATCAATTGGAGCGGCTGTACAGGATGTGATTCTGCGGGGTCGGATTTTTGAGCCGCACCGCGATGAGGACGGCGACAAAGTTAACGAATTCGAGCTGGGCAGTAAAAACGAAGTTGAGGCCATTACCCATAGCACTGGCGGTGGGGCTACTAATGCGGCTGTGACCTTTGCTCGCCAAGGCCTGCGCAGTTTCTATATGGGTAAAATCGGCGACGATACGCCTGGTAAGGTGATTTTAGAAACTTTACGCCAAGACAATGTCGATACCTCGCTGGTTGGCTATAACAGGGACCTGGGAACTGGCTTCTCGGCCATTTTGCTATCTCCAGGCGGTGAGCGGACAGTCCTGACCTATAGGGGTGCTTCCAGTCAGTACCACCTCAAGGAAACAGACTTTTTTAATCAAACTGCCGATTGGATTTATATCAGTTCGCTATCTGGCGATACGGCGGCTCTTAAGACTATCGTCAAGTACGCTCAGAAGAACGACATCAAAATCGCCATCAATCCGGGTAAGGGCGAATTGAAAGAAAAGAAGTTATTAAAAGAGATTTTACCGGCTATATCAGTGTTGAGCCTGAATAAGGAAGAAATGGCCCAGCTTTTCCCAGGCGAGACGGCTCGGGAGCTGGCGGTAGCGGCGGCTGGACATGTGCCTTTGGTTTTACTGACTGATGGGCCTAAGGGCTCTTACGCCTGTGACGGGGCTAAGCTGTATAAAGCTGGTGTCTACGAAGATGTGCCAGTTATCGACCGCCTGGGGGCTGGAGACGCCTTTAACAGCGGTTTTGTGACGGCTATTGCTAGGGGCCAGACCGTCGAAGAAGCCCTGACCCTGGCCAGCGCTAATTCTACTAGTGTGGTCGGCCAGATTGGCTCGAAGGCAGGGATATTAAAGGCCTCAGCCCGGCTGCACGATATGGAAATAAAGGTGAGCCAGCTATGAGCAAGCTATTATCTGAGCTATTAGCCGCTGAAGAGCCTCTGTTCACCAATGCTATTCGACAACTAGAGAAGTTGAGTGGTAACCCCAGCGCCGATATCCGCCTAAGTTCGGAGATAATCGGCAAAGTGGCCATGAAGACCAAGGAGTTGGGCTTGGACCCTGACGACACCACGGCTGAAGAGTTGTATCATGCCCTGGAAAACCGAGTCCGTCAGGACAACGAGCGCATGACCGAGGAACTCTTGGGCTTGCCGGCCCACACCACTCGTATACGAGATTTGGTACCACCGATGGTGGCCATTGCCCGAAACTCTAAGGTGCCCAAGAAATGCTGGGCCCTGAAGCGGTCGGCGGCTAAGAAACTGTTGAAGAAAATGCCACCCAAACAGATGATGAAAACCCTGGGCTATCGTTCGATCGATAGCATGCTGAAGAACGAGCCCTTTGACGAAATGTACACGGCTCTGCGTTTTTCTGAAGGTCCGGAGTGGCTGAACGAGTATAACGAGCTGTTCAAGTCGGTTAAAGCCTCGGATTTTGAAGAGCGCGACATCAATATTGTGGTCATGGACCACGACAAATGGGTCGAGCTAGCCGACGCTTTCACTAAGAAAAAACTGCACAATGTCACTCACACCAAAGAGTTGGGCGTGATTGCGGTCCTGCCGATGAAGCAAGAGGACATGCGCGGCTTGCCTCTGAAAACCATGTCATTACTTTTTCATTACATTAACGAAATTCGACTGTATTCGGCATTCTTTAAGCTGAAATCCATGAAGGCCAACTTCGGCGAGGTGATCATTGACACGCTGATTGGCAAAACCACAGTGGCTAAAGTTGGCGGCCAAGACATCCATTGGCAAGTTATTCAGCAATATCTGGGCCGGCACAAAGATAAATCTCATCCTGAAGCTTTTCAGCCCCATGTTCAGCCCGAGGATCTGCACTGGCGCCGAGCCGAAGATGCTCTGTATGACCTGGATCCCGAACTGGAATTTTGGTTGGACCTGGACTTCGTCGCCCGGCCAGTCCGGACCGGCGTTGATCCGGTAGCCCTGAACCTGATGGACGTGGCCTTTGCGTATTCTAACGAAGAGCCCTTTGCCAAGCGTTATGTTTACCACTTCCGGGAGAGCCTGTGGAACGAGGTCTTTATCCGTTATATGGGTGAAGAAAACCTAGAAGAGCAAATTCTCGAACAATTGGACAACGATATGATTGAGCCCGAGGACCTGACACCCGGCTTATGAAAAACTACCTATTCCAAGAGAGGAAAGAAGCCAATAAGACCGTTATTGAACTGCGCTTCACGATTTGCGTGTCTGGAGCTGTTCAAGGGCCAACCTTGCAGACCTCGGCAGACGAAGCTATGGAACTGGGTCGGCAGATTGCCAAGCGGGGGCATATCTTGACTACTGGAGCGACTGTAGGCTTGCCGGAAGCGGCCGCTGAGGGCGCCAAGGATGCTGGTGGCATGGTGGTCGGCTTTTCGCCGGCGGCCAGTATGCGCGAACACCTGCGCAAGTACCGCTTACCCTATGATCATTACGATTTCATTAACTTCACCGGACTAGAGTACGTGGGCCGCGATTTGTATTTAATCCAGTCCAGCGATGCTGTCATCACCGTTGGCGGCCGCTTTGGCAGCTTACATGAGTTTACCTCGGCTCTGGAGTCGCACAAGCCCTGCGGTATTCTGATCTCCAGCGGTGGGACGGCTGACCTAATACCCCAGCTGATGGAAATTCTGGAGCCGCCAGCTCGTTCACTTGTGGTTTACGACAGCGACCCGGCTAAACTAGTTGATAAAATTGAGGCCATCCTCAAAGACAAACACGACGATCTGCGAAAAGAGTTCACTCAGCGCGATCAGTTTTGGTACCTAAAGAAGGGTAAGAAACAGGGTTAGCTAGAACTGGTACAATAAGGAGATGCCTAAGTTCAAGTTACAAGCAAAATATAAGCCGACCGGTGACCAGCCGACGGCCATTGCTGAATTAGTCGCAGGCCTGAAAAAGGATACCAAAGAGCAGACATTGCTCGGAGTGACCGGTTCGGGTAAGACCTTCACCATGGCCAATGTCGTGCAGGAGGTTCAGAAGCCGACGCTGGTGTTGGCTCATAACAAGACCTTGGCGGCTCAACTTTATAACGAGTTCAAGCAGTTCTTCCCCAACAACGCCGTTCATTACTTCGTCAGTTACTTCGATTATTACCAGCCAGAGGCCTATATTCCTCGCTCCGACACCTATATAGAGAAAGACTCGGCCATCAACGAAGAGATTGACCGCCTGCGCCACGCCGCCACTGATTCCTTGTTGTCCAGACGGGATGTGCTGATTGTAGCCTCCGTGAGCTGTATTTACGGCATTGGATCGGTTGAGGATTACGGAAATATGGCCATTACCGTTAAAGCCGGTGAGCGTCGAGTCCGCGACAAGTTCCTGCGCCAACTGACCGACATCCAGTACGACCGCAACGATATTGATTTTCACCGAGGTACTTTCCGGGTCCGCGGCGATGTAGTCGACGTTTTTCCGGCCTCCGAGGAGTTCGGCTACCGGATGGAGTTCTTCGGCGACGAGATCGAGCGCATCATGAAAGTCGACCCCTTGACTGGCGAGATCATAGAGAAGCTGGCTTCATTCAAGATTTTCCCGTCTAGCCACTATGTGACTCCGGAAACTAAGCTCAAAATGGCTATGGGTCAGATCCGAGCCGAACTGCACGACCGCTTAAGTTACTTCAAGAAAAATGGACTGTTGCTAGAAGCACAACGTTTAGAACAGAGAACAAACTTCGATTTAGAGATGTTGGAAGAGACCGGTTTCGTGAAGGGTATCGAGAACTACAGCCGCTATCTGACCAACCGCGAGGAAGGCGACCAGCCAGCCACCTTATTGGACTACTTCCCGGATGATTACCTAATGTTTATCGACGAGTCGCACATGACGATTCCGCAAGTACGGGGCATGTATAACGGCGACCGAGCTCGTAAAGAGGTTCTGGTAGAGCACGGTTTTCGCTTGCCAAGTGCCCTAGACAACCGGCCCCTGAACTTTAGTGAGTTCGAGCGACACGTTAATAAGGTGATTTACGTTAGTGCTACTCCGGCTGAATACGAACTATCCCGTAGCCCCGAGCCAGTTCAACAGGTTATCCGGCCAACATTCCTAGTTGACCCGCCGATTGAAGTCCGGCCAGTTGATGGCCAGATTGACGATCTAATTGATGAGATTCGCAAAACCATCGAAAAGCGCCACCGGGTGCTGGTGACCACTTTGACCAAACGCATGGCCGAGGACTTGACTGACTACCTCAAGGAAATCAACATCAAGGTGACTTATCTTCATAGCGATGTCGACACGCTGGACCGAACTGACATCTTAAGAGACCTCCGACTGGGCGTCTACGACGTGGTGGTTGGGATTAACTTGCTCCGCGAAGGTCTGGATTTGCCAGAAGTTAGCTTAGTAGCTATTCTTGATGCCGATAAAGAGGGTTTCCTACGATCTGACCAAGCCTTGATTCAGACTATCGGCCGAGCTGCTCGCCACGTGGATGGCCGAGTGATTATGTACGCCGATCACGAGACTGGCAGTATGAAGCGCGCTATTGGCGAGACCAACCGTCGCCGAGAAATTCAAGAAGCCTACAACAAGAAACACGGCATCACTCCGGAGGGCATCGAAAAAGCTATTGAATCCAGCATGCAGGCCGAAGAAGATCGTCCCGGCGCTAAGAAGAAGATTAATCTGAAGAAAATTCCCAAAGAAGAGTATGGCGCCATGATTCGCGATTTGACTTCTCAGATGGACTTGGCCAGCGCCAACTTAGAATTTGAAAAAGCCGCCGAGTTGCGCGACCTGATTCAAGAGATTAAAGACAAAGCCTAAGTAGCTTCTTGTTTGGCGACAATATCGTGGGCTAAGTCGAAAACCGCTGTCCCTGTTGGGTTGCCAGACGGGTGCTGGGCTATGATTCTGTAAGCCTCATTGCGGGCCAAGATATATTGCAAAGTCTCGGGATCAGCTATTGTTAGGTGACTGCCTTTGAGTAAAGTTATACGCCTATTTTCGTTTTCATCTGGGTTAAGTATGTTATCCCACTCATTGGGCATAGAGGCGAAGTCATCATCAAAGCAGGTAACGTGGATTATGGGGTTACCCGGTATCACGCTGGCTAGATCACCGGCTTCACCGCTAAACAAGGCAGGGCCAATAGCCAGTTGATGGACTAGTGATAAGGGGTGGAGATCTAGGGTTTGAGGGTAGTGGACTAGTAGGCGCATAGCCATCTTGCCAGCTAGCCCTACCATGGTTTTAGGCTCAGCAATTAGCTGGTCTTTAAAGTTCTTAATATCTTCCAAAGAAAAGGGCCTTGGGAAGCACGGAGCAGTTAGATCAGCCATTAGGACCTGTTGATCATAACTTTCGGCTAGCGCTAGCACGCCCATGGCTACCATGCCACCTCTGGACTCGCCGATGACTTCACGCTCCGACTTGTGAATAACGTTTTTGTGCTCGCCGGCCACATAGTGACTAAAGCCCAGTAAAGCCGCAGCGGAATCGGTTAGATTAATCCCATTACTGGGGGGTCGCAGTCTTCGCCAGCCCGGACGATGGCTACCTTCGGCTCCCTGGATTATGAACGGCACACCAGCGTCTAGAAACTTTAAGCCGGTGTGGAGGTTATGTCCCTCGGTGCTGGTGAACCAGGCGGTTGTGGCTATGACGGGTACTGTAGTAATTGGGTTTCGCGGAATACCGACTAGACCAGCGCGGCCATAGCCAGCTGCGTCAACGCTACCGTAACGCTCGACATAGCCATTCTGAAACTGTTCGGTGCTCAGGTGTTCAGTGTTAGTTTTATCAATCTCTGTTCGTTGTTTGGCTTGCTCAACCTCTTCGTAAAAGTGCTGGATTTCTTCGTCAGTTAGCAGGAATTCTGGGACGACTTGTAGATGAGGCTGGGGTTGTACTTCTGGACCGGCTAATAGTTGAGACATATTTGTTTACCTTGCACGGGAAGTTTGCTTATGTTTATTGTACGCTCATTGTTCGCTATGCGAAAAGATTTTTCGATTTACCCCTGGTTGTTGGTATACTGGAGGGACAAATGGCGAAATTATCTCGAGATGATGTATTAAAGTTGGCCCGGTTATCTCGGCTGAGGCTTACTGAAGAGGAAATCGACCAGTTCCAGGGCGAGATTTCCGAGATTTTGGGTTATGTTGAGCAATTGTCAGAGGTTGATACGTCTGGCCTAGAGCCAACTTCGCAGGTAACAGGCCTGACCAACGTCATGCGCAAGGATGAGATTATCGACTACGGCACTAGCCCCAAAGAATTATTGAAAAATGCTCCAGCAACAGAGAAAAGCCAGTTTAAAGTTAAACGGGTCCTAGGGTAGACGCATGAGTTTGTGGCCTGCCATTATTACTATTGCCGAGGGCGTCCAGTCCGGGAAGACTAAGGCAGTTGATTTAGTCGAGGATGCTCTGTCGCGATTAGATAAAACCAAGGACTTTCAGGCCACTATTTCCGACACCAAAGATCGGGCGCTGACCAGGGCCAAGGAAATTGATGCTCAGGTTGCCAAGGGCCAGCAGGCCGGACGACTAGCTGGGGTGCCGTTTATCGCTAAGGATAACTTTTTGACTTTTGGTGGTGAAACTACGGCGGCCAGCAATATCTTGAAAGGCTTCGAGGCGCCTTACCAGGCGACAGCTATTGAGAAGCTAGAAGCTGAAGGGGCAATCTGTATAGCCAAAGCCAACCTAGATGCTTTCGCCCACGGTTCATCTACTGAAAATAGTGACTTTTTTACAACAAAGAATGCCCATGACAAATCCAGAGTACCAGGTGGTTCGTCGGGTGGCTCAGCCACGGCTGTAGCCTTGGACGTTGTGCCATTCGCCCTGGGGACCGACACTGGCGGCTCGATTCGACAGCCAGCCAGCTTCTCAGGGGTCGTTGGCTTTAAGCCAACCTACGGATTGGTATCACGTAGTGGCGTGGTGGCTATGGCCAGCAGTACTGATGTGATTGGACCGCTGACCAAAACTGTTGAGGATGCCGCCTTGGTACTAGATGTCATCAGTGGTCAGGATTCTCTGGACAGTACTACGATTGAGCGCGACCACGAACCGTATATAGCCCTGCCAGCCGGCATTAGGGGTAAGAAAATCGGTGTTATTAAAGAGTGCTTTGATGAAGGTCTCCAGCCCGGAGTGCGGAAGCAGGTTGAGGCGGCTATCACCAAACTTAAAACTGCCGGAGCCAATGTTATAGAAGTTAGCTTGCCATCCTTGCCGTTAGCTCTGGCTTGTTATTACATCATTTGCCCAGCCGAAGTCAGCAGCAATCTTAGTCGCTATGATGGCCAGCGTTATGGGTATAGCCACAAGGATGCCAAAGATTTGGACGATAGCTATGAACTTTCCCGTAGCAACGGCTTTGGACTAGAGGCCAAGCGGCGAATTATGATTGGTACCTACGTACTTTCCAGTGGTTATTACGATGCTTATTACAAAAAGGCGCAGACGGTCCGGACCAAACTGATTAGCGAGTGCAACAAGGCCTTCGAACAAGTAGACTTTTTGGTTAGCCCAACAGCGCCGACCACGGCTTTCAAGATTGGCGCTAACAGTGGCGATCCGCTACAGATGTATCTTAACGACATTATGACAGTCAGTTTTAACTTGACGGGTTCTCCAGCCATTAGTTTGCCGGTTGGCGCAGATGCCAGCTTGCCAGTGGGCTTGCAGATTATTGCTCCGCAGCGCCAGGACCGCGAACTACTGGGCCTAAGCTATGAATTGGAGCAGCTGCTATGAGTCCCGAAGTAATTATTGCCATTATTGGTTTCGTGATCGTTGGCTTTACTGTGCTGTTTATAGTTATAAAAATGGGCATGCGCCGAGCGCCTCTTAAACCTCGCAAGAAGACCTATAATGCTAGGTGGAAAGAATTACAGGGTTACTGTAAGTCCAAGGACACTTGGCCCCAAGCGATTATTGCAGCTGACAAATTACTGGACAAAGCCTTGATTAAAAAAGGCTTTAAGGGCAAGTCGATGGGCGAGCGGTTAGTTAGCGCCCAAAGAACTTTTACCGACAACGATGGCTTGTGGTACGCTCACAAGCTTTGTAAAAAATTGCACGAGAACCCCAGCATGAAACTCAAAGAAAAAGAAGTAAAGAACGCCCTGATTGGTTTTAGGCAGGCTTTGAAAGACTTGGGGGCCTTATGAGCGACTATCTGCCAACCATCGGTATTGAGTGTCACGTTCAGTTGAAGACCAAGACTAAGCTGTTCTCTGGTGTTGGCAACGACGCTCGCGAGGCCGAGCCCAACACTTTGATTAGTCACATTGACCTGGGTATGCCCGGGGCCTTGCCGGTATTAAACGAAGCGGCTGTGGAACTGGCCTCCCGAGCAGCTTTTGCTCTTAATACAAAGCCGGCTAAGTTTAGCAAGTTTGATCGCAAGCATTATTTCTATCCAGATTTGCCTAACGGTTATCAGATAACCCAATTCGACCAGCCGATTGTGCTGGGTGGACATGTGGATATCGTGGTGGCTGGCGACAAGCGTCGGATCGGCGTCACTCGGGCTCATCTGGAGGCCGATGCCGGCAAGTCGACCCATCCAGCTGGGGCTGACTATACGTTGGTTGATCTGAACCGAGCCGGAACACCGCTATTGGAAATCGTCTCCGAGCCGGATATGCATTCGGCCGAAGAGGCTAAGGCCTATGCTCACGAACTCTATCTGCTGATGCGCTACGCCGAGGTGTCGGACGCCAACCTGTATTACGGCAACATGCGCTTTGACGTCAACGTCAGCGTTAGTAAAGACCCTAAGACCATGGGTACGCGTACTGAGACCAAGAACCTGAATTCTTTTAAGGCTGTCCAAGGCGCTGTCGAGCACGAGATCAAGCGCCAGATTGAGGTTCTGGAAAAAGGTGGAGTTATCAATCAAGAGACCCGTGGCTGGGATGATGGCAAGCAAAAGACTTTCTCTCAGCGCACAAAAGAGGATGCCCATGACTATCGGTATTTCCCCGATCCTGATTTGCCGCCGGTGGTCTTGGACGACAAATATATCGACACTATTGCTAAATCTATGCCGGACATGCCGGACGTTCTTAGGGACAAACTGGCCCATCTAAAACTGGACTCATCGGTCATCGAGACCCTGGTTGATGCTATGCCGGCCGGTCGCTTTATCTTGTCATTACTAGATGAAGCTTCGCCGGAAGATATGAAACGCATCGCTAATTGGCTGGCTAGTGATGTCCAAGCCCTGGTAGCCGAGGAAAAAGTCAGCTGGGACGACGCCTTACTGGAAGCCGAGGGGTTCTTGCAGCTCAGTAAATTGGTCGACTCCAATCAAATCAGTTCGACTAGCGCCAAGATTATTTTGGGAGTGCTAGTAGAGCACGGTGGCGACGCTCTGACTATCGCCAAAGAGCGTGACCTACTGCAGGTATCGGATGAGGGCGAAATTGAAAAGATCGTCCAAGCCGTTATTACCACCAATCCACAAGCTGCCGACGACGTAAAGAATGGCGAAATGAAAGCCATTGGCTTCTTGATCGGCCAAATCATGAAAGAATCCAAGGGTAAGGCTAACCCGGCACTGGCTCAAAAGCTCATCAAGAAGGCTCTAAATTTATGATTCAGAAGCCCGTCCGCAAAGCCGTAATTGCCGCGGCCGGATTAGGGACCAGATTTCTGCCTCAAACTAAAGCTATGCCCAAGGAGATGCTACCGATTATCGACAAGCCGGTAATCCAGTTAATCGTTGAAGAAGCCGTAGCCGCCGGGGTTACCGATATTATTATCGTAACCGGAAGCACCAAACGGGCTATTGAGGATCACTTTGACCGAGCCGTGGAACTTGAAGCCGAACTGCTAGCCAACGACAAGGCCGACAAAGCTGCCGAGATTAAAGCTATTGCTGAGTTGGCTAACTTTGTTTATCTGCGACAAAAGGGCGAGCCGCGCGGTAATGCCCTGCCAGTTCTTAACGCTGCCCATTTGCTTAATGACGAGCCGTTCTTTGTGTTCTTCGCTGATGATTTTTTTCGTTCGAAGGTCCCCAGAGCTAAGCAGCTACTCGAAGTCTATGAAAGGACCGGCAAGTCGGTCATCTCCACTATTGAAGTCCTAAAAGAAGAAGCTGAAAATTACGGCATGGTAGAACTGGGTGAAGAGCTACGCCCTCGCGTACACCGCGTAAAACAGTTAGTTGAAAAACCTGGCGCTGACAAAACTCCATCTACGGTAGCTTCTGTAGGCGGTTATCTGCTGACGCCGGACATCATGCCCTTGTTGGAAAAAGCTACAGTAAGTGAGCGCGGCGAAATCGAGTTACCTGAAGCCATTAATAAGTTAGCTCTCCAGGATGCGGTGTATTGTTGCAGAATTGAGGGTGTTTATCACGATACAGGGGACAAGTTAAAATACTTACAAGCACTGACTGACACGGCGCTGGTTCACCGAAAAATTGGGCCAGAATTTCGTCTGTACCTTGAGAAGCGCCTCAAAGAAGAGTAGAATAAAGCTATGGATTCATACGATATTTTAGTCATAGTTTTATCAATCGCCTTAGCTATCTTGCTAATCGTGTCGATTGTGTTCGTGGTCGCTCTTATTAGACTAGTCAAGCAGCTGCAGGTAATTAGTTCAAAAGCCGAAGAGATCGTTGATGATGTTGAAGCGGTAAGCGGCTTTTTCCGAAAATCAGCTGGTCCGGTAGCCGTCACCAGTATGATTAGTAATATTGTTAGTAAAGTTGCAGATCTTAGTAATAAGAAAGGGAAATAACCATGGCTAAAGACAATAACACAGGTAAGAAAATTGCAATCGGCGCAGCAGTGGCTGGCGTTGCCGGCTTTCTAGCGGGCATTTTGACGGCTCCTAAAAGTGGCAAAGAAACTCGTCAAGACATCAAGAAAACCGCCAACAACGTCAAACGCGAAGCCGAGAAAAAACTTAAAGAATTATCTGCCGAGCTAACAGATTTAATTAGCAAGGGTCAAAAACTTGCCAAAGAACAAGGCGGCAAGGCTAAGGCTGGCCTAGATGTCGCCCTAGTCCGTGCTCAGGAAGCTCAACAAAAGGTTAAAGTAGTGATTAGTGCTCTGAAAAGTGGTGAAACTGACGAACCAGAATTAAAGAAGGCTATCGCCGAGGCCAAGAAGGCTCGAGACGAGCTTGTGAAGTATTTTAAGAAATAGCTACGCCTTTAGTCGCTGTCGCAATTAGTAAAAACCCTTTATGCGTAAATAATACGACAAATTCAGGGGTGCCAAAGCGGGTATAATAGGGGTATGGCTAAGCATTCTTTGTCGGTCTCGGATTTTGTTCATCTACACAACCACACTCAGTATAGCTTGCTGGATGGCTTGACTAAGATCCCGGCTCTGATGGATCAGATTAAGGCTTACGGTATGGAGTCGGTGGCTATAACCGATCACGGCACCCTGTCTGGGGCCATCGAGTTTTATAAGAACGCTTACAACAATGAGATTAAACCGATCATTGGCATGGAGACTTATGTGGCCATGCGCGGGCACTTGGATAAGGATCCGGCTCATGACAAGTTTAATAATCATCTAATAATTCTAGCTATGAACAATCAAGGTTATCAAAACCTGATGCGTCTGAGCACTATCGCCAACCTGGATGGTTTTTACTATAAGCCCCGGGTCGACCACGCACTGCTAGAGAAATATAATGAAGGTCTAATTATCTTGTCTGGTTGTATCGGCGGCGAGGTCGGCGATGCTCTGCGCGAGGGCCAGTATGCTAAGGCTAAAAAAACCGCAGAGTGGTATAAGTCGGTGTTTGGTGATCGTTATTACCTGGAGGTCCAGGACCACGGCCACCCCCAGCATCCAGATAAGTGGAAGCAACAAGTCGAGGTCAATAAACAGATCTTTAAGTTAGCCAAAGAATTGGAAATCGAAGTTGTTCTAACTAGCGATGCTCACTATTTGCATCATGATGACAAAGAGGCTCACGAGATTTTACTGTGCGTGCAAACTGGCTCGTTCTTGTCTGATGAGAAACGCATGAGCCTGGCGGAGTTTGACCTGCATGTCGAAGACCCTAAAGTCATTATCGACCGATGGGGCGAGGATCATCCTGAGGTGATTAAGAACACCGCGGCCATTGCTGAACGTTGCGCTGTCAATATAGAGCTGGGCAAGATTTTGATCCCCAAATTTCCGGTGCCCAAGGGTGAAACCGAGCGCTCGGTGCTGGAAAAAGAAGTTTACCAGGGTTTGGCCTGGCGTTATGGGGGCAAAACTGAGGCGGCAGCTGCTAAATTAACTATCGAACAGGCTAAGAAAACTTTAAACAAGGAGATGCTGGAAAGGGCCAAATACGAGCTTGAAGTCATTGAAAACATGGGCTTCAGTGGCTATTTTTTAATCATTTCGGATTTTATTAACTGGGGTAAAGACAACGGCATCGTCTTTGGACCGGGGCGGGGCTCGGCGGCTGGCTCGATTATTTCCTATTCTTTGAAAATCACCGAGCTGGACCCCATTAAATATGACTTGCTGTTCGAGCGCTTCTTGAACCCCGATCGTATATCTATGCCCGATATTGACATCGACATCCAAGACACACGCCGCGACGAAGTCATCCAATACTGTGTCGAGAAATACGGCACCGACCGGGTGGCCAACATCGTGACTTTCGGCACGATGGCGGCGCGCAACGCCGTGCGGGATGTGGCTCGGGTTTTGCAGGTGCCCTATGCCGACGCGGACCGCTTGGCCAAGATGATCCCGCCACCGGTTCAGGGCCGCCACATCCCACTGGCCACCTCTTTGAAAAAGGATGCTGAACTCAAACGCGAATATGAGACCAACGAACAATCGGCGCGGGTGTTTGACTTGGCAATTCGCTTGGAAGGGACTATTAGGTCGCATGGCGTTCATGCGGCCGGGGTGGTAATTGCCCCGGATGACATCGTTAAGTTTGCGCCGCTGGAAATGGCTCAAAAGGGCGTGGTTTCAACCCAGTATTCGATGGGACCGGTGGAGGAACTGGGCCTACTCAAGATGGACTTTCTGGGGCTGTCAAACCTGACGATTATCAAAAACGCCCTCAGAATTATCAAGAAAGTCTACGGGGAGGATATTGATATTGCTTCGATCCCGCTGGATGACGTTAAAACTTACGAACTATTTCAGCGTGGCGACACTACCGGGGTGTTCCAGCTGGAATCGGCTGGTATGAAACGCTATCTTAAAGAACTCAAACCGACAGTCTTCGAGGATATCATCGCCATGGTAGCCTTGTACCGGCCTGGGCCGATGCAGTTTATCGACCAGTTTATTCGCCGTAAACATGGCCAAGAACAGATTGAATACTTGCACCCTAAGATGGAGAACGCTCTGGCTAGCACTTACGGCGTTCTAGTCTATCAAGAGCAGTTTATGCAAATTTCTAAAGATCTAGCCGGCTTTACGGGCGGTCAGGCTGACACCCTCAGGAAAGCTGTTGGTAAGAAGATTATGAGCATGATGCAGAAGGTTAAACCGGAATTTGTGGAGGGCGCTATTAAGCACTCCAACGCTGACCGAGCCCTGATGGAGAAATTCTGGGATCAATTGGAAGAGTTCGCTAACTACTGTTTCAATAAGTCACATGCTGCTTGTTATGGACTAATCGCCTACCAGACAGCTTATTTGAAGGCCCACTACCCGGATGCCTTTATGGCGGCGGTCATGACCAGTGACTACGACGATACCGACCGCTTGGCTATTGAGATTAAAGAGTGCCAGAACATGGGTGTGACAGTGTTACCGCCTGATGTGAATGAGTCATTCCTGGAGTTTGCTGTGGTGCCCTCGAAAAAAGCCATCCGTTTTGGCCTCAACGCCATCAAGAATGTCGGCACGGCAGCAGCCGAGGAGATCGTTCGGGCCCGCGAGGAGGCCGGTGGCTTTAAAACTCTGGAAGAATTCTTCACCTATGTCAATCCGCGCATTGCCAATCGTAAGACTACCGAAGCTCTAATCAAGGCTGGCGCTTTCGATAGCCTTGAAACCCGAGCCCGTCTGTTAGCCAATGTCGACGTGTTGGTGGCTTTTGGTAGCAAGCTGCACAAAGACGAGCTATCCGGCCAGGCTGACCTGTTCGGCACTGTCGATGGCCTGTCGCACCACTCCAAGCCGGCCCTGCGACTCGACGATACGGCGACAGCTATTCCTCAGCGCGAACAATTACAGTGGGAGCGCGAACTACTAGGTGTTTACTTGTCGCACCACCCCTTAGAGGCTTTCCAGGCCCTCTTATCCGAGCAAACCGTACCGCTAGGCGAGTTGACGGCTGATCATCACAATAAGGCGGCTACCGTGGGCGGTATGATCACGACTTTTCGGGAAATCACTACCAAAAGTGGTCAAAAAATGGCATTTGTGGGCCTTAGCGATGATCGACACGAGATGGAAGTGGTTCTATTCCCAAGCATATATCAGCAAACTGTCGGTATTTGGGAGCCCGACCATATAGTCATCGTCAAAGGCAAGGTGTCGGCCAAGGACAAAGACGGCAATATAGCATCAGAAGTTAAGATTTTAGCCGATGAGGCCCGAGAAGTTACCCACGAACAAGCCGCCGCGTATCAGGCCACCGGGCGCAAGCCCAAGAAACCTAAAGTCGGCAAAAAAGTGCCAATGAAGTCGGCGCCGGCGACTTCCGAGGCTGCACGGATGTACATACGCTTGGCTGACTCTAAAGATCAAGAAATGTTGATGGATCTTAAGAAAGTTATCGAAAATAATCGCGGCGAGACAGAGGTAGTCTTGGTGGTCGGCGACGAGAAGCAGGTGATTAGACTGCCAGCCCGGGTCGACTCTGGTGCCGAATCTATCGACAAGGTCGTGGCCCTGGTCGGCTCTGAGAACCTGAAGCTGCAGTAGGGTCTGGCTAGTGGCTCAGCGGATGATGCCGGTTTGCTGGCTGATCAGGATACCTAGAACAATTAAAGACACGAGAGTTACATCCAGCAGGGGGTGTTGCATTGCAAATTTTTCGCCGTTCTTGACGGTTCTTTTGATAGCCCGGCCATGCTTGAATAACAGATACATAATCAAGGCGCCGACCAGTCCGGCAACCACGTAATTGACCCAGAAAGGTACATTGGCCAGGGCTTGAATGCGATTAATACCAGTGTCACTGGGCTCGGCGGCTAGACCCAGAGTGTTATAGCCAGCGGACTGATCAGAACTAGGGCTAGTGGTCGCCGGAGCTGCACCAGAAGGTTGTCCGTACATGGCCACTACTATGGTTGAGGGGCCGCTATCGACATAATCAGGGCTCTCAGCGAAGCC
This sequence comes from uncultured Candidatus Saccharibacteria bacterium, assembly GCA_964426845.1. Lineage (GTDB taxonomy): Bacteria > Patescibacteriota > Saccharimonadia > Saccharimonadales > JAGQNJ01 > CAYRSA01. The sequence continues at coordinate 63,930 of CAYRSA010000005.1, read as the reverse complement.
AAAGCCGACTTCTTGGTAATTGGCATCCAGCATATTAGCTCGGTGGGTGGGGCTGTTCATCCAGCCGCCGACTACATCGTCTTCATCAGTAAATCCATAGGCTAGATTTTCGCCAGCCTTAGCGTATGAATAGCCGGCATTATTCACAAACTCCCACGGAGCATTGCCGTCAGGCGTGTTATGCGACCAGTAATCTCGCTCAACCATGTCCTGAGCCTTAATCTGGGCGGCCTTGGTCAACTGAGCATTTAGGGCTAAGGGTTTTTGAGCTTGAGCCGTGCGCCGCTCGTTAGTCTCTTGGACTAGACCGTCGATACTCATCTGGGTGGCATAGGGCAGGACATCGCGATCCGTGACTAGTAATTTTTGCCAAGGTTGTAGAATAGACAGTATTAACAAAGTTACCAACACCAGAGGCAGGTAGGGGTAGTAGACCTTAAGATAGTCTTTGCTGTGATGGTTCTTTGGGCGTAGGTTCGAGTGGTTTCTCGTTTTGTGGTCGGTGTTTCTGTTTTTCGAGTGTTTTCTCGTTCTTGCCCCGCGATGGGTAGGCATAAGCTTAATTATATACTAATCACGGCCAAAACGGCAATGGTAAAGTGCTGCCGTGGCGGCTTCGACGACATTGAACGATTCCTTCTTGCCGCGCATCGGGATTTCTACGATTTTATCGCAAAGTTTCAGGAGTTCTGGTTCTATGCCCTCGACTTCGCGTCCCAGTAGAATGGCTACTTTTTCCGGCGCCAAGTAATCAGGCAGGGGTATGGAGTATTCGTCTTGCTCAAGGGCTACAATTTCGAATTCCTGGTCCTTCAAGTCCTCCAATAGTTCCTCTAAGTTTTCGCGATGTTGCCAAAGTTTGCGATTAGCCTCGGCCCCCAGGGCCGTTTTATGAATCTGCCTGGTCAGTTTAGCTGACAAGTGAGGCAAACGGCCGTCGTCTTTAAGTTCCGGATAGGGGGTGTAGCCGGTCAGATACACCTTAGCGCCGAAGCCATCGGCGGTCCGCAGTAGCGAGCCGACATTGTGGGTGCTGCGCATATCGTGGGCGATTATTACAATTTCTCGCATGGGCTTATTATCGCTTAAGCGGGCTTGGCTACCAAGTCTTAAGCCGTTACTACTTCAGTTGGCCGGGCTTTTTTAACAGTGTGCGGATAGAATGACCTAAAGGTCTCATCCTCCTCGGCGATGTGAAAGTTATATAGGGCATCGAAGTCGCCGTAGCGGGCCTGGTGAGCCGCATCTAAAAATTTCTCAGCCACAGGCGTGTCGGTACTGATAACTTGACCGAGGGTTGTAGCCCGGTCCCACAGGTCGCCATAAGGGCGGTCTAGGTGCCTATGAACATCAATTATATCTAGTGTTAGACCACCAAGATGATGAGCTATCACAGCCGGAATGTCTTCAGAACCATCTCTGTATCCAGCCAGATAAAAGTCTAGATCTACTAATTTCATTTGTCCTGGCGAGTCCTCCTGCGGGGGTTCAAAAACGTATTGATTGAGGCCGTAAATATCGGCTAGCAATGGTCCGCCGCCAACGTATTTGGACTCCAGATATGATATTAGGCCGTTGTACATCGGCTCTAAAGCCTCAATCATACCGTCGACAGCATGAGCTTCTGGAGTGCCGATTAGCTCGCAGGGGTCTAGGCCCTTAACCAACTCCACCTGTAATAAGAGCCGTTTTTCAGTGGTTGCCAGGCCGAAGCGAGGGGCAGGAATACCAAGGTCTTGCAAATAGCCTATCTCGGTCTTCATGGCGTGGAACTCTCGGGCATCTTCGGTAGTTTCAAATTCCATCAGGTCGTCGGGTGTAAACAGGGGGCGTGGGTAGGCAAGGTCAAGATCTCTAAGCAAAATATCGGGGCGGTCATAGACGCTGAATATCCAAGCTGTTCGTGGTCCATCAATAGGGTAGAAAGGCCTTAAGTCACTTTCTTGGAAAGTCGGAACAACTTCAATCATATGTATATTATACCACATTAGCTTTGGACAAACAAAACCACATCCCACACCTAGCCAACCCCCTGGTGCTTATGGTTAAATAGAGGCATGCAAATTCTTGAGGGCGGGCAGTAGGGTATGAGTCAGGACGCACGACGCGATGAAGAGCAAGCTACGCTGAAGCGAGCCAGTATTCTGGGTTTGCAGTATATCGACACTTCTGCACCCGGTAACAAACAGATATATAAAGACATATTGCCGGTGCCGGAGCTCTACAAACTTAGAGTCATCCCGGTACAGGCTGACAAGTACACCATTCAATTTGGGGTGACTAATATGACGTCTCAGATGGCCATGACAAATCTTCGCCAGCGGTTTTTGGACCAGAGAATCAGCTTTGGGCTTATTTCTGACGCCGGATTCCGTGAGTATATGCAGCTATATGACCCGCCGAAAAAGGTGGTGTATCAGGACATCGAGCTGACCACCGCCGGCACAGCTGACCTGGTGGACGAAGTGTCGAGAACCCTAGAGCAAGTCCGAGCCGATGATATGTTGGCCTACTTGGTGGCTCAGGCTCATCGTTTGGCAGCTTCAGACATTCATATTGAGTCCGAGAGGGGCTATACCCGCATTCGCTTTCGCATCGACGGTGTATTGCATCCGATTGCTCGGCTGACGATCGAGAAAACCCGTCACCTGATATCGGCGATTGCTAGCGCTGGAAATATCTCGACGGCCGCTGATGATGCTCAGCAAGGTCACATTTCCCAAAAAGTTAAAATGGCCGACAATAGTGAGGTTGATGTTAACTTGCGTCTGGAGACGGTGCCGACCATTAGCGGTATGGATGTGGTGATGCGTTTATTCAACATGCGAGCCGATATGTACCAGCTGGATAAACTGGGGCTAGAGCCCGATGAGCGCAAAATTATTGATGACATTATTGCTAAACCATCTGGCTTGGTGTTGGCGGTTGGGCCGACCGGTTCTGGTAAAACTACTACTCTGTACTCCATGCTCAACACCTTGAACTCCGAAGAACGCAAAATTATTACCATTGAGGACCCGGTGGAGTACCAATTCGATGGTATCACTCAGATTTCGGTGACTTCGCATAATACTCAGGAGCTGAACTTCGCCGATAAATTGCGAGCCGTGCTTCGCCTGGACCCCGACGTGGTGATGGTTGGAGAGATCCGCGACATGGATACGGCTAAGACAGCTCTGCAAGCCTCTCTAACCGGCCACCTGGTGCTGTCGACTTTTCACGCTAGCTCAGCAGCGGCGGCTCTGACCCGTCTGATGGATATTATTGGTACTAACCCCCTGTTTGCCTCGGCTATTCGGCTGGTTATGGCTCAGCGACTGGTCCGTCGGCTGGATGACGCCAGTAAACAACCATACGACCCGACCGGAGCCGAATTAAAGATGATTCAAGATGTTCTGGCCACTTTGCCGGAAAGTGTACCGGCGCCAAAACTGGAGGAGTTTAAATTCTTCAAGGCTGGCAAAACCGCCGAAAACCCCTACGGTTTCCGAGGCCAGATTGCTGTCCGCGAGCAATTCCTGATGAGTGGTCCGATTCTAGAACTGCTGCAAAAGGGCAACACCGCCACCAGCACCGAACAGATAGAGGAAGCTGCTATAAAAAGTGGCATGATGACCATGAAACAAAACGCCATCCTGCGGGTTTGCTCCGGACAGACCACTCTAGAGGAAGTTCTGAGGGTTCTAGGTTAGCCCAGTGCTCTTGCTTAGTGTTAACAAGAGTTGTATAATATACGTATGAGTTATGATGGAATCGCAGTTACATGCGAAACTAGGTGGAAAGATTTCGATTTGCCAGTGGCCGCCTTTAGGCTAGAGGTTGAAGTTGAAGATGGCGAGCCTAAAATCGGGCTGAGATATAAATGTCCACTGTGTGGAGACTTCGAGGTTGTATCTGTACCCGAGGACAAGCTTAACGCCACCGTTGCTCTGCTTGAAGAGCACAAGGTTGTTAGCGAATAACTTTAGCCACGGCTGGCACCAGGCGCTTGTCGAGGACGGATGGAATTATTTTGTCGGGAGTGGGTTTTTTGACCAGACCGGCGATGGCCTTAGCGGCGGCAATTTTATGCTTATCAGTGATGTGTTTGACGCGGTTATCCAAGGCGCCCCGGAAAATGCCAGGAAAAGCGATGGCGTTATTAACTTGATTAGGAAAGTCGCTGCGGCCGGTGGCGATGATATGGGCGCCAGCCTTCCGGGCCTCGGTTGGCATAATTTCTGGCGCAGGATTTGCCATAGCAAATATAATTGGGTCGTCGGCCATGGTCTTGACCATTTTAGCCGTCAATAGGCCCGCCGAGGACACGCCGATAAAGATGTCGGCTCCGACTAAAGCGTCTTCTAGTGAGCCGCTTAGACCACTGTAATTAGTGTAGTAAAGTAACTTCTTTTTCTCGTCATTGAGGTCGGGGCGGTCATGCGAGATGATGCCCTGGCTGTCGACAGCGATAATATCCGGCTCGGCGTATACGTGCAGCAATTTTATAATAGCCGTACCGGCCGCGCCGGCGCCGACACAGACAATTCGGCAATGTTTCAATTTGCGACCGGTCATCTGGACAGAGTTAATCAAGCCAGCCAGGACCACAATAGCCGTACCATGCTGGTCGTCGTGGAAAACAGGAATGGTCAGCTCTTTTTTTAAGCGTTCTTCGACTTCAAAGCAGATAGGCGCAGCTATATCTTCCAGATTGATGCCACCGAAACTGGGTGCCAGAGCCTTGACTGTGCTAACGATTTCGTCGGCCGTATGGACATTGAGAACAATAGGCACGGCGTCGATATTGGCGAAGTGCTTGAATAGCATAGCTTTGCCCTCCATAACCGGCAGAGCGCCCTCTGGTCCGATATTGCCCAGGCCCAGAACCGCCGAGCCGTCGCTAATCACAGCCACCGAGTTATTAGTCCAGGTGTAATCACGAGTTTTCTTAGGATGTTTAGCTAAATAGCTGGATACGGCCGCTACCCCAGGAGTGTAATAGGTGCTGAGCTTATCGGCCGTATTGAGGCTATCCTTGAGGCTCACACTAATCTTGCCCCGTAGTTGCTTGTGGCGGGCTAGGGCTTGCTTGGCAAAGTCTTTCCTCATTCAACTACTATAGCACGCCAACAGGTGTTGCATTAGAGGTGAAAATGCGCTAGACTGGAGTGTCTATGAGTACCGTTGTACGAGAAGTTGAACAGCAGTTTAAAAAGCACCAAGTCGTTGATGTGCGATCTGGTGATACTGTTAAAGTTCACCAGAAAATCAAGGAAGGCGCCAAAGAGCGGGTCCAGGTTTTTGAGGGCTTAGTTATCCGTACCGATCGCAAGAACAGTCACACTTCGTCTATCACCGTCCGCCGAATTGCCAGCGGTGTGGGTGTCGAGAAATCTTATCTGTTGCACTCTCCCTTAGTTCTTAAAGTTGAAGTTGTTAAGCGAAGTAAAGTCCGCCGAAACTACCTATCTTACATGCGTGATCGTACTGGTAAATCTGCCCGTATGACTGGCACTGACTTCGACCGCGAGAAGGTTAACACTGTCGTTGATAAAAAGGCTGAAGCTGAAGAGGCTAAGTTGCACGAAGAAGCTCTTGAGAAGCACGACGAGCTAGCCGCTGCTGAAGCTAAAGAAGAAGCTGCTCTGGAAGCCAAAGCCGCAGAAGTTGAGAAACGCCATGCCGAAGCGGCTGGCGATGCCGAAAAAACCGACGCCTAGTCTTTCGGCCCCAAGTTGATTCACTAGTAAAAACGACAATGTAGCATATATGATGCTACATAGGTAGAAAACAATACCCCTGGGGTTACAGGTTGTTTGCTAGAATAAGCATATGCTGATTGGTATTGATGAAGTTGGTCGAGGTTGTTGGGCTGGACCGCTGTTGGTGGTGGCGGCCCGAAGTCATGGCGACTTGCCGGTTGGATTGGCTGACTCGAAAGTTTTATCTAAGAAAAAGCGCGAAACCATGTTTATTAGTTTGCCTGAGGTCTGTGACTTCGGCGAAGGCTGGGTTCAGCCGGCCGAGATTGACGAGCTTGGACTGACTGAGGCTATGCGCCTGGGTGTTGAGCGAGCCCTCAAAAACTTGGGGGCTCCGACCGACGAAATGATAATTATGGATGGTCTGATTAATTACTGTGGGCCGGAATTTACTAGCGTTCAGTGTATTGCTAGGGCTGACGCCAGCCACCCGATTGTTAGTGCTGCCAGCATTTACGCCAAGGTTTTAAGAGACCGGAAGATGACCGAACTGTCTCTTGAACATCCGGAGTACGGCTTTGATAAGCATGTCGGCTATGGCACTAAAGTCCATATGGAGGCCATTAAACAGTTTGGAGTGACACCTTTGCACCGCTTATCCTACAAGCCTTTGCAAAAAATTCGCTTAGAGTTAAAGATTATTTAATCTAGGGCTGATAAATTGAACGGGTGAGCACCACAAGTACTGGTCGTCGAGCCGAAGATGTCGCCGCACGATACCTGATTCGCCAGGGCTACAGCGTTGTCCAACAGAATTGGCGGACTAGGTGGTGCGAGATCGACATAGTGGCAATTAAGGGCGGAGCAGTGTCGCTAGTCGAAGTCAAATACCGGCGTAGCGGTTCATGGGGTGTGGGGCTGGACTATATTACAGCGGTCAAACAAAAGCAGATGGCCTTCGCCGCCGAGTTTTGGATGACGGTGCATGATTGGTCCGGACTATGTTATTTGGCGGCCATCGAGGTTAGCGGCCCAGAGTTCGAGGTGACTGAATTTATTCCTGAGATTTGAAGAACTTCAGGACTGAGTCGTGGTCGCGGTTATACCAGGCAGTATGCCATTCGATCATCTCGATACCTTGCTTGATTGAGCGCTCTAGGGTCGGTGAAATTTTTGGCTCAAAAAAAGCTTTGAATTCTTTGAGGTATTTGTCGCCGGTAAAAACCCGGGCCGCATAAATTGGGAAGCGGGAGAAGCTAAGATCTGTACCCAGGTTGGCCTCCAGCCAGTCCCAGTTGTCCTGCATCCACATCCAGGTGGTATCACGAGCAAAACGATTCATAAAGGCATAGGCGATCCAGTAGGCGGCGTCCTGGAGGCGCACGTCTTTAGTTTTGACAATTGCCAGAGCGCGGACAGTTAGCTCAGGGTCTTCAAAGCCTGTTAAGACGGCCGACAAAGTGACCCGTAGCTCGCTGTTGGTAGACTGGTGATGCCATTTTAAGAAAGTGTCGAAGTCTTTGGTATCGCCGTGGCGGGCGATGGTATTCCAGATAACCCCGCGCAAGTCTGGCGGGCAGTCTTCGGGCTTGGTCATAGCCTTAAAGCGCCTCTGAATTTCGGCTAGAACTTCTGGGACTTCAGCGAAAGAGGCAAAACCTAGGATCGACGGCCTCAATAAGGTGTCGAAGTGGGACTCGTCCTTTTTTGGCTCCCAACCTAGACGGTCTAACTGCTTCTTAACTAATTTGGCTACAAATGGCTTCATGGACTGGCGGATTTCATCGTCGGTGCCCATGACACCTCGCAAATCCCCAACAGCCATGCCGATAATGTCCCACACAGCAGCGTTGTCTTCGTCGGCATAACTGGCCAGCAATTCTAGGCTGCCTAGAGTGTCTGCGTAGCCGGCTTTGGCGACCTCGAAGCTATCGGACAGCATGCCCAGGCGATCGGTTGGCTGCATGTCGCCTTGCTTAACTTGCTGGGCTAACTTATGGATTGTTTCAGGGTCGTAGGCTACACGATAAAAGCCACAGCGACCTGAGTTTAATAGCGTTCCGGCCGATATCTGGCCGCTGGCTCTGTCTAGCAGTTCCAGATCGTGCTGGGGTTCGGTTAGCAAAGGAACCTGCCAGATGGTGTTAGTCGGTTGGCTGGGCTGAGCTAAGTAGAAACGTTGCTGGCTGACCCTGTCGCCTTCAAGTTTAACAACCGGAAAGCCGGGTTCGGTCGTCCAATTCTTCATAAAGGCAGCCACATCCTTGCCAGAGGCTTCACTTAGAGCCTCCCACAGGTGATGAGTGTGGGTATTCTTGTAGGCATGTTTTTCCAGATATAAATGCAAGCCCTTTTGAAAATTGGCAGGTCCCAGGTAGTTGTGCAACATATGCAAAACGCTGGACCCCTTAGCATAACTAATGGTGTCAAAAATTGTCCGGATCTCGTCTGGGTGACGGACTGGCACTCTAATTGGATGGGTATTAGCTAGTGCGTCCAGCCGCAGAGCCGCCTGTTGCTCGTCGGTCACAAACTGAGCCCACATCTCCCAGTCAGGGAAAATATGGTCGACGGCCAAGTACTCAATCCAGCTGGCGAAACCTTCGTTCAGCCACAAATCAGTCCACCAGTGCATGGTAACCAGGTTGCCAAACCATTGATGTGCCAGCTCGTGAGCTACCACCATGGCTACGTATTGCTTATTGGGTAGTGAGGTGTTCTTGGGGTCAACCAGCAAGCATTGCTCGCGGTAGGTGACCAAGCCCCAGTTCTCCATAGCCCCACTAGCAAAATCTGGCAACGCTACCATGTCCAGTTTGGGCAAAGGGTAGGGAATATCGAAGTAATCATTATAAAACTCCAAGCTTTTGACGGCCACATCCAGCCCGAAGTCGGCTTGCTCAACTTTGTCAGGAGTAGCGTAAACTCGGATAGCTACCCCATCCTTGGTGGTAGCCTCTTTGTAGTCCATGCTGCCAACCACAAAGGCCAGCAGGTAGGAAGACATAATAGGAGTTTGCTCGAATACTGTGGTCTTGATTGATCCCTTGGTCTCTTCGGATTTAACCGGAGTATTTCCTAGCATGGTTTCGTCTTTATCTGTAGTCAGGCTTAGATCAAAAGTGGCCTTAGCCTCTGGTTCGTCGATACAGGGAAAAACTTCGCGGGCGTGGTGTGATTCAAACTGAGTGCCAAGGATAACCTTGTCTTGACCATCGTCTTTATAGCGAGACGGATACAGCCCATTCATTGCGTCGGTGATTTGGCCTTTGAATTCCAGAGTTACAGTGTACTTTCCGGGGTAAATAAGAGCGTCTGAGTGCAAGCGGACTTCATCGAAAGACTTTTGAGTGTTAACGCGGCTGATAGAAATCTCGGCATTACCCTTATTGTCGCGTTTGGTGATACTAGCTTTGGTAATCCTTAAGTCTTTTTGGTGGAAAGTTATTCTTTGACTAGGTCGGCCAACCTTCTTGCCTCTAATGGTAACCCGGCCACTAAATTTTAAGTCCTTTTTATCTAAAACCAAATCCAATAGGTAATTTTCGGGCTGAAATTGCTCGAACAAACGAGTGACGTTTTTGCTCATCTATAAATGATAGCATAGCTACAGCGATCACTTGCATAACTTGTTTTATTATGCTATAATTAGATGATGATTGCTGAGAATTCACTTGCGACCACCGAGGTTATTCCAGTTGAAACCCCTCAAATGAGCCGTAGAGGCTTTCTTAAAGGTTTGGCGGCCGCCGGTGCGGTTGTAGCGACAAGCGGTGTTGTTGTTGGCGCTATAGAAACTTTAGTTGCTGAGCCTGCTAATGCTCAGGGGGAGCCATCTGATCAGGGTACTCCGCAAGCAGGTCAACCATCAGTAGAACCCGCCGAATCATTAGGTGATCGTGTTCAGGATACTCTTGATACCAAAACAAGTCACCTAGATACAGCGCTTCAAACACTGCCAATTACAGCTCTTAACACAGGTATTTCATTAGTATCACATAAGATGGGTGTTGCCACGGGCAACTCAAAATATCATGACCACAAGCCAGTCACTGTAGCGGAAAAGCTTGAAAAAGAGAATAAGCTTCGCGAGGTGGCCTATATGCCTCGGTCTGCTGTGCTTGCCGGCATCCCTGGTATGGTTGTTATTACTCCAGCCGTCGAAGAAACTATTTTTCGGCTACTACCTTCGAAAGTCCTGAATTTAATTGGAGTAAGTGGTAACGCTTGGCCTGTAGGCTTAGCTGATGCTATCTGGTTCGCGGGTGTCCATAGAAAGAACGAAGAGAGTGGCATTAAGACAATCCCAGTCCAGCAATTTAATCTCGGGCTTTGGACGTGGTGGCTACAACGGAACAGGGGCTTTAGCCACGCCCTTACTGCTCACTCTACTAATAACGCTGTTGCTGCGGCTTGGATCATGGGCTCTTACGAGAAGACAAGGGCCAAGTACAGGTAGTTGTCGAAACTCTTTCAATGTGCTACTATTGATGTAGAGATTCCGGCCAGCAGGTCGGATTTTTTAGTAAAAGAGCCGATAATGGCTCAAAGAAAACAAGGAGAAAACATGGATTTAGATATGAAACAACTGGCGCTGGCCGTAAGGACCATTGCCGAAGAGAAAAACTTAGACGAAGCGGTTGTGCAAGAAATTGTCGAGCAGGCTTTGGCGGCTGCCTACAAGCGCGACTATGGTGACCGCGAGCAAGAAGTTCGGGTGACTATGAACCTGAATACTGGCGACGTCGACGCCTATATCACTAAAGATGTGGTCGAGAAGATTCACGACCCAAAGATTGATATTAGTTTGGCTGATGCTCAAGTGATGAAGAAGAACGTCAAACTGGGTGACGAAATTGAAGTCCACGAAAAAGTCGAGTCTTTCGGACGAGTGGCCGCTCAGACTGCCAAGCAAGTGATTTTGCAGAGACTACGAGAAGCCGAACGCGAAATCATCCTCGAAGAATACGAAGACAAGATAGGCACCGTGCTTAACGGCATCGTAGCCCGTGTCGAAGGTCGCCTGGTCCGTGTTGACCTAGGTAAAGCACAGGGAATCATGCCCGTATCCGAGCAAATCCAGGGTGAACACTACTATCCAGGACAGCGCGTTAAGGTTTACTTGAAAGACGTTGAGCGTGGCATGCGCGGACCTCAGTTAATTGTCTCGCGTGGCTCAACCGAGTTCATCGAATGGCTATTCCGCTCAGAAGTACCGGAGATGGAATCTGGTGCCGTGGAAATCAAGAAGATTGCCCGCGAAGCTGGTGTCCGCACCAAGCTAGCCGTAGCCAGCACCGTGCCTGGTGTTGACCCAGTCGGCACCTTTGTCGGTGGCCACGGAACCCGCGTTAACGCCGTCATGTCCGAAGTTGGAGATCAAGAGAAAATCGACATCGTAGTGTGGGACGACGACGTTAAAACCTTCATCATCAATGCTCTCAGCCCGACAAAAGTTGACCGCGTTGAACTCGACGAAGCTACCAACAAAGCCCGTGTCATCGTGCCCGAGGACCAGCTGAGCATTGCTATCGGTAAAGCCGGACAGAACGTGCGACTAGCCAGTAAGTTGAGTGGTTACGAAATCGACATCGAGTCTAGTCAGCCCAAGGACGCTGAAGCACCAGCCGAAGATGACAAACCTGAGGCACCATCATCAGCTGAAGCCGTTAAAGAGGCTCCGAAAGAGGCTGCTAAGCCTAAGAAACTCAAAAAGAAATCCGAATTGGAGTCTAGTCTACTAGAAGCCATCGAAGAGCACGGCACTGA
>CAYRSA010000005.1:0-52377 GCA_964426845.1 uncultured Candidatus Saccharibacteria bacterium | reverse complement strand
TTGGCACTCTTGACACGAGAGTGCTAGCTTTGGTATTCTGATAATACTATGATGCCAAGCAACGCCGAATTCCAAGAGTTTCTAAATCACCTAACTGAAAACGCATTGCAGTCACTCAGACATGCTGATGCAATTGCTCGGACGGCTGGCAGTCCATTTGTCGGTACCGAACACCTTTTATTGGGGGTTTTGGCGCAGGAGGGCTCGATGGGCTCTAAGATTCTACAGGATGCTGGTGTGTCGTTAGACAAGGCTCGACTGGCCTTGAATCTGACGCCTAAGACCATGGTTATCAATATGGGCGCCAAAGGCTTGTCGGAGACGGCTAAACTGACCTTAAAGATGGCCTACGAAGTAGCTCAGGAGTTTAACCAGGATTTCTGTGGCACCGAGCATATTTTATACAGTATCTTGAGTCAGAAAAACGCCCGGGCCACGGTATTATTGCGCGACATGGGCATGAATGTAGACGGGGTTAATAGCGAACTAGAGCAGTTCTTGAACCGACAGCAATACGAAGAGGGCGGTTCTAGTACGCCCGGTACCCGCAAACGCCCAGTTAAAAAGGGGCGTAAGACGGCCCTGGATTTCTTCGGCACCGATCTAACTCAAGAAGCTAGGGATAAGAAACTGGACCCAGTAGTTGGCCGCGAGGCTCAGATCAGACGAGTCATCACTATACTGAACCGTCGCACCAAGAACAACCCGGTTCTTATTGGAGAGCCTGGGGTTGGTAAGACAGCTATTGTTGAGGGTCTGGCTCAACGGATTGTTAATGAAGACGTGCCTGATGCCTTACTGGACAAACGGATTATTATGTTGGACCTGGCCGGCATGATCGCCGGCACCAAGTATCGCGGTGAGTTCGAAGAGCGCCTGAAGAAAGTCATGGCTGAACTTGAGGCCAACACAAACACTATTATCTTTATCGACGAATTGCACCTGATTGTCGGCGCTGGCTCGGCCGAAGGTTCGATGGACGCCGGCAACATCTTAAAACCTGCATTAGCTCGTGGCAAAATTCAGCTGATCGGCGCCACTACCACCGCTGAATACACCAAGCATATCGAAAAAGATGCGGCTTTGGAAAGACGACTACAGCCGATTCAAGTTCCAGAAACTAATGTTGCTGAGACTTTCGCCATTCTAAAGGGCCTGCGTAAGCACTACGAAGCTTTCCACGGCGTGACCATTAGCGACGAGGTCCTGGAGGACACAGTCGGATTGGCTAAGCGATACATCAACGACCGCTTCATGCCCGACAAAGCCATTGATTTGATCGATGAGACAGCCGCTCATCTGCGACTAGACAAGGGTCGCACGCCGCCGGAAGTTCGAGCTTTACAAAAAGAATTAAAACTAGTGAACGCCCGCACCGATGATGCTGTCGACAAAGAAGATTACGCCTTGGCGGCCAAGCACAAACAGAGAGCTAGTCAGATTCAGGAAGAGCTGAAGAAACTGCATGCTCAGGAAAAAAAGGGTAAGAAACTAACCATGCACAGCGATGACGTGGCTGAGACGGTGGCCCGCATGACTGGAGTGCCGGTTCGTAAAGTTATCCGTTCCGAAGCCAAATACCTGATTAACCTCGAGAAAACCCTGTCCAAATACGTTATCGGCCAGGACGAAGCTGTTACAGCTGTAGCTAAGGCAGTTAGGCGCAATCGTTCTGGTGTTGGTAGTGCCAAACGACCAGTTGGTTCATTTATATTCCTTGGCCCAACAGGAGTCGGTAAGACCGAGATGGCTCGAGTACTGGCCAGAGAGTTCTACGGCTCAGAGGAAGCCTTGGTCAAGATTGACATGAGCGAGTTTTCAGAACGCCACAATGTATCTCGATTAGTTGGCGCACCAGCCGGTTATGTTGGTTATGACGATGGTGGGCAGCTGACTGACAAAATCCGCCGCCAACCCTACAGCTTGGTGCTATTTGATGAGATTGAAAAAGCTCACCCCGAAGTCTTTAATATGTTACTGCAGGTGCTGGAAGACGGTTATCTGTCGGATGCCAAGGGTCGGAAAATCGACTTTACCAACACTATCATCATCATGACCAGTAATATCGGTGCTGAAAAGCTGCAGAAAGAGGCCAATCTGGGCTTTGCGGCTACGGATCAGAAGGATATTGACGATCTCGACAAGTTGCACGAACGCAACAAAGATAGGGTCAACGACGAACTGAAAAAAATGTTGCGGCCGGAGCTGCTCAACCGTATCGATAAGACTATAGTTTTTAGGGCTCTGACCAAGAAGGATATTACTAAGATTTTGGATCTACAGGTCCAGGAACTCAAGGATCGTCTGGTCAAGCACGGCCTCAGCATCAAACTGACACCAAAGGCTAAGAAATACATGCTGGACAATGGCTATGACTCGAAAAATGGCGTGCGGCCGATGCGACGACTATTGCAGGATACTCTGGAGGATTATATCTCTGACGAGCTGCTTCAAGACAACTACAAAAAGGGTGATATTATCGAGGTTAGTACGCTCAAAAAAGATCTTAAGTACGCCGTAGTTGCCGAATAGCCTGCCAGGCCGATACACGGTATAATTACCGATATGCTTCCACACCAGCAGTCACATAAAAAAGGCTTTGCTGGCCTTATATTTACCGCGTCGCTATTGGTGGTCTTGGCCGGCGGCTGGTTATTTCGTCAGGATATATCGGACTGGTACCGCCTGAGGCAGTACACTGCCCCACCCGAAGTAGTGGCCCTAGCCGAGCAAGACACTATGACCGATGAAGCTCGAAAGATTTTCTACACCACTCACCCTAAAATTACTGGTGAGGAGGAGTTCAATGCCAATTGTCGTCAGGGCGGAGCTAGTGAGTACTCGATAGTTCTAGGCTGTTATATCAGCAGCGGCGGTCTGTACGGCGACATGTATCTGTATGATATCGATGATGAGCGCCTCAGTGGCGTGGTTCAAGTCACGGCTGGACACGAAATGTTGCATGCGGCCTATGACCGACTTAGTGCTAAGGAACGCCAGCGAGTTGACGCCCTGTTATTGCAGGCCTACGAAGATCTGCCAGATGGACGGATAAAGGAGACGATTGCTCAGTATCAGGCTAATGATCCCGCCTCGGTGCCCTCTGAACTTCATTCTATACTGGGAACCGAAGTGCGAGATTTGCCAGCCGAGCTAAATGAGTATTACAGCCAGTATTTTGCCGACCGGTTGGTGGTGGTGGCCTTTTCCGAGCAGTACGAGGGCGAGTTTGCCCGCCGCGAGGCTCAAGTGGCCGATTATGATGCCCGGTTAGCAGGTCTAAAAGCCAATATTGAGGCTAATCAGGCTGAGATTGACTCCCAGAATGCCGAGTTATCCCAAAAGAGGGCTCAGCTAGATAGTTTGGAGGCTAGTGGTGATGCGGCCGGTTTTAACGCCCTGGTAGCCTCCTATAACGCCCAGGTGGCGGCTTATAACGCCCTAGTGGCCGAAACTCGGACTCAGATTGAGACTTATAACTCTCTAGTGGAAGAGCGCAACAGCCTAGCCTTAGAAGTGCAGGAATTGACCGAGGCTATCGACAGCCGACCTGAGACCCTTTAAGAACTATTTAATGTGGGTTTGCTACACTAATAGGGATGGCCAAGACTAAGACGAGGTATATTTGCAACAATTGTGGAGCCGAGTCTAGTGTATGGGCCGGCAAATGCTTTAATTGCGGCGAGTGGAATACTTTAGAAGAAGCGGTGGTGGCCACGACAAACTCCGTTGGTTCCGGTAGTGGCACTCGTCTACGGCCAACCAGCAGTCAACAGGCCGTGAAATCCGATGAAAAGCGTCTGCCCAGTGGCCTGCACGATGTCGATGTGGTCCTAGGCGGCGGCGTAGTGGCCGGCAGCGTTATCTTACTAGCCGGCGAGCCGGGGATTGGTAAAAGTACTCTATTATTACAACTGGCCGACGCCGTAGCCGCTGGGCATTCTGTCTTATATGTAAGCGGTGAAGAATCTGTCCATCAAGTAGGACTGAGGGCCAAACGCCTAGGTGCCAGCAGTAAGGGCTTGCAGATCGCCTCAGCCACTCGGGTTGAAGATATTGAGGCCAGTATTAACTCCGGGGCTTTCAACCTGGTAGTAGTTGACTCCATCCAGACTATTGGTACCGACCGGTTGACCAGTTCGCCCGGCTCGGTCAGCCAAATCACCAGCTGTACGACTATGTTGATGCAAGCCGCCAAGCAGTCCAACACCGCTCTTTTACTAGTCGGCCACGTCACTAAGGAGGGCTCGATTGCCGGCCCTAAGTTGCTAGAGCATATCGTCGATGTGGTTTTGCAGTTAGAAGGCGATAGGTACGGCGGCTTCAAGGTCCTACGGGGCATGAAGAACCGTTTTGGTTCGACTAATGAAGTGGCCATCCTAGAAATGAATGATAAAGGCCTGCAAGTCGTTGACAACCCCTCTAAAGCCCTACTGGCAGAGCGCCAGATTACCGACGGTTCGGTAGTCCTGGCCACTATGGAGGGCAGTCGGCCGATTTTGGTAGAAGTTCAGGCTTTAGTGAACAAAACCAGCTATGGTTATCCGAAACGCACTGCAAGTGGCATTGATTTGAATCGGCTGAATCTCTTAGTGGCCATGTTAGAGCGTCGAACTAAATTGAACCTGTCCGACAAAGACATTTATATCAACATCGTTGGCGGCATTCGGGTGACCGAGCCAGCCGCTGATCTAGCCATTTGCATGGCCATCGGTTCGGCGTCCAAAGGCTTGCAGTTAAAACAAAACGCTGCTGTCTTTGGAGAAGTCGGCTTGTCCGGCGAAGTTCGCCATGTACCATATGTCGAGAAACGCATCGCCGAAGCTAAGAAAATGGGGCTAGAAGTGGCCATCGGACCAAAGCCCAGAGACACCAGCCCCAAAGACAAGCTTCTATATCCGGTAAAAGACGTCCGCACGGCTCTCAACTCTTTTTTAGAAATGTAGAACAAGTCTAATTTGTGACAGTAACCGTAGAGGACTGTGTGCCGGAAGTATCGCGGGCGTAGACTTGAGTTCCGGCCGGAGCAAGTGCAGAACTTACAGAGCAATTATCGCTACCAGTTGGTCCGCAAAGCAGGTTACCGTTGTCGGCTCTGTAGACGCTGACATTACCTGAGTTACCCGACCAATCGAACTTAGTACTAGCACCGTTAACATCGCCAGATAGGGTCAAGTTGTTGCCGGAAACTGTGCCAGTGGCCGTGGCGTCATAGAGGACACTATCGACGATGGTGGCGGTGACAGTTTTGCTGCCAGTGAAGTCGGGTTTGTAGTTGCGGTAAATTACCGTGCCAGGGCTGCTTATTTCAAAACTACCACCCGGAAGTTGGGCTCCACCGACATCAAATGTTACGACGCCCTTGAATTTGTCGCTAGACAGCGGGTGAGTACCCTGACCAACCGTAGCGATCAGATTGTATTCATTGCCAGATTTCTCGACATTAAGACTAATCGTCGGTTTCTGATCGGAGCATTTGTGGACATCGTCTTGTTGGGAAGTGTTAGCCCCGCCGGAATCGACAAAGGTGTCGCCGGAGAAGCTGGTGGCGTCAGTTTCGGTTAGTTCTTGCTTGGCACGAGGTGGTGTACACTCGGTGGCTAGCTTGTTAGACACCCTATCGATAGTTTTCTTAGCCGTTGATTGCTTCTTGGTATTCTTGTACCAACTTGGGTAGAGGTCGGTAGCCGGGCTCGGCTCAACCGAGCCAATACCAACATGGGTGCGGACTACGTAAGCGGCCTCGGTTTTAACACCGGAAGGTTTTTGCCAGTTTTGAGCTGGTACGCCAGTGTGGGCGGCTCGCATCCAGCCCTGCCAAATCGGCTGGGTCATGGCTTCCATGGTACCGGACATTTCCTTGCGGCGGGTGTGATAGCCAACCCAGACACTAGCCGAGTACTTAGTGGAATAGCCGGTCATCCAACCGTCTTTAGCATCGTTGGTGGTACCAGTTTTCATGGCGAACTTCCAGTCACCGAAACGTTGCGGTTTGCGGCCGGCTGGGAAGTAGCTGGCGTTTGGATCAGACAAAATATCGTTGATAATGTAAGCGCTGTCCGGGCGAATGGCTTGCTCACCCTTTTCTTGCTTCCATTCGTAAACCGGTTTGTCTTGAGCGTCGTCAATCTTCAAGATGTAGGCCTGGGGGATATTGGTTCCCATGCGGCTTAGTGAACCCTGGGCGTGGACATGCTCGTCCAGTTTCAGGTAGGCACCGTCACCAATAGACGAGGAAGCATAGCAAGGACCTTCTTTGGTCAGGTTGTCGTCGGTGTAGCAGTTGTAACCACTCTTTAAGCCTAATTTCTCGGAGGTCTCGATCGTCTTATCAATTCCCGTTAGTAACATAGCTTTCATAGCCGGGACGTTTCTAGAACCACCTAGAGCATAGCGCAGGGTCATCGGGCCGGGATAGCGGAAGTCGTAGTCCCACAGACAGTTTCCGCCTTGCTTGGGCCGGTTCTTATTTGTACACGGATAGCCTTCCAGTGGTCCCTGGGTGTCATACAAGACTGATCCAGCACCGAAGTTATCTTTGTTCTCTATCAGCGCCGCGTAGTCGTAGGGCTTGTAACTTGATCCGGGAGGTAACTTAATACGGGCGTAGTTGTTTTGGCCGAATTCGGGGTTACTAAAGTCTACACCGCCTACCAGAGCCACCATCTGGCCGGTGGACACGTCTTCGGCGGCAAAAGCAGCCGTATCACCACCTTGGCGCTTGATTTGCGGTAAGCCGGCTTGTACTTGCTTCTCAGCCTCGTCTTGCAATTTCATGTCTAAGGTCGTCGTGACTCGCCAACCACCGCGTTTGACGGTCTCGGCACCGAACTGCTCTTCCAGCTGCTCTTTGGCAGTCAGTACAAAGTAAGGAGCCTTGATGCCCTCGTATTTGGGCTTGCGAGGCTTAACGGTAGCTAGAACGTCAACTGTCTTAGCGGCATCGCGCTCTTCGGCGGTTATATAGCCCTGTTGATGCATGAGGTCCAAGACGTAGTGTTGGCGGCCGATAAAAGCTTCGCGATCGAAGCTGGGGCTGTAAGGAGATAACAAAGTCGGCGACTTCGGAATAGCCGCTAGCATGGCTGATTCTTCTAGAGTCAAATCTTTGGCGGACTTATTAAAGTAATCGCGAGCCGCAGCTTCCACGCCGTACTCGACACCCCCATAAGGGGCGGTATTTAGGTAGCCATTTAGAATCTCGTCTTTAGAATAACTACGTTCCAGCTCGACAGCTAGGATTAACTCTTTCAGCTTGCGGGTGATAGTTCGCTCTTCGGTCCAGTTCTGCGTTAGCTTGACCAGCTGCTGGGTAATGGTCGATCCACCCTGAGTGGTGCCCCCGAACGCATTGTTATAGGCTGCCCGAGTAATACCCTTGGCGTCAAAGCCGCCGTGCTTGAAGAAATCCTTATCTTCTAGGGCTACCGTAGCGTCTTTAATGTCTTGGGACATTTCGTCTTGCTTGACAGGTATGCGCTTGGCGGCATCATAGTCTTCCCATAGTAAGGTTTGGCCGGTGCGGTCATAATATCTAATACTGCCACCAATGTTATTACCGGTGATATCACGTAGGTTGGGTAGGTCTTTGCGGAAGTAAGCGAACATTCCGACCATCAGTAAAAAGCCAGCAATAAAGGCAATACCCATAACTTTGAGAGCCATAATACCGCCCTCCCTGGAGAACCAGTAGTGGTAAAGTCTCTTAGGCTGTAAGCGGTAGAAAAAGCGCTTGACGCGGCCTTTGGGCATGCCGGCTAGACGAGCAGCCTTAGCCCGGGCTTTAGAGTCGCCCCGGCCTTTTAATTTCTCACCTAAACTTCTATGAATTTTCACTACAGATCCACTCCTGGTGGTAAATGAATTCTTGGCTACACGCCCGCGGCGCCCTAATTTGCTCATTATACGTAAAATACTCCGGTTAAAACACCAATTTACATTGGTAACTTATTATAGCAAAAAACGGCTTATGTTTGTACAGTTAAATAATGTGAATATATATCGCTTCTTCACTAGTCCTCGACCCTACGGGTCTGCGGAGACGTTCAGAAGCAATATATATTCACACCTAAACCTGCGCAAACAAATAGCAATGGTATACTAGGGGCAATATGAGTTCAATTTCAACTGATAAGGCGCGAATTGATGAAGTGCTTTCCCGATCTATAGACACTATTTACCCCTCAGCCGAGGCCCTAGAAGCAAAGCTTAAGGCGGGTAAACCCTTGGTTATATATATGGGTATTGATCCAACAGCAGATTATATCCATATAGGCCACTCGACCAACTACATAATTTTGAAGCGACTTCATGAGTTAGGTCATAAAATCGTTGTACTGGTAGGAGATTTCACAGCAATGATTGGCGACCCCAGCGATAAGACTTCAATGCGCGTGGCCCTTACTCCTGAGGATGTGCAACAAAACCTGAAGACATTTAAGGAGCAAATAAGCAAGATATTAGATTTTGAGGATAAGGAAAACCCCATAGAGTTTAAATTCAATAGTACCTGGCTTTCTAAACTGACTTTTGCCGACTCAGTCGGCCTGGCTTCAAATTTCACTGTTCAACAAATGATCGAAAGAGATGCCTTTGCAATACGTATTAAAGAAAACAAGCCACTTTTTGTACATGAATTTTTTTATCCGCTGATGCAGGGCTACGATTCAGTTGCTATGGATGTAGATGTAGAAGTCGGTGGTACTGACCAGACCTTTAATATGATGGCGGGCAGAACTTTACTTAAACGCTATAGGAATAAGGAAAAGTTTGTTATTACTACTACTTTGTTAGAAAACCCTGCTACTGGTGAAAAATTAATGAGTAAAAGCCTAGGAACTGGGGTAGGCCTTAACGAAGATCCCGTATCTATGTTCGGAAAAATCATGGCTTTGCCTGACGAAGGCGTAATTCAATGTTTTATTGATTGTACCTACTTGCCAATGAGCGAGATTAAAGATTTGAAAAAGAACCTAGCAGAGGGAGCTAATCCTAAAGACATTAAACTGCGTTTGGGCCTTGAGATAGTTACGATGTACCATTCAAAATTAGCGGCAGAAAAAGCTAAACAAGACTGGATAGAAAAGTTTAGTAAACGCGACAAAAGCTATATTCCACATGATGCAAAAGAAATCAGTGAATCTTTGTTTGCAGACGAGACGGCAAAAGATCGATTGCGAGCCACTATGCATGTTGCTTTAGCAACAGGCATACCTGCTAGTATGTCAGAAGCATCACGTTTGTTTAAGCACGGTGCACTTAAGATTAATGGCGAAAAAGTTGTTAACCCCCAACAGATTCCAGTACCTGGCGATTTGTTTCAGGTTGGAAAAAAACACTACTTTAAGATCGTAAAATAGGGTCTGCTATACTAGGTAATCGATGAGCAAAAAGAACCACAAATCCAAGAAAAAAGCTGACCAATATAACGACCCCAAGCACAATTATCTAGAGTATTGGGAGGGTCGCGATTACGAGCACGCCTCTGAGAAACTGGCTATCCGACGATTCTTGAAGGGTAAGCACTTCCGCCACGCCGCCGATATCGGTGGTGGCTATGGCCGCCTGTGCGTTATGTTGGAGAAGTATGCTGACAAAGTAACCCTGGCCGAGCCTAGCCAGCAACAGCTGGATATTGCTAAGGATTTCCTAAAAGACCATCCAAAAGTTGACCGTAAGCTGATGCAGGCCGACGAGCTGAAGTTTAAAGACGGCGAGCTGGACCTCATTACTATGATCCGAGTCATGCACCACCTGCCAGAGCCAGCCACCGAGTTTTCCGAACTTTCTAGAGTATTAGCCGACGACGGTGTTCTGATTCTAGAGATGGCTAACTTTGCGCACGGCCGCAACAAGGTTAAGTATTTCTTTAAGCGCAAAAAACTGCCGACCAAGCCGGTCGATATCCGTAGTGATAAGAACAAGGGCAAGGACGAGATTGCTTTCGTCAATCACAACCCTAAAACAGTAGTAAAACAGCTGGCTCACGCCGGCCTGAAAGTTGATAAAGTCCTGTCGGTCTCGAACCTACGATCCACAACTCTGAAAAAAGTTGTACCTCACGCCGTGATGATGCGGGTTGAAGGCTTCTTGCAGCCGGCGCTGGCGCGGACTAACTTCGGTCCTAGTGTCTTCTTCCTGATTCGCAAAGCCAAGTAATCTATACTGTAGGTCATGGAGTTGACCGATTCAGTCGATAAATTAAAGGGTGTTGGGCCGGCTTTGGCGGCCAAGTTCCACCGTCTGGGTGTGGATTCGATTGAAGATTTACTACGTTACTATCCACGTCGTTACCAAGATTATTCAGAGGTCACCCCGATTGTTGATCTCAGGCCAGGCCAAGTCACGGTCAAAGGCAAATTCAAGCAAGTTCGAGGTCGCTACGCCCGCCGTGGTTTACATATAACCGAGGGCGTTCTCAGCGACAAGACCAGTAGCGTCCGAGTCATCTGGTTCAACCAACCGTATCGGGCCGAGGCTATTAGCGCGGCCGACGAGTACTTTGTGTCCGGCAACTTCGAATTAGGCCATCAGCGTCTGCAGATTATGAACCCCAGCGCCGAGAAAGTCAGCGACTTTCAGGCTCATACGGCTCGGATCATACCCGTTTACCGGGAGTCCAAAGATGTAAAGTCGACTGAGATTCGCCGGGCTATAAAGGCGGCTCTGCAGTCTAGAGTTAAGATGCGGTCACACCTACCGGCTGATGTCGAGAAGGAGTATAAGCTAGGCAGTCTAGAAAGGGCTTTGACTCAGGTCCATTTTCCAGAGAATGCTAAAGATGTCGAGGCCGCCAAACGGCGACTGGGCTTCGAAGAAATCTTCGAACTAATCTTGGCCCATTTGTTGATCAAGCAAGATACCAACCGCGAGAAGGCCCTGCCAGTACTGTTCAAGCCAGACTTAGCCAAAGAGTTCGTCAAGCACCTTCCGTTCGAACTAACGACTTCACAGAGAATAACCACCTGGCAGGCTTATCAAGATATTGAACAACCTAAGCCGATGAATCGTCTGGTTGAGGGCGATGTTGGATCAGGTAAAACAGTGGTGGCGGCTATGTTGGCGGCTATGACTATGCGAGAGGGCTTTCAGGTGGCGGTTATGGCGCCGACCGAGATACTGGCTCGCCAACATGCCAAGACTTTCTATGACCTTCTGAAACCGTTAGGGCTGGCTGACGAAGTTTCATTGTTGGTTGGGAGTATGACGGCTGCGCAGAAGAAAACTGCTTATGCCAAGATAAAGTCTGGCGAGGTTCGCTGCATTGTCGGCACCCATGCCTTGATTCAAGACAAGGTCGACATGCATTCCTTGGCCTTGGTGGTGGTTGATGAGCAGCATCGTTTCGGCGTCGAACAGAGAAAGAAGTTGCTTAAAAAGGCCGGTCACATGCCCCATATGCTGAGCATGACGGCCACGCCGATTCCCAGAAGTCTGGCTCTGACTGTTTACGGTGATCTGGATATCTCCATACTAAAAGAAAAGCCGCCTGGTCGTGTGCCAGCTGTGACAAAGTTAGTGTCACCTAATCATCGGTTAAGTTTGTATAAAGAAGTTGATAAGCAGCTGTCTAAGGGGGGTCAAGCATTTGTGGTTTGTCCGCTGATTGACGAGTCGGCCGTCGTTCAGGCTAAATCGGCGACCCAAGTACACAAGGAGCTAACAAAGCTATTGCCGGGTCGAAAAATTGGCTTGTTGCATGGCAAGATGAAGGCCGAGGATAAACAGGCTATTATGCAGGACTTTATCGACCGCAAGTTTGATTTGTTGGTATCGACTACAGTTATTGAGGTTGGTGTCGATGTCCCTAACGCTAATATTATGCTGATTGAGGCTCCGGAAAGGTTCGGATTAGCCCAGATTCACCAGTTAAGAGGCCGGATTGGCCGTGGCAGCGAACAGGGGCACTGTTATCTATTGCTGTCGGATGACAAGACGCCGTCCAGGCGTCTAAGGGCTATTGAAAACAGTAACGACGGTTTTAAACTGGCGGAGCTTGATCTTGAGTTGCGGGGCCCGGGGGCAATATACGGCCAGTACCAACATGGCCTATTGGATCTGCGCATGGTCAACCTAACAGATACAAAATTGATTGCCCAGGCTCGCCAAGCCGCTGGAAACATTGTAAAAAGTGATCCGAATTTGCTACAATACCCCTTAGTAAAGGCACGAATTGCAAGTTTGCAAAAAATTGTGCATTTAAACTAAAACTAAAATATGTACTCTGGCACAACCCTAACTAAGTTTTCAGGACGTCTGATTGGCACTCATCAAAAGTTTGATCGGGTAGCCCGGGCGCACATGGAAAAGATTATCCCCGATGATTCGGTCTTTCCTAAAGCTGGAAAAATTCTGCACTTTGAGGGCAAAAACGGCCCCGATGCCATTAAACGCAAAAGTCCGGCCAAGGACGAGCCCTGGCATTACTACAGTCCTTTTGACGATGATGATTCTGAACTCATCGAGCTAATTCGCAGTCACTATGAACGTCTGATTAAGGAGTTAAAAGTCGGTAATGAAGAGCGAGCGGCTTTCGAATCGGCTTGGCTGGCCCATGCTCTAGTAGACGGCTTGACCCCGGCTCACCACTATCCTTATGAAAAGGAAATCGAGGAGTTATGGGATGGCTCTAAGGATGAGCGAACTACGGTTGCCAAAAAGTGGTTCCCGCCGGCTGATACCAAGCGCGGTCGCGCCGCTAAAACTTGGAAATATTTGGGCCCCAAAGGGCTCATTAATACCCACGTCTTGTTTGAAATGGGCGTGGCTACCATAGCTGCTCCGCTCGGCCTTGGCGAAGCTTTGCCGACAAGCGAGCGTTTGGAAGAAGCCCGTGAGCTGGGCCCGATAGAGGTGTTTAAGCGTTCGGCTCGGGAAATCGCCGTCCTTGATATGTATAGCCGATATCAAAAGCGCGGCTGGTCGACGAAGCTCATTTACGACACCCGCCATAAGTTGTGCCCAACAATTGTGCAAACCGTAACTTTGGTCTGGTACTTGGCACTAGTCGATGCCGGACTTGTTAAAATAAAGCCATGAGGATTATCGCCGGACAACTCCGCGGTCGTCAGTTTAAAAGCCCCAGGAGCCACCGCTCCCACCCTATGAGCGAAAAAATGCGCGGCGCCCTGTTTAACGTTCTTGGCGATATCAATGGATTGACCTTTCTGGACGCCTACGCTGGCAGTGGGGCAATGGCCTACGAGGCGATTAGCCGCGGTGCATCTAAGGCTACCACTGTAGAAAAATCTATCCTGGCCTACCGAACAATCAAGAATAATGTTGAAGCCTTGAGTTTGGGTGAGCAGATCAAGGCTACTCGAGCCAATATCACAACCTGGTCCGATAATAATGTTGACCTGGAGTTCGATGTAGTCATTGCCGACCCGCCTTACAATGATATCAAGCCCAATGTCCTAGAGAAGCTCGTTCGCCATCTGAAGAAGGACGGCATCTACGTTCTGTCTTGGCCAGGTTCAGAGGATATCGAAGACATCAAAGGTCTGGAGATTATCAAGCACGCCGACTACGGTGATTCTAAGTTAGTTTTTTTCAGAAAAAGTTAATCTCCGTGTTCTATACTTGGAGTTATGAGCTTAACCAAAACCGATTTAATGGCTATAGAAAAGATTGTCGAGAAGACGGTCAGAAAGACTGTTGACCCCAGATTCGACAAGTTAGAAGAGGGCATTGATGCTCTGGCTATGAGTACGGCCACTGGTTTTAACGAGATGGACGAGCGTTTTCAAGATGTCTACAGACGGTTCGACGAAGTAGACGAACGCTTTGATCGCATTGAGGACCGATTAATAATAGTCGAGAAAGACACCAGTCGCTTAAGAGGCAACTTCCTGGCTTTGCGTAGCAAGGTCATCGATAAGAACCTCTAGGCAAAAAGCTTAAAACAGGGTAAAATCGAAGTCGTTACCAAAAGTGCACGGCATGCGGATGTGGTGGAATTGGTAGACACGCTAGTCTTAGGAACTAGTGCCGCAAGGCGTGTAGGTTCGAGTCCTATCATCCGCACCACTAGACAATCTTGACAAAGTATGCTATAATCTCATAAGTATGAATATATTTCTAACTAACCAAGTACACGCACATCTGTTGCCGGAGCGAATCGGTTAGTTAGCTATTGTCTTAAAAAGTGATTGTAGGCGCCGGTTCTCCCCGGCGTTTTTGTTTGAGCTAATAAATGTATAATGGAGATAACCTATGAAACTTTCAACTCAACCATATAAAGGCATGCGGGATTTTTATCCCGAAGACATGCGGGTGCGCAACTTCATCTTCGATGGTTGGCGCCAAGTTTGTTTGAGCTTTGGCTACGAAGAGTATGACGGCCCGGTGCTGGAGCCGCTGGAGCTGTACGCCGCCAAAACCTCAGAAGAAATAGTTAACGAGCAGACCTACTCGTTTACTGATCGTGGTGACCGTAAGGTAGTTATGCGCCCGGAAATGACGCCGACGGTGTCGCGGATGGTGGCAGCTCGGCGGCAGGAGCTGGGCTATCCCTTAAGGTTGTTTAGTATCCCAAACTGTTTCCGTTACGAGCGGACTCAACGTGGCCGAACTCGGGAGTTCTGGCAATTAAACGCTGACTTGTTTGGGGTGGAAAGTATCGATGCCGAAATTGAGATGCTACTTCTAACCGACCGGCTGATGACTATTTTCGGCGCCAAACGAAATATGTATGAAATCCGCCTGAATTCCCGCAAACTGCTTAATTCCCAGATCAAGAAGGCAAGTCCTAAGTCTGATGCCCAGGCTGTTCTGAGACTAGTCGACAAACGAGACAAGATGAGTGAAGACGAGTTTGCGAAGTTTTTGGCCGAAGCGGTGGCTAAACCAGCTGAGCTAATGAAGTTTTTAGATGGTAGCGACATCGAGGCTATCGATGATCCGGCTGCCGACGGACTGAAAACCCTGCTAAAGAAGGCCGCTGAGGAGGGCATTACCAACGCCGTGTTTGTCCCTAGTGTGGCCCGCGGATTTGACTACTATACAGATATTGTTTTCGAAGTTTTCGACAAGAACCCCGATAATAACCGAGCTATGTTCGGTGGCGGCCGCTATGACGGCCTGGTCGCTGAGTTTGGTGTCGAGCCGGTACCGACTATCGGTATTGCTCCTGGTGATGTGACCATGACCAACTTTTTGGAATCCTGGAAGTTACTGCCTGAACTGACTGTCGAGACCGACATATACATTGCCACAATCGGCGAAGTGGGCGAAGGCGCTCAGAAAGTAGCCCAGAAATTGCGCGAACAGAGTAAGAACGTAGCCGTCGACCTGTCCGGCCGTAAACTAGACAAGCAGATCAAAACCGCCGAGAAAAAGGGCGTTAAACAGGTACTTTTTGTCGGAGAAGAAGAACTCAAGACTGGCCAGTTCAAGCTCAAGAACCTAGACACTGGTAAAGATGAACCCTATCTGTTACAGTAGGTCTCTATGCAAGTAAATCGAAAGAACATTTCCGAAACCGTAATTCATCTGGACATTGTGGCCGAGCCGGCTGAACTGGCCAAATACAAGACACATATCTTAGAGAAATTGGCTCCGGAAGTGAAGATTCAGGGCTTCCGCGAGGGCAAAGCTCCGCTCAACGTTATTGAAAAGAACCTAGATCCTCAAAAACTGCAAGCTGAGTTTGTGGAGGATGTCATTAACCACCTGTACGGCGACGCTATTCGTAAAGAAAATCTGCGTCCGGTCGACAATCCCAAGATCACTATGAAGAAGTTCGTGCCTTTCACGACTTTGGAGTTCGAGGCCGAGGTTTCAGTACTAGGTAAGGTCAAGCTAGCCGATTACAAGAAGATCAAAAAGACTGCCAAGAAAGTTGAAGTTAATGCCAAAGACATTGACGGGGTGATTGAGAGCTTGCGCCAGCGTATGGCTACCACCAAGGAAGTTGACCGAGTCGCCAAAAACGGTGACAAAGTAAGTATCGACTTTAAGGGCAGTGATAGCAAGAAAAAGCCGATTAGTGGCGCTGACGGCAAAGATTACCCCCTCGTTCTGGGTAGCGACACCTTTATCCCAGGCTTTGAGAAGAACTTGTTGGGTATGAAGGCCGGCCAGGACAAGACCTTTGACCTGACCTTCCCTAAAGACTACGGCGTCAAAGCCTTGGCTGGCTCTAAAGTGACTTTTGCAGTGACCTTAAAAAAGGTTGAAGAGCAGAGTCTGCCAGAAGTTGATGACAAGTTTGCCTCGACTGCCGGACCGTTTAAGACTGTCAAAGAACTGCGTGAAAGCATCAAGCAAGAACTGACCCGCGAGCGCCAGACTCAAGCCGATCAGGATTTGGAGGGCGAGATCGTTAAGGAAGTCTCCGATAAGAGCACCTTGTCTGTCCCAGAAGTGTTTATTAATGACCAAATCGAACGACTAATGGCCGAACTACGGCAAAACTTGACCTACCGGGGGCTGACTTTCCAGGAATTTTTAGAGCGTGAAGGCAAGACCGAAGAGCAGTATCGTAAACAAGTGGCCTACCCGGAAGCCGAACAACGGGTTCGAGCCGGTTTGGTATTGGCCGAAATTTCCGAAAAAGAACAGATTGAAGTCACGCCGGACGAGCTGGAGGCCCGTATGCAGGCTCTAAAGGCTCAATACCAGGATGCGGCAATGCAGGAAGAATTGGACAAACCAGAGTCGCGCCAGAACATCGCCAGTCGCTTGTTGACTGAGAAGACTATTAAGAAATTGGTCGAATACGCCACGAATAAGTAGCCTATATTTAACTAGAATGCTATAGTATCCAATCTGTGATTATTGCAAATAACAATTTGGGAGTGCTGCTCCGTCGTGTCTACTACTGATCAGCCGGCCAGTTTAGAAAGTCTAGAAGCTCATTGGGCTAAGGATCAATACTTCTGTGATCAGGGCAGGTACGAGGAAGCTAGAAAGGTTTTAGACGTTTACGGCATCGTCGGAGGTGCTGCTATTGGTCTGGGCTCGGCCGCCCTAGTGTCAGTTGACGCTGAGCCGATTAATGTCTCACTAGGCGTTGCTGACATAACTATTAACCTGTCTCAATATTCAGATGAACTATTTGTAGGCGGCGGAGGTTTTCTTCTTGCTGGTGTTGTTGGAGTGGGTATTTGGGGTGTCGGGCGAGCCATTAACAGAGGTGTTAACTTGGCCCGAGTTAACCGCCATGCTCGTAAAATGGCTGGCAGTTAGCACTCTCACTTGACGAGTGCCAGTTTTTGGCTTAGTATTAAGGGTATTAAGCGTAAAAGAGGTATTTGAGCATGTCTAATTCAACTGCTATGTTAGTCCCAACCGTAATCGAGTTTGATGGCCGCGTCGAGCGGGCCTACGACATTTACTCGCGACTTCTTAAAGACCGGATTATTTTTCTGGGCTCCGATGTCAACGAACACACCGCTAACTTAATTGTGGCGCAGATGTTGTTTCTGGAGTCTGAAGACCCTAAAAAGGACATCAAACTCTACATCAACAGCCCTGGTGGCAGTGTTTACGATGCTCTGGCCATTTACGACACTATGCAATTCGTCAAATGCGATATCGAGACTGTCGGTATCGGTGTCCAAGCCAGTGCGGCGGCGTTCCTGCTGAGCTCAGGTACCAAGGGCAAAAGATTCTTGCTGAATAACTCGACTGTTATGGTTCACCAACCTTCATCGGGTACCAGAGGAAAAGTCACTGATCAAGAAATTGATCTGCGCGAGTCTCTGCGCATTAAGAAATTACTGGAAGAAATCATGGCCAAGAACACTGGTCAAAAAGTCTCACAAATTCACGACGATATGGAGCGCGACCGCTGGATGACCGCCGAAGAAGCCAAGAAGTACGGCATCGTCGACAAAGTAATCACCAAACGCTAAATTTAGACAACACATCACTTGCATTAGTCAAATAGGTGACTTAACATAGTTGTATGAGTGAGGCCGATATTGAGTTTAGAGTTTTAGCCCCCAATCAGCTGACAATGGGCCAGCACCGAGAGGTGAATAATTTAAGACGAACTTATTATGGCGAGGTCTTCAACCAAGTTGGAATTGGTTGGGACGTCGATATGGACCAATTTCTTAACAAGACTGGTGGCGAAAGCTGGATTGATCCTAACAAAGCATCGGGCGAGTCGTATCGAGCTAACCCGAAAGTGACCGTAGCTCTAGCTAATGATGCCCTACTTGGCTATATGTATACGGCTGATGACGTATCTTCAAGGTTATCTGGTTTACCAGGCCGGGTAGAGAAATGGGCAAAGTTAAATATGAGCACTGAAAGCTTGCTGGCAAAACGTTGGTTTTGGATACGCGAATTAGTTGCTCCGTATGATGAACGTGGCATTCCGCAAGGTTTGGGTGCTGTAGCAACTGTCGGAGTTGGGGGACGCATAGATGAGGTGCGACCGGCTAGCTGCTATCCATGGCAAGGAGAGGACGAATTATGGGACCTTCTAGATAAATGTGGATTTATCTTACGAGGTGGAGAATCAAGAATGATTAATCCCGTACCCGGCGAAAGGGAGGCCATTAGGCAGTTTAGGGCTACTGCAGAATCCTTGGCTGGCGTCCATAATCGTCTAATGAACGACCGAGAGCTGCCAGAGACGGCCCGAGAGACGGTCGAGGACCTCAAAGTCCTACGCTAAAGCTGTTGACAGTAGCTCAAATATCTATATACTTGTTCTTAAGAAGTAGGGTAAGCGGGCCGTGCTGGAATTTCCCTACGTTTCAGCGCATTAACCCCTTAGAGATCTTCGAATCAATTATAATCAAATTAAGGTAAAACCTCTGTCGACGCTACGATTTTTTAGCGCCAGAGGACTTTATTCGAAGGAGCAGACACCACATTTATGGCCAAGCAATCTCTTGCAGCGAAGAAACGTACTTATTTTACTAAAGCCGATGAAATTTTGGATTTGCCAAATCTGGTAGATCACCAAAATAAATCATTCCAGTGGTTCGTTGAAGAAGGATTAGGTGAGCTGCTAGCCGAAATCAGTCCTATCGACGACTATACTGGCACAAAATTATCACTAAGTTTTAAAGATTATCGCTTTGAAAAGCCTAAAATCACCGAGGCCGAAGCTCGCGAAAACAATGTTAGTTATGATGCCCCGTTGAAGGCCACTGTCGTTCTGACCAATAAGGTTACCGGCGAGGTAAAAAAGCAAGAGATTTACCTAGGTGACTACCCTTGGATGACTTCCCGCGGTACTTTCGTGATTAATGGTGCCGAGCGCGTCGTAGTCAGCCAGCTGATCCGCTCAGCTGGTGTTTTCTTTACAGCTGACCAACGAGGCCAACGCAATGACTACGGAGCTAAGGTGATCCCGGGCCGCGGTGCTTGGTTGGAATTCGAAACCGCCGCTAACGGGGCAATTTTCGTTAAGATAGATCGCAAGCGCAAAATCCCAGTCACCACATTGCTGCGAGCCCTAGGTCTGACTGAAGCTAAAATTAAAGAGACATTCGCTCATGTTGATCAAGGCGAACGTAGCCACATCGACATTACGCTAGATAAGGATCCAGCTAAGGGCACTAACGACGCTTTGATTGAAGTTTACCGTCGTTTACGACCGGGTGACCTAGCCACTGTTGATAACGCTCGTAGCTTGCTAGAAAACATGTTCTATAACTTCAAGCGTTTTGACTTTAGCCGTGTCGGCCGTTATAAGATCAATAAGCGGCTAGATATCGACATACCTAACACCGCAGAAAACCGGATTATGCGTCTGGAAGACCTGACAGCAATCATTGCTGAAATTATTCGCTTGAATAACACTCAGGAACCCGCAGATGACATTGACTCGCTAGCCAACCGGCGAGTCAAATTAGTTGGAGAGCTAGTTCAACGTCAATTCCGCATTGGCTTGTTACGCATGGAGCGTAACACCAAAGACCGCATGTCAATGTCGGAAATCGAGACAGTTACGCCTGGACAATTAGTAAACGCCCGTCCAATCGTGGCGGCTGTGCGCGAATTCTTCGCCAGCTCTCAACTATCTCAGTTCATGGACCAGATTAATCCTCTATCAGAATTGGCGCACAAACGACGACTAAGTTCTATGGGCCCTGGTGGACTATCCCGCGAACGAGCCGGTTTCGAGGTTCGTGATGCTCACGCCACTCACTACGGCCGTATTTGTGCTGTAGAGACCCCAGAAGGCGCCAACATTGGTCTGGTACTTAATATGGCCTCTTATGCTCGCATCAACGATTATGGTTTTATTGAAACGCCTTATCGCAAGGTCATCAACGCCGTCACTGCCAAGGATGCACCTGGACACGTGGCTGCTCACGATCTTGAGAACGAAAAAGGCACAGTCTTAGTCAAGGCTGGCAAAACTATCACTGCCGCGGACGCTAAGAAGCTAGCCACGGTTAAGAACCAAGTTACCTGGCCCGTAAAGGCAGTAGTCACTGACAAAGTTGAATACTTAGATGCGGCCGGCGAAGAAAAAGCCGTTATTGCCAGCGCTAACGAACAATACGACAAAGACGGTCACTTCATGGTTGATCGGGTTTCGGCTCGAATACGCCTAAAATCAGGTGAAATTGATGCTAACGACGTTACCCATATGGACGCATCTTTGCGACAAATTATTGGCTCATCAGCCGGACTAATTCCGTTTATTGAAAAGAACTATGTGTACCGCAGTCTGATGGGTAGCAACCAACAACGTCAGGCTGTACCGCTTATCCAACCAGAGTCACCATTAGTAGGTACAGGTTTGGAAGCTGTGGTAGCTGAGAATACCGGCCAGCTGACTGTAGCTGAAGAAGACGGTGAAGTCGTCTCGGCCAGCGCCAATGAAGTCGTCGTAAAATATAAGAAGGGTGGCAAAGTTACTTATTCGCCGCAACACTTTGTCCGAAGCAACGAAGGCTCATGCATTAACCAGAAAGTTGTTGTTTCGAGTGGCGACAAGCTGAAAAAAGGCCAACCAATTATTGAGGGTATGTCTATCCAAGGCGGTGAACTAGCACTTGGTAAAGACCTAGTGGTAGCTTTCATGCCATGGCACGGTTACAACTTCGAAGATGCCGTGATTATTTCCCGCAAACTTGTCGAAGACGATACGCTGACCTCAATTCATATCGTTGACTACATGACTGAAGTCCGTGAAACCAAGCTAGGACCAGAAATCGTTACCCGCGATATTCCTAACGTTTCCGAGGAGGCTCTGCGCCATCTGGATGACGATGGAATTGTCCGCATCGGTGCCGAGGTTCATCCTGGCGATATCTTGGTCGGTAAAATTACCCCTAAGGGCGAGCAAGAACTGTCTTCTGAAGAACGACTGTTGCGAGCTATCTTCGGCGAAAAAGCTAAAGATGTTCGCGATACTTCTCAACGTATGAGTAACGGTAAACATGGAAAAGTGGTTGGCGTTAAGGTTTTCTCCCGCGAAAATGGCCACGAACTAAAAGCCGGCGTATTAATGCAGATCCAAGTTTTCGTAGCCCAAATGCGCAAGATCGCTGTTGGTGACAAACTGGGTGGACGCCATGGTAACAAAGGCGTAATTGCTCGAGTTCTGCCTGTCGAAGACATGCCTTACATGGAAGACGGAACTCCAGTCGATATCGTTTTGAACCCACTAGGTGTACCGAGTCGTATGAACATTGGTCAGTTATTTGAAACTCACCTAGGCATGGCCGCCAGAGCTCTAAACATGAAGGTGGCCACACCACCATTTGACGGTGTGCCGATCTCTAAGATTCGCGAGTTACTCAAGGAAGCTGGCTATCCAGAAAATGGTAAACAACAACTTTACGATGGCCGAACCGGTGAAGCCTTCACTGAAACTACTACAGTCGGTGCTATGTACATGATTAAGCTCAACCACATGATTGTTGATAAGATCCACGCTCGTTCGACTGGACCATACACTATGGTTACTCAGCAGCCACTGGGCGGTAAAGCTCAAAACGGTGGACAACGCTTTGGAGAGATGGAAGTTTGGGCGCTGGAAGCTTACGGCGCGGCTAATACTCTGCAAGAAATGCTGACTATTAAGTCCGATGATGTTTACGGACGATCTAAAGCTTACGAGTCAATCATTAAGGGTACCGAAATTGTCGGACCTAAGGTTCCCGAGTCCTTTAACGTGCTAGTGAAAGAGTTGCAAGGGTTGGGTCTAAAAGTTGACCTGATTGCTAGTGACAAAGCCGTAGACGCTGAAGCCATTCTAGCCGAAAATATTAAAGACGAAGCTAAGCATATATCTGAAGTCGAAGTGCCACAGCCAGAAATTTCGGAAGTCGATGTGACCAAGGAAGATGGTGTCGATGAGTTCGATATCATGGATCTCGAAGGCGATATGGCTAGCGTAACAACCACGACTGACGATACGGATGATGCCGCCGCAGACACGGACAAAGAGGAGGACAAATAGATGCGTAGATACTCAGGCGGACCAGACATTGCAGACTTCGACGCAGTTAGACTAGCTGTTGCCAATTCCACAGACATTTTAGAGTGGTCGCACGGCGAAGTCCTTAAGCCCGAAACTATTAACTACCGAACCCAGAAACCCGAGCGCGACGGGCTCTTCTGCGAGCGAATTTTCGGACCGGTTAAAGACATTAACCCCCACGATGCTAAATATAAGGGTGTACGCTCTCGTGAGGCAGCCGTGGATAAAAATGGAGAGATCGTTACTCGATCAATTGTTCGACGTGAGCGCATGGGTCACATTAAACTGGCTTCACCTGTAGCACACATTTGGTTCTTACGCGGCACTCCATCAGCCATTGGTTTACTTCTAGGCATGACTGTCAAGAGTCTAGAGCGGGTAGCCTACTTTGCGGCTTACATCATTAAGTCTGTCAAGGTTGAGGATCGCGATAAGTACCGGGCGGACAAGGAAGCCGAACACAAAGCCGCTATCGAGGCAATCACTGCCCGTTACGAAGCTGAAGGCAAAAAAGAAGACGCCAACGTCAAAGCCTTGGCTGAAATGCGCACAAAAGAGCTTGAAGAACTCGAAGTCAAATATGAAGAGTTAATGAACCAGTTGGACTTGTTAGTTAAGTATGGCCTAATTTCGGAGAGTGATTACTACAACTTGCCCGACGAACTGCAAAATCTTGTGGAAGTCGGCATGGGCGGAGCAGCTCTAAAAGACCTGCTAGACGAAATCGACCTAGTAGCCCTAATTAAAGAACTATCGGCTGAAGCTGAAGAAGCCAAGGGTCAGCGCAAGAAAAAACTAATGAAGCGCCTGCGACTACTAGAGTCTATGGAGCGCGCCGGCATCAAGCCTAACTCAACCTGTGTCAGCGTTCTGCCGGTGATTCCTCCCGATCTGCGACCTATGGTTCAGTTAACCGGTGGCCGCTTTGCGACCTCTGACCTTAACGACTTGTACCGACGAGTAATTAACCGAAATAACCGTCTAAAGAAACTGATTGACCTGAATGCTCCAGAAGTTATCTGCCGTAACGAACAGAGAATGCTTCAAGAAGCAGTAGATGCCCTGATCGACAACGGTAACGCCCGCAGTGGCCGTGCCGTAGCCGCCAGTGGCCAACGCCGCCGTCTAAAGTCCCTATCTGACATGCTTAAGGGTAAACAAGGTCGATTCCGCCAGAACTTGCTTGGAAAGCGCGTTGATTACTCCGGTCGTTCAGTTATTGTGGCCGGTCCGGAACTTAAGATCACTCAGTGTGGTTTGCCAAAGATGATGGCTCTTGAACTATTCAAACCATTCGTTATCGGACACTTGATTGAAAACGAATTTGCTCACAATATTCGAAGTGCTACGCGCATGATTGAGCTTGGAGAAACGCCTGTCTGGGATGCCCTCGACGAAGTCATCAAGGGAAAGTACGTCCTGCTTAACCGAGCTCCAAGTCTGCACCGTCTATCGATTCAGGCTTTCATGCCTAAGTTGATTGAAGGTAAGGCAATTCAGTTGCACCCATTGGTTTGTAAAGGCTTTAATGCCGATTTCGACGGCGACCAGATGGCGGTCCACTTACCACTGTCAACAGCTTCGCAAAAAGAAGCCCGCGAGATTATGGCCAGTAACAAGAATTTACTTAAGCCTGCTGACGGTTCACCAATCCTGCATATTGACCAAGATATCGTGTTGGGTTGCTATTACCTGACCTACGAGCGACCTAAAGCCGACAGAAAAGCTGCTAACTACAGCTCACTTGACGAAGCTATTATGGCTTACGATGCTGGCGAGATTAAACTTCAGGGCCACGTGTCCGTGCCTTTCCGCGGTGCTACTCGTGAAACCACCCTGGGACGTTTGTTGTTCAATGAGGTGTTCCCTGAAGACTTTGACTTCAAAGACCTGACTATGACTAAAAAGCAATTACAGACTGTTATGTCTGAAGTTTACGAGAAGTACGGTTCAGATATTACAGCCGAAATTGCCGATGATCTTAAAGATCTCGGTTTCAACTACGCTACCAAGTCCGGCTTAAGCCTGGGTATGGACGACTTTAGTGACATTGCCGGCTTGCAAGAGATTTTGAACAGCGGTGAAGATAAAGCTATCCAGATTAGCCATCAGTACGACGAAGGCTTCATCACTGATGACGAGCGTTACCGCTTGACTGTTGATACATGGATGGATGTCGACGCTGAAGTACAGAAGGTTCTAAGTGAGCAGTTCGCCGACGAAGACAGCTCCATGTCCACAGCTGTGGTCTCTGGAGCTCGCGGTAACATCTCTCAGGTTAAGACTGCCGTTGGTATCCTTGGAGTAACCATGGATACAACTGGACGAGCCATTGAGTTGCCTATTAAGTCTGGCTACAAAGCCGGTTTAAGCCCGCTGGAGTACTTCACCTCAACTCGTGGTACTAGGAAGACTATGATTGACACGGCTCTGAAGACCGCCGACTCAGGTTACTTGACCCGTCGCCTTGTCGATGTTTCTCAAGACGTCTTTACTGACGACCAGCAAGCTCCTGATCCTGGCTTTACTATGAACCGAGCCGACGCCGAGTTTATCGGTGTGACTTATGGTTTCCGTCTCGAAGGCCGATATGCGGCTGTCGATGTACCGGGCCACGTAAAGAAGGGTGAGCTAATCACTCGGTCTATCGCTAAGGCAATCGATGCCGACGCATCGGTGGATGGAGTCAAGATTATGTCAGTTCTAAGCTGTTCTAGCCCCCGAGGTGTATCACGCAAATCTTACGGCGTGGACCCAGCCACTGGTGACGTAGTGACGCCATACTACCCAATTGGTGTGGTAGCGGCCCAGTCTATTGGTGAGCCTGGTACGCAGCTAACGCTACGATCCTACCACGGTGGTGGTTCGGCTTCAGCCGACGACATTACCCAAGGTTTGCCCCGTGTTGAAGAAATCTTCGAAGTTCGAGCGCCTAAGGGTCAAGCCTTCCTTTCAGAAGTGGCTGGAACTGCCGATGTTTGGGAAGACGGTGACCATTATGTAGTTCAAGTAACTTCCGATGACAAAGAAAAAGTTGCCCTGAAGTTAGACGGCCGCACGGCTCATATTGAGTCCGGTACAGAAGTAGCTATTGGTGACGTCCTAGCGGCAGCCGAAAATGACTCGGATATCTTGATTGCACCGATTGCTGGTAAAGCTTCAGTCAACAAGACGGCTATTACTATTAGCCCGACCAAGCAAGAAGTTGAGCGCTACGAGATTCCTGGCTACAAACAGCTAACCGTCAAAGACGGTGACAAAGTTGTAGCTGGACAGCGCTTGACCAATGGTTCGATTAACCTACATGAGTTGATGAAACTCCAAGGCGTCGAAGCTGCCCAACGCTATATCATGAATGAGATTCTGCGCATTTTTGCCTCTCAGGGTCAAAATATTGCTGACAAACACCTTGAAGTGATTGTTCGACAGATGTTCTCTCGAGTTCAGATTGAAGATGCTGGTGACAGCGAGTATGTAACTGGTGACATTGTCGGTAAGGTAAACGTATTAGACACTAACGAAGAGTTAGCTAAGAAGAAAAAGAAGCTGATTCAGTACAGCCAACTACTGCTGGGAATCACTAAGGCTTCGCTGTCAACTGAGTCATTCTTGTCAGCAGCCAGCTTCCAGGACACCACCCGCGTGCTGATCGCTGCTGCCACTAGTGGTAAAGTCGATCACCTACGTGGATTGAAAGAAAACGTAATCTTGGGACGGATGATTCCGGTCGGAACAGGCTTTGATGCTTACGACGACAAACCGGAAAAAGATGCCACCCCTGTTGACGAAGAAGTTGAAAAGTGATAGGATGATACGCTGATGCCAACGATTAACCAACTAGTCAGAAAACCACGTGCTAAGGTGACCAAGAAGAGCAAGTCTCCGGCCCTGCACCGCGTGGTCAACAACCTAGAAACTACCAACTACGAAAAAGCCTCCCCGTTTAAGCGCGGCGTGTGCGTTAAGGTAACTACTAAGACCCCTAAAAAGCCTAACTCGGCTTTGCGAAAAGTGGCTCGTGTGCGACTGCAGAACGGATACGAAGTTTGGGCTTACATCGGCGGAGAAGGCCACAACCTGCAGGAGCACGCTGTGGTTCTAATCCGCGGTGGACGCGTAAAAGACCTTCCAGGTGTGCGTTACCATATTGTTCGTGGCGCCCTGGATCTTCAAGGTGTTCAAGACCGCAAACAAGGCCGATCTAAGTACGGAACCAAGAAGGCGGGCAAGTAAACATGCCTAGGAAAAAGACTAAATCACTAATACGAGATATCCCAGGCGACCGTCTGTACAACAGTGTCATGGTCCAACGGGTCATCAACCGCATTATGTTGGACGGCAAGAAACAAGTTGCCGAGCGCCTGGTTTACGGTGGTATGCAACAGGCAGCTGACAAACTAAAAGTTGATAACCCGCTAGAAGTATTCGAGCAAGCCTTCAAGAACATTACCCCATCCGTCGAGACCCGATCACGACGCGTTGGTGGCGCAAACTACCAGATCCCATTTGAAGTTAAGGGCCAGCGCCAATCACACCTGACAATTATGTGGTTTGTGGCTGCTGTTCGGGCTAAGTCAGGCATGAGTACTGAAGACCGGATTGCGGCCGAGCTAATGGATGCCTATAACAACACCGGAACTTCTGTTAAAAAGCGTGAAGATACACATAAGATGGCTGAAGCCAACCGAGCTTTCGCCCACTTCGCACGGTAGTAGTGATGGATCGACCGACATGTAGCAACTGTGAATTGGATCCTGCAAAACGCGGCGAGTGTATTCGTACCTTTGCCGTTGTTGCCGGGCGGGCGACCCAAGCTACACGGATGGCTGAGTCATTCACATTTTCAGGTGAGCATGAATTCGCTTTGCAGCTCAATTTCTTATTTCGCGAGGCGTTTAAACGTGAACTAGCAGAAAGAGTCACAGAAATTGGTTGCGAACTAGAGGTGGCTGATAGTCAAGCCCGTTTTCAAAAGGGTATAAACGTTAGAATGTAGACAAAATTGAGAGGAATATATGGCAGACAAAAAAATTGATCTAAAGAATTATCGAAACATTGGCATTATCGCGCATATTGACGCCGGTAAGACCACTACCACAGAGGGCATTCTGTACCGAACAGGATTAAAGCACAAAATTGGGGCCGTTCACGAAGGTGAAACTACTACCGACTGGATGGCTCAAGAGCGTGAACGTGGTATCACCATCACCTCTGCGGCTGTGACTTGCTATTGGAAAGATCACAAGATCAACATTATCGATACCCCTGGCCACATTGACTTTACAGCCGAGGTAGAGCGATCACTACGTGTCCTTGACGGTGCTGTGACTGTCTTCGACGGTAAAATGGGCGTGGAGTCGCAGTCTGAAACTGTATGGCGCCAGGCTGACAAGTACAACGTACCGCGGATGTGTTTTATCAACAAGATTAACCAAACCGGGGGTGATTTCTACAAATCTCTGGATACTATTCATGCTCGTCTAACTAAGAGAGCTTTCCCCATCCACCTGCCAATCGGCTTCGAGCAGTCTATCAATGGCGTCATCGACCTGATCACCATGAAAGCTTACTCTTACAAAGAGTTTACCGACCACGAACTAGTTGAAGGTGAAATCCCTGAAGATATGCTGGATAAAGCTAAGAAATACCGTAGCTTACTGGTTGAAAACGCCGTAGCCGAAGACGAAACCATTTTAGAGAAATACTTTGAAGTCGGCGAAGAGGGCCTATCTGAGGACGAAATCCGCCAAGCTATCCGTACCGCCACTCAAACCGCTAAATTCTTCCCGGTTACTGGTGGTGATGGTCGCGGCGTGATTGTCGAGAAAGTTCTGGACGCTGTCAATGACTTCCTGCCAAGCCCGCTGGACCGTGGTTCAGTTTGGGGCGAAGACACCAAGGGCGGCGACAAAATCGAGCGCAAGCCTGATGTTTCCGAGCCAATGACCGCTCTAGCCTTCAAAATTGCTACCGACCCATTTGTCGGAAAGCTATGTTTCGTTCGCGTCTACTCAGGTAGCCTAAAAGCCGGCAGCTATGTATATAACAGCTCAACTGGTGAAAAAGAGCGAGTTGGTCGAGTTGTCCGTATGCAAGCTGACAAACGCGAAGACATTGACAGTATTGAAGCTGGCGACATTGCCGCTATCGTAGGCCTGAAGGGCACCACCACCGGTAACACTCTGTGCGACCAGGCTAAGCCAATCGTTCTAGAAAACATTACATTCCCAGATCCTCCAGTCTCGATTGCTATCGAACCTAAGACAAAAGCCGACCAGGAAAAGATGAGCATTGCCCTGCAACGCTTGGCCGAAGAGGATCCGACTTTCCAGGTCAAGGTGGACGACGAGACTGGACAAACGATCATTAAAGGGATGGGTGAGCTCCATCTAGAAATCATTGTCGACCGCATGAAGCGTGAATTCCAAGTTGAAGCTAACATCGGTCAGCCGCAAGTGGCTTACCGAGAAACTCTACGTAAAGATAATGTCGAGCAGCAAGGCAAGTTTATCCGCCAATCTGGTGGTCGTGGACAATACGGCGACGTATGGTTGCGACTTTCTCAGAATGAACAGGGTGAAGGCTTTAAATTCATCAACTCCATCAAGGGTGGTGTGGTGCCAGCTGAGTACATTAAACCTGTTCAGCAAGGTATTGAAGAAGCTATGGCAAATGGTGTTATCGCTGGATATCCTGTGGTAGATGTTGTCGCCGAACTATACGACGGCAGTTACCACGATGTTGACTCTAGTGAAATGGCCTTTAAGATTGCCGGCTCCATGGCCTTTCAAGAAGGCTTCAAGAAAGCTGGACCGGTATTGCTGGAGCCAATCATGAAAGTTGTAGTCGTTACTCCTGAAGAGTTCATGGGTGAAGTTATCGGGGATTTGAACGCCAAACGAGGTCGAATTGAATCTATGGAAGATCTAGCTTCCGGTATTAAAGAGATTACTGCCTTCGTACCTCTGGGTGAGATGTTTGGTTATACCACTAATCTGCGATCCAATACTCAGGGCCGAGCCAGCTCTTCTATGGAACTTGACCACTATGCCGACGTGCCAGGCCATGTGGCTGAAGCCATCGTTGCTAAAAACGCTAAGTAGTAGTATAAATATAGACCATGGTTGATTCACGAGAAGTTGTTAATTGGGAGAGCGATGCTCATATGAAGCAAGAGCCATGGCTGCCGTCCGACGCGCTAAGACCCATCGGTAATTTTGTAAAAAGCGTTCCAGGAGCCGTGTTAGAGTTTGGCGCCCGCATTGCTCTGACTGCAGCATTTGGGACGGAGGACCGCATAGGCCAGCCTAGGAGCTCAGTTTTTAGCTCTATGGCAAATTCTGTCGAGCGCATGCGGAATGACGCCAGGAACCTACCCGCGGCTTTAGGAGCTGATCCTAGCCGGATTCCTCCAAAGCAGTAAGCGCTTTACAAACCTCTCTCGATTAGTTAAAATGACATATGTAACTCGCAGGGGGCTATTGCTCAAAATGCGAAAAAGTTAATAAGTAAATAAGAAAAGGAAGAAATTAAATGGCAGATTTTGACAGGACTAAGCCTCACGTAAACGTCGGTACTATGGGTCACGTGGACCACGGTAAGACGACTCTAACAGCAGCAATTACCGCTGTATTGGCTAAAAAATTACCTAGCGACG
Organism: uncultured Candidatus Saccharibacteria bacterium; assembly: GCA_964426845.1. Classification (GTDB taxonomy): domain Bacteria; phylum Patescibacteriota; class Saccharimonadia; order Saccharimonadales; family JAGQNJ01; genus CAYRSA01. The sequence continues at coordinate 22,315 of CAYRSA010000005.1, read as the reverse complement.
TCAACAAGAAGGTTAACTACGACGAGATCGACAAAGCTCCAGAAGAGAAAGCTCGTGGTATAACCATTGCGACTTCTCATCAGGAGTATGAGTCTGAAAAGCGTCACTACGCTCACGTCGACATGCCTGGTCACGCCGACTACGTTAAGAACATGATTACCGGTGCGGCCCAGATTGACGGCGCTATCCTAGTAGTTGGCGCTAACGATGGTCCTCTGCCACAAACTCGCGAGCACGTACTTCTGGCTCGTCAGGTTGGTGTACCTAAGATTGTGGTCTTCATGAACAAGATGGACCTTGCTGATCCTGAACTGATCGAGCTAGTTGAAATGGATATTCGTGAACTGCTTGAGAAGAACGGCTTTGACGCAGATGCCCCAATTGTCAAGGGTTCGGCTACTAAGGCTCTTGAAGGTGATGCGGCTAACGAAGACGCTATCATGGAACTCGTTAAGGCTATGGATGACTACATCGAAGAGCCTAAGCGCGATCTTGACAAGCCTTTCCTAATGGCTATCGAAGATGTGTTCTCTATTAAGGGACGCGGAACTGTGGCTACCGGACGTATCGAGACAGGCGTTGTTAAGCTAAACGACGAAGTTGAGATCATCGGTCTGAAAGACACTCAAAAGTCGACTGTAACTGGTATCGAAGCTTTCAAGAAGAACCTTGACCAAGGTCAAGCTGGCGACAACGCTGGTATTCTGCTTCGAGGCATCGAACGCGACGATATCGAACGCGGCCAAGTTATTGCTAAGCCTGGTTCGATCACTCCTCACACTGAATTTGACGCTGAAGTCTACGTGCTTAACAAAGACGAAGGCGGACGACACACGCCATTCTTCAAGGGTTACAAGCCTCAGTTCTACTTCCGTACAACTGATGTAACTGGTGAAGTTGAGCTACCAGCCGACAAAGAAATGGTTATGCCTGGTGATACTGTAACCTTCAAGGTTAAGCTGATCCAGCCAATCGCTATGGACCAAGGTCAACGCTTCGCTATCCGTGAAGGCGGACGAACTGTTGGTGCTGGTGTGGTTACTAAGATTACAAAGTAATAGTTCTAGTCACCTGCGTGAAAGAGCCTCCTCGGGGGCTCTTTTTCAATTGTTAAAACTACATTAAACAAAACCAGTTCGTCGTAGACCAATGGCTTGGGCGTTGGTAAAATTAGAACCACTATGAGCTTAACTGCCACAGACTTAGACCAGATACGCGAAGTCATCTACGTACCTCTGCGTAAAGAGATGAACGAGGGTTTTGCAGAGCTGAACCGCGAAGTAAGTTATTTGAGCTCGAGCATTACTAGGCTAGAAGAAACAGTCGAAAAGTTCGACGGCAGGATATCTGCCAATGAAAATGACATCAAAGACACATACTATATTCTCGATACTAAGGCGGATATAGCATCAACAGAGTAGTTATGCTATAATACCTCAGTAAATTAATCGTGATGACTAAAAGTCGTCGTGCATCGCTCTCATAGTGCCCACGAAGATGTTACATCACACAGAAAGCGAGTATTTCTATGGCTGAGCCCAAGAAAACTGACAAACCAACCGTAAAAGCTGACAAGCCAGCTAAGGCTGAGGCTTCAACGTCTCAACGGATTCGCATCCGTCTAAAAGCTTATGATCACAAGGTCATTGACCAGGCTACTAAGCAGATTGTTGATACAACATTGCGTACTGGTGCCACTATCGCTGGACCAATTCCATTGCCAACCCGCCGGACTGTCTATACGGTTGTTAAGGCGCCGGCTCAGTATAAAAAGGGCCGTGAACAGTTTGAAATGCGCATTCATAAACGCCTAATTGACGTTCTCGAGCCAACGCCTAAGACGATCGATTCACTCATGAACCTGTCTTTGCCAGCCGGCTGTGATGCCGAAATTAAGATGTAGTCAGGAGCGGGGGCCGTCGGACTTATCGACAGTACCGCTATCTATTCGCCCGGAAAGCTTGCGAACGTTGTGCTGTACGACTTCGTTAATACTGCCACCAGCTAGTCGCTGAACTATGAAGGCTAGCTCTAAGTACATTTGCGCAGTTAAGGATCCAACCTCTTCACCAATCTTCCGAAGGCCTTCAGGCAACACAATGACCGGCCTGTCTTCATCGACTTCAAATAGTGTTCTGGTCTGAGAGGCTATGGCCGCACTGGTCCAGACTATGTGTGTGAGATGTTCCTCGATCCCGCCGTCATCATCCTCAGCTTCAATATTCATAGCCGTGGCAATTAGAGGTTCAAAACCGACACCGATCAGACTGTCCATATCTGTTAGAGACAATGGTGTCCGTTGGATGGCCAGCCGGCCGGCTTCCGGTTGCCATATTGGCGGCTGAGGTGGCTCTGTCCCAAAGTAAGCTATGCCATGGTTATAGCTGTAAAGTAGGTCCTTTAGTTCCTTGTCAAGCACAGCCGACGTGAGCGATGCTAGGGCGGTACTACACCACAAGAGATCTCCAGCCTCGCCGACGACCTGGTCTCTAGTGTTAGGCGACGGAGCACCTAAATGCTCGTGAACAGCTTGGTTAAACTCGCCGAATTCTTCAAATATTTTGGTTTCAAATCGGGCTGCAGCCTCAGGAGTGCCATGTTTCTGCTTCCAACCGGTGTCCACCCAGTATTGATAGTCCTGGACAGTGCCAGTGCCGGCTTCCAAAGCTGCCTGCTGAGCACTACTGTCAACATCAGCTCTGTAGAACAGTCCAGCCTCGTCCAATTCAACTGGTGTCTTAGCTACAGACGGATATACATGGGCCACATCAACGGCAGCTGGACGATAGCCGTTAACGTTATGAAAAGTCATAAACATATTTTACAATGACTAATGCAAACAAGCAATGAAGTATAATACTGCTTATGGCTAGAAAAACAAAGAGTTATGAAGAAGCTTACTTCTTGAAATTAGTTTTATTCATGGTTCTGGGATCGCTGTGGCTGAAGGTCAGCGATGGCTCCACTTGGCAGATACCGATACCAGTCGGGTTTATCCTGGGTATGGCTTTGGCTATGCACGATCACTTCCAGATAGACCGCAAGATTGAGTACGCCATTTTACTAATAGCCATGTTTGTGGGCTTCTGGGCGCCAATTGGGATTTATATTACCGTGTAGAATATACAACATATTGACAGAGGTAGGAGTTTTCTGTTAATCTGTAAGTCGTATCTCGAAATTCCTTGGTTGCCATTAAGGCAGGTTTACCACTACTACAGAGGTAAAAACCACCGACAACCAAGTATTTTTATGTCAGTCCCGAATCCGGGACCGAAGATATAGAGTCAAAAAATGGATATAAAATCACTTATTACCAGAAAAGTCGGCATGACAAGTACCATCAATGAAGACGGTACAGTTCAGGCCGTGACTCTTCTTTCGGCAACTCCCAATACAGTAACTCAAGTTAAAAGCCAGGAAAAAGACGGCTACAACGCCCTACAAGTCGGCTTTGAAAAGGCCAAGAGTATGGTCAAGCCTCTCGAGGGGCACGTCAAGAAGTCTAAGGCTACCCCCAAGATTATTCGAGAATTCCGCATTGATGAACTTACAGAAGACATGAAGATCGGCGAACAAGTTTCAGCCGATTCTTTTAATGTTGGCGACGTGGTTGATGTTATCGGCACCAGCAAAGGTAAGGGTTTCGCCGGCACTATCAAGCGCCATAACTTCCACCGACAACGTAAAACACATGGTGGTAAGGGTAATACTCGTAAACCAGGTTCGATTGGCTCTATGTATCCGCAGAAGATTTTTAAGGGCAAGAAAATGGCCGGCCAAATGGGTGCCGAGCGGGTGACGATCAAGAATCAGAAGATTGCTATTATCGACATGGACCGCGGTCTCATCGGCGTTACTGGTGCCGTGCCAGGACCTAGGAAAAGTATCGTTTTGGTCAAGGGAGTTAAGGGTTAAATCATGCCGGTAGCTACTTTCACCAAGTCGGGAACTAAAGCCACCTCAGAAGCTAAACTAGATAAGGCCGTGTTTGGCCTTAAAGTTGAGAACCACGAATTGCTCAAGCAAGCTTATGTAGCTTACCTAGCTAAAGGTCGGGTTGGTTCGGCTCATGTTAAGCTGCGCGGTGAAGTCCGCGGCGGCGGACGCAAGCCATGGCGTCAAAAAGGTACTGGAAATGCCCGTGTTGGCTCAATCCGTAGCCCATTGTGGCGCGGCGGCGGTATTACTTTTGGTCCATCTGGCGAAGAAAACTACATCAAGAAGATGAGTACTACCAGCAAGCGCCAGGCTATTCGCCAGGCTCTGAGTCTAAAAACTGACAATATTAAGGTCATTGAGACTTTTGAAAATAAGGACGGCAAAACAGCAGCAACAGTGAAACTGCTTGATAAAATGGGCGCTAATCGCAATGTGTTGCTTATCGTAGACAACAAAGACCTTATGACTGAGCGAGCCACACGCAACATCCCATTCCTAAGCGTTTCGCAGGCCGGGTATGTAAATGTTTACGATGTTTTGAACGCTGATCACATTATTATCACTAAAAAAGCTCTAGAAATGGTTCATGAGTGGCTCGGGGAGGCTAAGAAATGAAAACTCTAGCTTTGCAGCCACGGATGAGCGAGAAGGCCTACGCCTTAAGTCAAAGTATGAACACTTACGTGTTTGTGGTACCTAAGTCTGCTAACAAAGCGGCTGTGACCGCCGCTGTGGCCGAGCAATTTAAAGTTACCGTAGAAGACGTCCGCCTAGCTATTGTTAAGGGCAAAACCAAGAAGTCTTACAAAAAGCGCACCAAGCCGACAATCGGTCACCGCGCCGACATGAAGAAAGCATACGTCCGTATTAAAGCTGGCGACAACATCCCGATTTTTGAGGCTATGGAAGAGCCTAAAGAGACTGTTGTCCAGAAGGCTGTTAAGAAAGCTGGCGAGAAAGCCGCTGCTAAGTCAGAGCAAAGCGCTCAGCCAGTCAAGCAAGGTCGCTTGCGATCGGCCTTTGGCCGTGGCCAGCGTCAGACCCAAAGTAAAGGGAGCGGAGGTAAATAGTCATGCCAGTAACTCCTTATAAGCCAACAACTCCAGCCCGACGTGGTATGACCACGCAGGACTTCAGCGAAATTACTGCTAAGCGTCCTCTAAAGTCTCTAACTCGAGTTCATAAGCGAACCAACGGCCGTAACAACCAAGGTCGAATTACTACCCGTCACCGAGGTGGTGGTGCTCGACGTTTCGAGAGAGTTATGAATTTCAAGCTGGCACCAGGCACTAAAGCTACTATTGAAGCCATTGAGTATGATCCAGGCCGCAGTGCTCACATTGCCCGAATTAAGGACGACAAGAACGTCTATCATTACATCTTGGCGGCTCAGAACATGAAGGTTGGTCAAACCATCACTGCCGACGAAGAAGCGCCGATTGAAACTGGCAACCGCTTGCCATTGAAAAACATTCCGGTTGGTAGCATTATTCACAGCATTGAAATGCAACCTGGTAAGGGCGCCCAAATGGTTCGCAGTGCCGGGGCTAGCGCTCAGCTGACTGCTAGAGAAAATGATTACGCCCAACTTAAGTTACCCAGTGGCGAAATTCGCATGATTCATGTGGACTGCACGGCAAGCATTGGCTCAGTCGGTAATGCCCAGCACCAGAACATTAAGATTGGTTCAGCTGGTCGCAAGCGCCACATGGGCTTTCGTCCATCAGTTCGCGGCGTGGTTATGAATGCTGCCGATCACCCACATGGTGGTGGTGATGGTGGAGCCCACGGTATTGGTAAAGCGCCACGTACGCCTTGGGGGCAGAAAACCCTCGGTTACAAAACTCGTCGACGCAAGACCAGTAATAAGTTTATTGTTAAGAACCGACATGAAAGTAAGAGGCGCTAAATATGTCTAGATCACTGAAAAAAGGACCATTCGTAGACCCAAAGCTGGCTAAGAAAGTGGCGGCTTTAGGATCCGAAGATCGAACCATTATTAAGACATGGGCTCGGGCCTGTACTATTGCACCTGATTTTGTTGGTAAAACTATTGCTGTCCATAACGGCAAGGTTCACGTGCCAGTCTTTGTTTCTGAAAACATGGTTGGCCACAAGTTGGGCGAGTTTGCGCCAACTCGTAAATTCCGTTCACATGGTGGCAAATTAGCCAAGGGGGGCAAGTAACATGCCTGTTCAATCGATTGCTAAGGGTGTTCGTATGAGTCCTCGCAAAGTCGGTGTGGTGGCTGCCCTAGTACGCGGTCAATCTGTGGCTAATGCTCTAGTGATCCTAGAACACACGCCTAGGCGCAGTGCCCAGCCAGTTATGAAAGCCGTAAGTGCAGCTAAGGCTAATGCCGAGAAAAACCACGGTATGAAGCCTGACAGCCTTATGATTACTGAAATTTCTGTCACTCCCGGAGCTCGACAAAAGCGTATGCGACCAGCCGCCCGCGGACGAGGCTTGCCTTATCAGTTGAAGACTTCGCATATCAGAGTTGTTGTTGACGGTGAGAAACGTGCGATTAAGAAACCAGCCGCCAAGGAGGCCAAGTAATGGGTCAAAAAGTTAATCCTACTAGTTTAAGACTCCAAGTCAACAAAGATTGGCGCAGTAAGTGGTTTGCTAACCCTCGGGAATATGCTAAATATCTGAAGCAAGACTTGGCTGTCCGTAAGTTGATTGAAGATAAGCTTGGCACTCGTGCGGCTATTAACAAAGTTGATATCGAACGCTCGCCAAACCTCGTAACCGTTACTATTGTCACTGCTAAAGCTGGTGTAGTTATTGGACGTGGCGGTTCTGGTGCCCAAGAACTCAAGACTGCTATTGAGGCGATTTACTCTGTGCCGGCTCGAGTTAATATAGAAGAAGTTAAGAAGCCTGAGCTCTACGCTAAGCTTGTGGCTGAAAACATTGCTTTTCAATTGCAACGACGGATTTCTTTCCGCCGGGCCATCAAGCAATCTGCCGCTAACACTATGCGCTCTGGCGCTAAGGGCGTGAGAATTCAGATTTCTGGACGACTTAATAATGCTGATATGGCACGTCGTGAGACCGAGATTCAAGGCTCGGTACCTCTGCAGACATTGCGGGCCGACATTGACTACGCTTACGTGCCAGCTAAGACCCCAAGTGGCATTATTGGAATTAAAGTGTGGATCTATAAGGGCGAGGTGCAATAACATGTTGATGCCGAAGAAATCAAAGCACCGAAAGGTGCGCAAGGGAAAGATTACCGGCGTAGCTACGCGCGGTAACACCATTGCTTTCGGCGACTACGCATTGCAAGCTCAAGGTATGGACCGAATTACTTCTCGTCAAATTGAGTCAGCTCGTCAAGCTATGACCCGTCACATTAAGCGCGGTGGTAAGATTTGGATTCGTATTTTCCCGCACACACCGGTTAGCCGCAAGCCCCAAGACGTTAAGATGGGTAGCGGTAAGGGTAATCCTGAGTTTTTCGTAGCTAAAGTTCGTCCTGGCACTATTATGTTTGAGATGCAGGGCGTTGACGAAGAAGTGGCTCGCGAAGCTATGCGCCTAGCGGCTCATAAACTGCCTATTAAGACTAAGTTCTTAGTTCGTCAGGAGGCTTCACAATGAAAGTAACTGATATTCGTAAGCTGTCGACTACCCAACTAACCAAAGACAGTACCAAAATGCGTGAAGAGATTGCCGAGCTGCGGCAGAAACTGGCCCTAGGCGATATGACTAACGTCCGCGTAATCCGTAATAAACGAAAAGACTTGGCTCGCATGTTAACCGTGCTGAGCGAACAGCTTACAAAGGAGGCCAAGTAATGGCTAAGCAACTAGTAGGAATTGTGAGCTCTGATAAGGCTGATAAAACTATCACCGTAACTGTCAGTACCCGCAAAACCCACCCAATTTACAAGAAACAGTACTCAGTATCGACCAAGTTCCTGGCTCATGATGAGCAAAACGAGGCCACAACTGGAGATAAGGTTTCCATTGTTGAAACCCGTCCTGTTAGTCGTCGCAAACGGTTTACACTGCTAAAAGTCATTGAGAAACCAAGACTTCGCGACGAAGACCTGAAAGTTGAGTCTGAAAAAGCCGTCCAGGACGTGACTGCCAAGCCAAAAGCTGCACCTGTTGCCAAGAAGGCTAAAGAAGATGAGGAAGAAGAATGATCCAACAAGAATCACGATTAACTGTCTGCGATAACAGTGGAGCCAAAGAAATCTTGTGTATCCGCGTACTCGGCGGCACTCGCCGGCGCTACGCTGGCATTGGCGACGTGATCGTGGCAACTGTTAAAGATGCTGCGCCTACAGGTACTGTTAAAAAGAAATCGGTAGTCCGAGCTGTAGTCGTGCGAACTCGAAATGTTATCAAGCGCAAAGACGGCTCAACCATCAGATTCGATGATAATGCCGCCGTGATCATTAACGAAGAAATGTTACCTCGTGGTACGCGTATTTTTGGCCCAGTTCCCCGGGAGCTGCGCGAAAAAGGCTATGCTAAAATTATTTCCCTAGCTCCGGAGGTACTATAGTATGAAAACTCCAGCTGTATACAAGATTCGATTACAAAAGGGTGATACCGTTATGGTCCGCTCTGGCAAGTATAAGGGTAAAACTGGCAAAGTTACAGCTACCTACCCGGCGACCAACAAAGTACTAGTAGAAGGTATTAACATCGTTAAGAAGCACCAAAAGCCTAACAAGCAGTATCCGCAAGGTGGCATTATCGAGCTAACCAAGCCGATTGACGTCTCTAAGGTTGGTATCCTGGATGCTACCAAGAAGAAACCGTCACGGATCGGCTATAAAGTTATGGCTAGGGGTAAGAAAAAGCGAGTTCTGAAGACTAGCGGAAAGGAGATTGCTTAAATGCCTACTAAAACTGTATCAAAAGCCCGACTAAAGCAGTCTTACAAAGACACCTACGCTGGCGAGCTTCAAAAGGATCTGGGTCTTAAGAATGTCAATGAAGTACCGCGCATTGAGAAAGTTGTCATTAACGTTGGGCTGGGCAGAGCCAAGGACGACAAGAAATATATGGAAGTTGCAACTACTACTTTGACTAAAATCAGTGGCCAAAAACCCGTTCAGACTACAGCTAAACAATCCATCGCTGGTTTCAAATTGCGGGAAGGTAATAAGATTGGCTTAAAGGTTACTCTGCGAGACGAGATGATGTATGAATTCTTGGACCGTCTGATTAATATTGTTTTGCCTCGACTTCGCGATTTTCACGGAGTTAGCCGCAAGGCTTTTGACCGCCAAGGTAATTACAGCGTGGGCATAGATGATCAAACCGTCTTCCCGGAGATTAACTTTGAAGACGCTCCAATTACCCATGGTTTACAGATCGTGATTGTCACCACAGCTGACAATCCTGAACAAGCCAAGGCTCTGCTAAGTAAATTCGGCATGCCTTTTGAGAAAGACCCTAACGAACCTAAGGAAGAGGAGAAGAAGTAATGGCTCGAAAATCTAATATGGCTCGCGATCTTAAACGACAGAAAATGCATGAAAAGTATGCCAAGAAGCGAGCTGAGCTTAAAGAAATGGGCGACCAAGATGGTCTGCACAAGTTGCCGCGTAATTCTTCGCCGACCAGGCTTAAGAACCGCTGTGCTGAAACTGGCCGACCACGTTCGTACATGCGTACCTTTGGCTTGTCCCGTCTGTCTTTCCGAGAACATGCAAATAAGGGTGAAATTCCCGGCGTAACCAAGGCGAGCTGGTAGAAAGGACTATGGCTATGACATCAACAGATCCAATTTCAGATATGCTTACCCGGATTAGAAACGCCATTATGGTCCGTAAAACTGAGGTAGTTTTACCGCACTCCAAGGTAAAACAAAATGTCGCACAATTATTGGCGGACAATGGTTTTATTGATAGCGTCGACATGATCGACGAAGGCTTTCCTAAGCTTTTGAAACTAACTGTTAATCAAGAAAACACTAACGCTCGCATCACCGAGATCACTAGAATTAGCAAGCCAGGACGCCGTTCATATGTGGGTGCTGATGCTATCCCGACTGTTAAGCGCGGTCGAGGTATGGTTATCGTATCAACATCAAAGGGTGTGATGACTGGCGCCGAGGCTAAGAAGCAAGGTGTCGGTGGTGAATTAATTTGTAGGGTTTATTAAGGAATAATATGAGTCGTATAGGAAAACTACCGATCGAAGTCCCAAGCGGTGTGACAATTACTGTCGAGTCTAACAGAGTGTCTGTCAAAGGGCCAAAGGGCGAACTGTCCGAAGCTTTACTTGATGGAATGACGATCAAGCAAGAAGACAATCAACTAACTGTTATGCGCAAAGATGACGAAGCCATCCACCGAGCTCGCCATGGCTTGCAACGCACCCTGATTCATAACATGGTGGTCGGTGTGACTGAAGGTTTCTCTAAAGAGCTGGAAGTTAATGGTGTTGGTTTTCGGGTTAGCATGGCTGGTGCCGATTTAAACATGAAGCTTGGCTTCTCGCACGATATCAAGTTCCCGGTTCCTCAAGGAATCCAGGTCACGGTCGACCAGAATAAGATCACGGTCAGCGGCATTAGCAAACAACAAGTCGGTCAAGTAGCCGCTGAAATCCGAGCTTTCAAAAAACCCGAACCCTACAAGGGCAAGGGTATTAAGTACTCTGACGAACGTGTTCTACGCAAGAGCGGAAAGTCAGGTAAGGAATAGATATGAATCGATTAGCACATACTAAAAACAATGCCATGCGTCGCAAGACTCGGGTACGTAAGACTGTCACTGGTACTACTGAACGACCGCGGCTTAGTGTTCACGTTAGCAATACTAACGTTGTAGCCCAGGTCATTGACGACAGCACTATGAAAACTTTGGCTTCGGCAACCAGTGTGGGTGTTAAGGGACTAGACAAGAAGACAATGACTGAAAAAGCCGCATTTGTAGGCGAGCAGATTGCTAAGAATGCCACTAAGGCTAAGGTTAAGAAAGTAGTTTTTGACAGAGGTAGTAAACTGTATCACGGAAAAGTAAAAGCCCTGGCCGAGAGTGCCCGCGCTAATGGACTGGAGTTCTAAAGATGGCTGATGATAGACGACGACCAATGGGTAATAACCCGCACAACAATGCCATGGCTGAAGAAAAGCAATTTGACGAGCGCATGGTCAATATTGACCGCGTAGCCCGTGTTGTTAAGGGTGGACGACGATTTAGATTCCGCGCCCTAGTAGTTGTCGGCGACCACAAGGGCCAAGTTGGGGTTGGTACTTCAAAAGGTACAGATGTGACGATGGCTATGACTAAAGCTACTGAAGTCGCTAAGAAAAACATGGTCAAGATTAACCTGTTTAACGACACGATTCCTCATGAATCTCAGGCCAAAGTAGCCGGAGCTAAGATTCTGGTCAAGCCAGCCAGCCCGGGTACCGGTTTGATCGCTGGTGGTGTGGTCCGAGTAGTTTTAGAAGTTGCTGGTGTTAAGAACGCTTTGTCAAAGTCTCTTGGATCAAGCAATAAGATTAATATCGCCTATGCTACGGTTGAAGCCTTAAAGCTGATTGAGCCAAAAAGTAAATGGGTGCCAACTCGCCAAGCTGCCAAGTCAGCAAGCCCTAAGAAAGTTCCGTCAGCGGCCAAGAAACCAACTGCCAAGCCTAAAGTCGAGAAAGTTGCCAAATGAAGTACAATGAATTAACTGCAAACTCTAATCAAAAAGCCACTCGAGCTGGCCGCGGGATTGCTGCTGGGCGCGGTAAGACAGCCGGTCGCGGCACTAAAGGCCAGAACGCCCGTACAGGTGGAGGCGTTCGTCCAGGTTTTGAAGGCGGACAGAATCCGCTCATGAACCGCATTCCTAAACTGCGTGGTTTCAGGGCTGTAAAACCGAAGGCCGAAGTCGTCTACACTAGTCAGCTTAACTCACTGGGTGCTAAAGTCGACAACAAAGTTTTAGCCGATGCTGGTATCACTACCGGCGAATTTGTACGCGTTAAAGTTGTCCTAAACGGCGAAGTCACTAAGAAAGTGGCGGTGTCGACTCAAGGTGCCAGCAAGAACGCCATTAATGCAATCACTAAAGCCGGCGGCTCTTTTACGGTAACCAATACGCCACAACGCCAAGCTATCAAAAAGACAGAAAAATAACCACCACCAGCCACGGGCTGGTATACTAGAGGGTAGTACATGAACTGGAAAACGATTCTAAAATCTTTGGGTAACTCAGATATGCGAAAGCGTATCTTGGCTGTCCTGGGTATGCTGTTTATTTTCCGGGTCTTGGCCCACATTCCAATTCCTTTGGCCGACGGCGCCACTCTGAAACAACTCCTGGAAACTCTGTTTACTACAGCTGATACACCTCAGTTACTAAGCTTTATTGATGTCCTGTCCGGTGGAGCCCTGGCTAACTTCTCGATTATGCTGGTTGGTCTAGGTCCTTACATTAACGCTTCGATTATCATGCAGTTGCTGACTAAGGCTATTCCTAAGCTGGAGACCCTAAGTAAAGAAGGTGAGTTCGGCCGCAAGAAGATTAACCAGTACACCCGTATGATCGCCTTGCCCCTGGCCATTGTCCAGTCAATAGGTACGATTTATTTAGTTCGGCAGACGGCCACGCAGATTGGTGGTATCGGCGACATAACAGCCGGTGCAGGCATGTCGCAATGGATTTTAATGGTTTCGGCTTTGACCGGTGGAGCTATGCTGTTGATGTGGCTCGGCGAATTGATTACTGAAGAAGGTATTGGCAACGGTATCTCCTTGGTAATTACAGTAGGCATCGTCAGTCAATTGCCGGCCACTGTTTCTAATATCGCCCAAGGTATATTTGCTGATAACCCAACTTGGCGCTTGTTGGGCGTTAACTTGCCAATTGATAAGAGTGCGACCCTGTTGGCCTTGGGTATTCTTGCAGGCGTTATTATCTCCACAGCCCTGGTGGTTAAGCTCAACGAAGCTACACGCAATATTACTATCCATTATGCCAAGCGCATTCAAGGCAATCGAGCCTACGGCGGCGTCAAAACTGTTTTGCCGATAAAACTTATCACCGCTGGTGTCATTCCAATTATCTTTGCCCTAGCGTTCTTGAGCGTCCCAAGTTTTGTTGGTCAATTGCTCAGTAGCAACTCTAACCCTGATTTGGCACAACTTGGCGCTAACTTGATGACCTGGTTCCAGCCACCAACGGCTCAGTCATTTGCTGCTGGCGGATGGCAGCCCTATATTTATCCGCTGGTTTACTTCTTCTTTGTGTTTGTTTTCACCTTCTTTTACACCAGTATCACTTTCAACTCCCAGGAAATTGCCGAAAACCTGCAAAAACAGGGAGGGTTTATTGAAGGTGTCCGCTCAGGGAAGCAAACCGAGAAGTATCTGGGTAAGTTGGTCAACCGTTTAACCCTGTTTGGAGCCCTCAGCCTTGGCCTGTTGGCTGTAACTCCGATTGTTATTCAAGCTTTTGTTAACACTAATATCGCCCTTCAAGGAACTAGTATCTTGATCTTGGTGGCAGTAGCTCTGGAAACCTTACGCCAAATCGAGTCTAGGGCTCTGATGGTTACCTACGATCAGTACGAACAAGCCGATTTCTTCTATGAGACGGAGGAAGTTAAGGGCAAGAAACAACGCAAAATGCGCTTCTTAACTACCCGAGACCGTAAAAAGTAAAAAACCCTTTGCAAACAGGGGCCATGTCTGATACAATAGATTTCTGTTATATTTATGGCCGGGAAAAAAGAAGTAATCGAGCTGCAAGGCACCATAATCGAGACGCTTCCCAGCGCTCAGTTCAAGGTTGAACTGGAAAACGGACATAGAATTATAGCTCATGTCGCCGGCAAGATGAGGAAGCATTTTATCCGCATCGTACCCGGAGACAGCGTAACGGTCGAGTTGACCCCTTACGATCTTACTAAGGGAAGAATCACCTATCGCCAATCATAATATTAAGCAGTGAGTCATAACTTACGAAGGGATGATCCGCATGAAAGTGCGTGCAAGCGTTAAGAAAATCAGTCCAGATGACATTATCGTCCGCCGAAAAGGGCGTGTTTACGTTATTAATAAGATGAAACCCAAGCATAAACAGAGGCAAGGCTAGCATATGGCTCGTATTTCCGGTGTTACTATCCCTGATAACAAGCAACTTCATGTAGCTTTGACCTACGTTTACGGTATTGGACCGAAAACTAGCCAAGATATCATCGAGCATACCAAGATTGATCCAACTATCCGAGTTAAAGACTTAACCGATGCAGAAATATCTAAGATCCAGGACTTCATTAACGAGAAATACACCGTAGAAGGTGATTTACAACGTATTGTGACCGCTAATATCAAGCGTTTGAAGGATATTGGCTCTTATAGGGGTCTGCGCCACAGTCGTAGCCTGCCTTCAAGGGGCCAAAGGACAAAGACTAACGCTCGAACCCGTCGTGGAAAGAAGGTCACTGTGGGCGGCACTAAGAAGAAAGTGGCGGCTAAGACCTAGGATAAAATTATGGCAGATGATAACATCACCACACCAGTTGAAGAAAAAGATGCAGTTGATGTAGCTGAAGCGCCAGTGACCGATGCGGCCACGACTGACGAGGCTCCAAAGAAAGCTCCAAAGCGCAAGAAAGCTAAGCGATCAGTTCCTTACGGCCAAATGCATGTCTTTGCCAGTTTCAATAACACCATTATTACTTTCACCGACACTAAAGGTGGCGCCCTGACTTATTCCAGCGCTGGCGCCTGCGGATTCCGGGGTAGCAAAAAGGGCACGGCTTACGCCGCTCAGATCGCCACCGAAAAGGCCGGAACAGCTGCTAAACAATCTAACGGTCTAAGTAAAGTTGATGTTTTCATCAAAGGCGTTGGTCTGGGCCGCGAAGCTGCCGTCCGAACTTTATCCGGTCTAGATATTCGAGTTGAAAGTATTACAGATGTGACCGGCGTGCCTCACGGTGGCGTGCGACCCAAGAAAGCGAGAAGGGTATAAACCATGGCTAGAGATACTCAAAGTATTGTTAAGATGTCCCGCCGCGAAGGCTATGCTCTGCACCCTAAGGCTCATAAAGCTTTGGTTAAGAAGCAGAATATGCCTGGACAGGCTCCAAATTACCGAAGTCGTAGCAAACCAAGTCAGTATTCGATTCAACTTCGTGAAAAACAGAAGGTTAAGCGTCTTTACGGCCTGTTAGAGCGCCAATTCCGCAAACTAATGGCTGAAGCCAGTCGAACACCCGGTCAATCAGGCCAAGTCTTACTACAATACCTAGAACAACGTGCCGACAATGCCGTCTACCGCAGTGGACTGGCTGTTTCAAGACGAGCTGCCCGCCAGCTAGTTACTCACGGCCACTTCAATCTTAATGGTCAAAGAGTTGACGTCCCCTCTATCCGAATTAAAGCCGGCGACGTCCTGACGGTCCGCGACAAGAGCAAACAAACTGATTATTTTAAGCATATTGATGACGTCAGCCCCGGTGGCCAAGAGTCGGCCGTAACTTGGCTCAAAGTCGATCGTAAGAAGTTAGAGATCACTATAACTGGCCTGCCTCCACGCGAAGAGTGCGAGCCGGATATTAATGAACAATTAATCGTTGAGTATTACTCACGCTAAAAGAGGAAGGAAAGCAATGTCAAAATCAATTCACACCCCAGGAGTCGTAAAAGTAGATGATCACAATCCTACTAGCGCGACTTTCACCATTGAGCCGCTGCACACCGGCTATGGTATGACCTTGGGAAATAGCTTGAGACGCGTTTTGCTGTCAAGCATTGCTGGTGCCTCGGTTACTGCCTTCAAGATTGATGGCGTGACTCACGAGTTCACTACGGTTCCGGGCATTAAAGAGGACGGCGTGGACATCATGCTTAATCTAAAGGGTATTCAATTTAAGGTTTACTCAGAAGAGCCTCAAACCCTGCGAATTGTCAAAAAGGGCAAGGGCGCAGTGACGGCTAAAGACATTCAAGTCAATGCTGATGTAGAAATAGTCAATCCTTCACACGTTATTGCGACAATTGATGACGCCAAGGCTACTTTTACTGCTGATTTAGTGGTTGAGACTGGCCGCGGTTACCGGCCAATCGAAGAAGTTGCGGCTCGCAAGCCCAGCGACATGATTGCTATTGATGCCATCTTTGGCCCTGTTCAGAGGGTTCGATATAAGGTAGAGAGCACCCGTGTTGGCCAAATGACCGACCTAGATAAGCTGATTATCACTGTCGATACCGATGGTTCGATTACGCCTAGCGATGCCTTCGAAGAAGCCGCTGCTATCCTGGTTAACCAATATACTGCTCTAGCCGGCCAGACTCGAGTAAAAGCCGAAGCGCCGATAACTCACGAATCTGGTGTTGCTGGTGGTGATGGTGACGAGCCAACAGAACTCATGACACCAATTGAGGACTTGAATTTCTCAGCTCGAACCACTAATGCTTTGGTTAATAACGAGATCCATACTCTAAAAGATCTGTTTTCACTCAGTGACATCGAGCTACGTGAGCTTAAAGGCTTTGGAGCCAAGGCTCTTGACGAAGTAAAAGATAAACTAGCGGAGCTGGAGTTATAAGATGCACCGACACGGATACACCGGTCGAAAGTTTGGACGCGAGCGCGATCAACGCCGAGCGCTGATTAAAAGTCTAGCTGAATCATTGATTATTAATGAGTCGATTGAGACGACTTTGCCTAAGGCCAAGGAAATCCGTCCTTACGTGGAGAAGCTGATTACTAAAGCCAAAAAAGGTGATTTAGCCTCTCGACGAGCCATTGTTTCCAGCGTTATGACTGTCGAAACTGCTCATAAACTAGTTGATGACATCGCGCCTAAGCTAGGCGGCCGCAACAGTGGTTACCTGCGAATTGTACGTACTAAGATGCGTCGCGGCGATAATGCTCAGCTGGCGCGGGTTAGCTTTGTAGACGATCTGTCGAAGAAGACACCTAAACCAAAGGCTGAAACTACCGTGAAGAAGACCACTGCTCCTGCTAAAAAGCCTGTCGTCAAGGCCAAAGCACCTGTCAAGAAGGCTGTTACTAAGAAACCAGCGGCTAAGAAAACGGAGGCCAAGAAATGAACGCCAAGACTTACAGCGCCAAGCCAACCGAAGTAACCCGGGTTTGGCACATTGTCGATGCCTCAAAGTTGCCGTTTGGTCGTTTATCAACTCAAGTTGCTACCCTGTTAATGGGCAAGCACAAGCCGATGTATACTCCGCACATTGATTGTGGCGACTATGTTATTGTCATCAATGCTTCTCAACTAGTAGTGACAGGCAAGAAATCGACTGATAAGAAGTACTACCGCCACACCGGCTTCCCAGGCGGAATAAAAGAAGCTACTTTGGAAGAAAAGAACCCGATTGCTGTCATTGAAGCGGCTGTCCGCGGCATGATTCCGGCTAATAAACTGCGACCAGGGCGATTGGCTCGACTTAAGGTCTACGCTGACGACCAGCACAATCACCACGCTCAAAAACCAGTTGTATTCGAACTGAAAGGTATCAAATAATGGCTAAAGACACATATTTTTACGCATTGGGACGCCGAAAGAGCGCCACAGCCCGTATTCGACTTATGGGCGGCAAAGGCTCGATCATTATCAACGACACCCCAGCAGAAGAATACTTTGCCGGTAGTAAGAAGCTACTAACCGAGCTACAGAAGCCTTTCGTGGCCGTAGACGCCGTCAACAAGCATGACATTACTGTTAAAGTCAGCGGCGGCGGTCACGCCGGCCAAGCTGACGCTATTCAACTAGGTATTGCTAAGGCCCTAGCTGTTATGAACGAGGATCTACGTGGAACCCTGCGTAAAGCTGGTCTGCTGGGCCGAGACCCACGCGTTCGTGAACGCAAAAAGTTTGGTCTCAAGGGCGCGCGCAAACAAAGACAGTTTACAAAGCGTTAAGCTTGACGCTATCAATGATATAGTGTATTATAATATAGTTATGATAAGTCAAATTAACCAATTACAGACTTGGCACACCGCACAGTTACAGTGGCGGACTTCTTGGCATAGCTAAAAATACTCAATAAATGCAATTAAAACCGCCACTCGGGCGGTTTTTTTAATGTTAAGAAAGAGAGAATAGTATGTCAGCAATTGGAATATTGGGAGGAATGGGTCCGCAAGCCAGTTTACGCTTGTATGACCTGATCATCCGAGGAACACAACAGTATAATGCCGGAGCTTTAGACGAGGACTATCCAGAGATAATCCTATTTAACACGCCGGTGCCTAATTTCATTTCTAATAAAAACGGGCTTATTAAAGCCAGGTCAATGTTAGTTGAACGTACAAAGATATTAGAAAATTCTGGATCTATAGTTAACGGCATCGCCTGCAATACGGCACACATATTATTGCCAGAACTTCAAGCTGCCACTGCGGTTCCATTTGTGTCAATCCCCGAGCTAGTTACGCAGGAAATTAGGAAGACAGGGTATGGAAGAGTCGGATTACTTGCAACACCCACAACATTGTCTTCGACGCTCTTCGATACAGTCATTTCTGTCAATAGTGTGCTTGTCAAACCTTCTCAAGTCGAATCAAATAGAGTCGAAGGGTATATTTACAAGCAACTGTGTGGAGGACTCACTCCAAAAGACAGAATCGACTTTACTGCATTTGTTGAAGAGTTTGCTGCGAGCAATAAACTTGACGCTGTAATTCTAGGATGTACCGAATTGCCTCTGATATTCCTAGGTTCACGCAAGGTTGACACTATAGATACATTACAACTGCTAGCTGACGCACTACTAGACCGCTATTTCGATGTAAAACTACGCTATAATAGGGAGGAAATATGAGTAAACCAGTAATTTTAACCGGCCTTAGAGCCAACAACGACCTGCACCTAGGTAACTACCTGGGGGCCTTGCTGCCTATTGTTCAAATGCAGGCTAAGTATGCTGGTAAGTATCAGATCAATCTGTTTGTGCCAGACTTACATAGCTTTACTACGCCGATTGACCACAGTAAACTATACGAACAAAGCATAAATAACGCACGGCTATTTGTTGCTTCTGGTTTAGATTTGAGCGATAACGACACGTTTATATACCGCCAAAGTCGGATATCGGCCCATAGCGAACTGACAGTAATCTTAAATTGTTTTGTTTACATGGGTGAACTTCAGAGGATGACCCAGTTTAAGGAGAAATCTGGCAAACAAGATTCTGTCTCAGCCGGTCTATTTGACTATCCGGTATTGATGGTTGCCGATATCCTACTATATGGCGCCAAGTACGTTCCGGTGGGCGCCGATCAAACCCAGCATGTTGAGTTGGCCCGTGACGTCGCTATCCGTATGAACAATAAGTTTGGCGAGGATTTGTTTAGTCCGCCAGAGGCCGAGAAGGCCCAGATTGCCTTTACTGAGTCTCAAAATCGCCTGCGCATCAAGGATTTGTTGGACCCATCAAAAAAAATGAGCAAGTCGGACGAATCTGGTAAGGGGGTGATATTCCTGAGCGATGAGCCGGAAGTGGCGGCTAAAAAGGTTATGAGCGCAGCTACTGATTCTCTGGGCAAAATTGCTTATGACCACGACAAACAGCCTGGAATTAGCAATCTCATGGATATTTATGCTGCTTTGACGGGCGATTCTTTAGATGAAGTTAAGGCTAAATATGAAGGGCAGACCCAATATGGGCCGTTCAAGCAAGATGTAGCAGAGGCTGTAAAAGCCTTTTTAACCGAATTTCAGGCTAAACTAGCTACTGTCGACGAGAAAGCTCTCCACGACAAGTTAGTGTCATCGGAGAAAGCTATGAACCTGGTTGCTAACGAGACATTACACCGTGTTCAAAAGGCCGTTGGTTTAAGAGAGTAGTATGCAGAAATTCGTTGTCGATGCTGACAAGGTGGGCAGCCGCTTAGATGTGTTTCTGGTTTCAGTAGTGCCAGAGATCAGTCGTAGCTCGATTCAAAAATTGTGCCTTGATGATAAGGTGCTGGTGAATAACAGGGTCCAGCCAACTAAGTACAAGGTACGGTCCGATGACGAAGTAATTATCTACTTTGACCCCAAGGACTTAGACGAAATTCCTGATATTGATCTGCCTATTATCTACGAAGACGACGATAGCCTGGTCATTGATAAGCCAGCCGGCGTTTTGACGCACAGCAAAGGTGGTTTTAATCCTGAGGCAACAGTGGCGACCTTTATTCGCGATCGAGTGATCGGCATGGAAGGCGAGCGAGCCGGCATTGTCCACCGTTTGGACCGGGGTACCTCCGGGCTTATTATCTGCGCCAAGACCCCTGAAGCTCTAAAGTGGTTGCAGAAACAGTTTAGCGACCGAAAGACCAAGAAAGAGTACTTAGCGGTTATCGAGGGCACCCTACAGCCCTCTGAAGCCGTAGTTGATGCGCCCATTGTTCGAAATCCCCGCGATCCTAAGACGTTCATAGTGTCTCCAGGCGGTAAGCCAGCCGAAACGACCTATGAGGTCCTGAATACTGCCAACGGCCACTCTCTGGTGCTCTTAAAGCCTAAAACAGGCCGAACTCACCAACTGCGAGTCCATTTGACTTACCTAAAACACCCAATTGTCGGAGATGTCATCTATAAGGGCGCCCCATTTGACCGAATGTTACTGCATGCCAAGCAATTAGAGATCACTTTGCCGAATCGACAGCGCAAAGTTTTCACATCTGATACGCCCAAGGAGTTTCAGGAGACTCTGAATGGATGAGTTGCCTGTTGCCTCAACCACTGAAAAAGCTGTCCAGGCCTACTTAAAGTCACCATCGGCGGTATTAGTCCTACATGGTCCTGCAGGGGTTGGCAAACGGGCTGTGGCCGACCGAATTTTGGCAGATATTCTGCAGGTAGTTCAGGACAAGTTAATAACTTATCCGTATCTTGTATCGGTAGAGCCGGATAAAGACTCGATTTCGATCGATCAAGTCCGCAGTCTGCAATCGGCTCTGATTCGGAGCGTTCCCGGCACACAGCTTATCCGGAGGGCTGTGTTAGTTAGAAACGCCCAAAAACTAACAACTGAGGCCCAGAACGCCTTACTGAAGTCATTAGAGGAGGCCCCGGCTGACACCGTATTCATCTTGTGCGTCGACAATCTGCACAATCTGCTGTCGACTGTGGTGTCACGGGCCCAACCCTTGGCGGTCCTGCCAATTACAGAAGAGATTGCTAAGCAGTATTTTGGCGATACCCCAGAAGTTACCAAAGCCTATCATATGTCGGGTGGTCGAGCCGAGCTGCTGCGAGCACTGCTTGAAGACGAAGACCACCCTATGTTGGCCAATATCGACGAAGCTAAGACGGTATTGCAAAAAACAACCTATGAGCGACTGCTGTTAGTCAATGACCTAGCCAAAGATAAACCAGCCACCGAAGACTTACTGGAGGCTTTGCTGTTGTTGGCAAGAATTTCGCTGACCACTTCTGTTAATAACCACAAAACTGACCAAGCTAAGCGTTGGCATAAGATTATCAAACAGGTGACGGCGGCTCAAACATCTATGAGCAAGAATGCCGGCACCAAGTTGGTGATGACGGACTTATTTTTGCATCTCTGATATAATGAATGACTAGAATGTTTGCACTTGTACTAGTCTTTGGATTCGGGGTTTTGGCTTTTCGTAGTGCTACAATTCGCGATGAAGATCTTTCGCCCTTACCTCGGAAATTAAGCGACAAATTAGGCCAATTATGGACAATCGCTCATCAAGGCATGCGCGATAACAGATTGGTACGAGCCGAGAAGGCTTTGTTGACCATTTTGAAAATAGACAAGAAAAACGCTGCCGCCTACAACCGCCTGGGCATCCTCTATGCCAAGCAAAAAGAGTACAAAGATGCTATTGACTGCTTTGAGATTGCCTCAAGTATCGAAAATAGTGCCTCATCGCTGCACAACCTAGGCCTAATTTACTACGAAACTGAAAATTACGACAAAGCGGCTACGGCTTTCGAACAAGCTCTGAAGTTAGAAGATGACCTGGCCGCTAGACATATCGCATATGCTAAGGTTCAAGAGAAACTTGGTAATGATAAACTAATGTTTCAGGAACTGGATAAGGCTGTGGAGCTGGAACCAAACAGAGAGTCGCTTACTCTGCTAATGAAAGCCTACGAAACTCGAGATATGGAAGACGAAGCCAATGCCGTCGAAAAGCGCCTAAACAAGTTGTCGCCAGCCAAGTCTCAGCCCAAGCGGGTCATTCGTCCCAAGCGCCGAGTTGTAATTTAACCCCTGTTCTGGTACACTTTCTCGGTGTTATAGACGTCATGCGCCACCTTAGCTCAGTTGGTCAGAGCAACACTTTTGTAAAGTGAAGGTCGTCGGTTCGAATCCGACAGGTGGCTCCATCTTAATTGATGAACTAGATATCCTTGCGAGAGGTATCTAGGAGACTTCCTGAGGAAAGTCAGGGAGGTGTT
>CAYRSA010000004.1:0-129789 GCA_964426845.1 uncultured Candidatus Saccharibacteria bacterium | reverse complement strand
GAGCACCTGCCTCTTAAGCAGGGTGTCGTGGGTTCAAGTCCCACCTGGCCCTCCAATCCACTTATGCTTAAAGACTTCGCAAGAAGTCTTTTGTTATAGTTAGGGCATGCAAGAAGAACCCTTAGCTGGCAACGAGTCACATCCTGTAGTTCGTATTGGCGATAAAGTTCACCGCCCGAGCGAGTTCTGGCAACCTGCCGTTAGTGACCTGCTGGACTATCTAGCTTCGATAGACTTTTCCTACTCACCGAGGCACTTTGGTGTAGACGATAAGGGTCGAGAAGTGCTCAGTCACATCGACGGTGAGTCAGGCAAAGAAGGCTGGAAGAACATAACCACTGATGACGGTCTTCGTAGCTACGCTAAGTTACTCAGAGCCTACCATGACGCCGTAGCAGGCTATAAACCGTCACCAGACTTAGAGTGGGCAAACGGCCAAAAAGGATTAAAACCTGGCCAGATAATCTGTCATGGTGACTTTGGCTCGTGGAACATTGTCTGGAAAGACGGCAAGCCTGTCGGCATAGTTGACTGGGACTTAGCTCATCCGAACACGCCAGAATACGACATCCTCTACGCTCTGGAGTACTCTGCACCTTTCCGAGACGATGAAGCAGCTATCAAACACCACCATTTCGAGTCTGTCCCCGAGCGAGGGCGACGCATCAAGATATTCCTAGAAGCCTACGGTACGCCTATGATAGACAATGTCGTGGCTAAAGTAGCAGCTATGCAGCGTGAAGTAGGCGACTACGAAGCGTTCTTAGCCAAGCGAGGCATCCAGCCCCAAGCCGATTGGGTAGCCGACGGCGACCTAGACGAAGTCGAGAAACGAGCTAAGTGGACAGAGCAGAACTCGGACCTGTTTTTGGTACAATAATCTGATGAGTAAATATCAATACATCCTCCTAGATTGGGACGGAAACTTGGCGAAAACCCTAGATATCTGGCTAGAAGCCTGCCGTATCCCAATAGAAAAGCGAGGGCTAAAGCTATCAGACGAGGAAGTTGCTAGTAGCTTCGGGGCATTCGCTAAGTACATCAAGCAGTGGGGCTTCGAGGACGTCGACGCCATTATTGATGAAGCTGACGCTATCGCCACAGAGAAGCTACCGAACGTAGAACTCTATCCTGACGCCCTTGAAGTGCTAGAAGGCCTACGAGACACAGGCAAGAAGTTGGCCCTCATCACTACCTCCCCGCACAGTAACATCGAACACCTGCTCGAGAGGTATAACATGGCAAAGTTCTTCCAAGTTATCGTAGCGGGTGACGATACTGTTAACCATAAACCCCATGCTGAGCCCCTCGAAAAGGCTATAGAACAACTTGGTGGCAACAAGAACGAAGCTGTCATGATTGGCGACTCAGACAAGGACCTGGGAGCTGCCAAGAACGCTGGCGTGGACTCGATACTCTTTTACCCACCAGGACACAAGAAGTTTTATGACCTCACTAAGTTAAAAACACTTGAGCCCACCCATGTAGTCACTGATTTTCGTCAGATACTAGAGATTGTATAGAAGCTTAAGCGACTAGTTGCGATAGCGACGACCGTGGCCCTTTAATAGGTTATAATAAGTAGCCAAGGAGTATGTAATATGACAACAACAAACAAAATATTGATGAGCGAGGCTCGGGTTTCGCTAAAAGACAAGTGGGGATTGGCCGTGGGCACCAATGTGGTGTTCTTCCTAATTAGCAGCATTGGCAACGAGGTAGCAATTGTGATTGGTGGGCCGATGCAACTGGGCTTGTCGATTTTCTCGCTGAATCTAGCCCGCAAAAAAAAGGCTGAGTTTAGTCAATTGTTCGATGGTTTTAAGGATTTTGGGAACGCCCTTCTGGCCTATATATTGATGGCGGTATTTGTGTTTTTGTGGCTACTATTGTTGATTGTTCCCGGAATCATCGCGGCCATAGCCTACTCGCAAACATTCTTTATTTTGGCGGACAACAAAGGGCTAGCCGGCAACGAAGCTCTGAAGCAGAGTAAGGCTATGATGCACGGCCACAAATGGCGCTATTTCTGCCTGTGCCTGCGCTTTACCGGTTGGTTTATACTTTCGATCCTGACCTTAGGTATCGGCTTTTTGTGGCTGGCTCCGTACTTCAACGTCAGCTTGGCTAACTTTTACGACGACCTAAAAAAGTCCTAGCAAAGACCTGAAAGCGGACTATTGCATTTAGTTTTATTTCGGGAGTATACTAGAGGTAATATTTAATCTTCAAGGAGGGATGCATGCTGGAAGCACTTGCACAAAGCACATACACATATACGACAACAACAACATCAAGTGACGAAGGGGCAGTAGCCGCCGTACTGGGGTTATTCACTGGAGTATTCTTGCTGATTATGTTGCCATTGCTAATTTTTTACGTAATTTGCCTTTGGAAGGTATTTGAAAAGGCTGGCGTCGAGGGTTGGAAAGCCATCGTGCCTGTTTACAACGGCTGGGTACTAGCGGAAATCGCTGGTAAACCAGGTTGGTGGGGTATTGTTGGTCTAGCCGGAGTCATCCCGATTCTAGGTTGGATTGCTTCAATCGTAGCCCTAGTTCTGTATGTCATCATCGCCATCGAACTGTCTAAGAAGTTTGGCAAAGATCCAGTCTTCTCACTACTACTGATTTTCTTGTCAGTTATCGGTTTTGCAATCCTAGCGTTTGGTGACGCTAAGTACAATGGCAAAGCAGGTGGACCTGCTAAGCCAGCTGCACCAGCAAAAGCCTAAGCTTTTTAGTCGCAGATACAAGAGGAGGCCCCTGGGGCCTCCTCTGTTTGTGTGGTATAATACCCCTGTAATGAAGAAATCTCTCAACGGAGCCGAATTGGCCGGCTATATTCAGGAACGCCAAGCCAAAGATGTCCGTAGTCTTGTTCAAGCCCACAAGATTCAGCCCAAACTCGCGATTATTCGCACCAATCCTGACCCGGTAGTCGACAGTTATATGCGCCTCAAACAAAACTATGGCCGGGAAATCGGCGTAGCCGTGGCTGTGCACACTATTGAACAATCCGAGGCTTTGGACCGGATCGCTGAGCTCAACAAAGACGACAGTATTCACGGTATTATTGTGCAGATTCCTCTGCCTAATCCCCGACAGACTTCTAAAGTTCTAAACGCGGTTAGTTCCAAGAAGGACGTCGATGGTTTGAACGCTAAGACTAAGTTCCAGCCGGCTACACCGATGGCTATTGACTGGCTGTTGGCTGGTTATAATGTCGAGCTAAAAGGCAAAAAACTAGTAATAGTCGGTAGTGGTCAGCTGGTAGGCGCACCTTTGGCTAAAATCTGGAAATCTCAGAAGCTTGATGTCACCACCGCAAATAAACAAACCAAGAAACTGGCCAAACTAACAGCTGACGCCGATGTTATTGTCTGTGCGACGGGTGTGCCGGGGTTAATCAAAGCCAATATGGTCAAGCCAGATGCCGTCATCGTGGACGCCGGCGTGGCAACCGACAGCAATGGTTTAATTGGTGACGTCGATTCTGAAGTACGCGAACTACCAGGCATCACAATTACTCCTGAAAAAGGCGGTGTTGGGCCGCTGACTGTCTGCGCGCTGTTTGAAAACGTTATTCGGGCTGCTCGGGCTGTTGCTGGATAACCCCTTCAAATATTTGATATATATCATCCGGCATTTCATGCGAACCCAGGGTTCGGTAATCGTAATCACTGGGTAGCTCAAACTGGTATTTGGTTTGGAGTTCGGGATAGATGGTTTGAGCCAAGTGCATAGCTGCCCGACTTTCCTTGATCTCACCGACACATTCTAGGGGCTTATCACCTTCAATACCTAGTAGCTGACGGTACATCGGCTCTAAAGAAGGATCTAGCAGTAGATTCTTGCCGCCCCATAGCTTCTCCAGTTCTGTGCGAGACACAAATGGGGTTAGAACCAAGAAAGTGAACGCACACTTCGGACAAACTCCGCACCAGGACATGTGGTTGCTCTCGACGACGTAAGCTCGGTTGCAAGAGCTGAAGACGTCTTTATATTTTTCAAAACCGACGCGAGAGAAGATCTCGGCGATCTTAATTTCACTAAAAGGTCTGAGGAATGAATAGTAGCGGAGCTGGTCACCAAAGTGTCGGGTGAGATAGTTCTGGTAGATCTTCTCGAAAGCTTGGGATTTGGAGTATTGGTGATTGATGGCGATGCCTTGATACTCGAGAGTCGGTTCGTTGGCCGATTGTTCGTTAGAGGTAACGACGTCCCGTTTGCCAGTTAGTACGGCGACGATAGTGCCGACAGCGGCAAAGATGGCAGAAATTGGCACGTGGCCGTTGAGGCCGCCGTGTTGGACTATATCTTTAAGTTGAGGGTCCCACTGTCGGGCGACAAAAAAGTGTGGCCGGCCGACCTTGTGGACCAGGGGCTCAAGTTGTTGGCGATGGTTAAGGCTCCAGGTGGCGATATCGGCCTTATCCCTTAGTAACTCAGTAGTGGTCAAGGAATCTTTACCGCCTCCCAGCCCGATAAGTAGTCCTGTGTTGTCAAAGTCTGGTAGGGGTTTGACCTCGCCATTTACCGGGAAATTAACAGGGGTTTTAGGGTCGAGTTTGTTAACGTACCAAAACTCACCTAAGCCTTCTTGATAGACTTGGCTGTAGAAAGCCGCGTCGCCGGTATCGATGGAGCCTTTATTGACGACAATTTCCGGGGGGACAAAGGTCTTGAAGTAGGAGGTGCCGGCGATGAAGAACAGAGCTTGAACGGCTTGGTCCAGAACGGCCGGGTCGTAATCAACGAAATCAAATTCAAACTCATAGGTCTCGCTGAAATGCCAGGCTTCGTCGATGGCGTAATGCAGGACTAACTTCTTGGTGGCCGGGTCGAAGCGGTAATCCTGAAAAATGAACTGCCGGTATTTCATAGAGCTTTAACAGCGGCCTTAAACTGATTGCCACGTACTTCAAAATCCTTAAACATATCAAAGCTTGGGAAGGCTGGCGAGAAGACTACGGCGTCGCCCTTGCGAGCTAAAGCCAGAGCTTCGCCGACAATGGCCGGCATAGTGGTGGCTGTCGACAGCTGATAATTATTAAAGTTATGGCCTTTTAGGGTCTGAGCCACTCGTTGGCCAGAAGCACCAATTACCAGGACCTTTTTGACTAGTTTATTGGTCTTAATTTCCTCAATTAACTCGCCAAGATCTAGACCGCGGTCATAGCCGCCGATAACCACAATTTGCGGGTGGTCGACGGCCCGAATAGCAGCAACCGCCGAGGCTGGATTAGTCGAGTATGAATCGTTAATAAACCACACGCCCCTGGCTTGGCCGACAATCTCAATCCGGTGTGGCAAGCCTACGAAGGTCTTTAGTACCCCCTTGATGACATTGTGGGGATGTTTTTGAGCCTGGGCAATCAGGGGATAAACGGCCGTAATCGCGGCGCAAACGTTCTCTAGATTATGGCGGCCGGGTAAAACAACCTCACTAATACGGCAAATCTTTTCACCTTGGAAACATATGTGATGCCCGTCAACGTAGGCACCGGTTTTATTCTCTGGCTGTTGGCCTTCTGGCGGAACTTCATAGCCGAACTGCATGGCCGGTGAGGCATCGGCTATCTCTTGAGAATAGATGTCGAGAGCGTTGAAAATAGCCACATCGTGCAGTTGCTGATGAGCAAAAAGCTGTTGTTTGGCCTCGATGTATTCATACATATCTTGGTGCCAATCCAAGTGTTCCGGAGCAATCATCAGGCAAACGGCGATATGCGGGGAGTACTTAAGGTCGATCAGCTGGAAGTTGGCCAGCTCCATCACTACCCAATCTTCAGGCTTGATGCCATTTTTGAGTAATTCCAGAGGCGCTATACCGATATTACCACCCAGGTGGACTTTGTAGCCAGCAGCTTCTAAGAACTTAGCGATAAGTGTCGAAGTGGTACCTTTGCCCTTAGTGCCGGTGACGCCGATAATTCGCTTGGTGGGGCAGACTTTGAAGAATTCGTTGGTAACAGTGGTAACTTTGGCCAAAATGTTGGGGTCTTCGGTGTTGTTGTCGACAATTTCTTTCTCGTGCAGGCCGGGCGTGCGGATAATGAGATCAAACTTATAGAGGTCATTGAGGTAATCACCGCCAAACCTGGTGGGCACCCCGGGTGGGGTGTCGTCGACATAATTTTGGTCGCAGATTGTGATGGTGTTTTCAGGCTTATTCCAGTAGTTAAAGGCCGATCGACCCTGCCGATCGAAGCCAAGTATTGCAATGTTCATATGCTTATTATAACAGTCTATTTACCGAGCTGCTCTTTGACCAGCTCAGCCACCTGGCGAGGGGTCATATCAGCTTTCAGGATGACTGCCGATACACCCAAGTTCTTAACAGCTTCGGGCACTTCTTGCTCGCCCATGTTGGTCAGAATAATGACCTTGATGTTCTTGCCCCAGTCAGTTTTTCGCAGAGCGGCCAACATCTCATCACCGTTCATCTCGGGCATCATTAGGTCCAGCAAGATGATGTCGGGCTTCATCTTTTCAGCTAATTCCAAGCCTAGTTTGCCGTTCTCGGCGGTTTCAACCGTGAAATCCTCGGCCTCAAACTTAAAGCGATACATCTGGGAGATGGCTTGGTCATCTTCGACAATCGCAATTTTAGTTGCCATATACTAATCCTACCACGACGCGGCAAATTAAGTACGTCTACCGAGTACGCTGCGCACTTCGGAGATCACCTGGGCCGGCGTGTAATGAGCCTTGACTATATAACGATCAACGTTGAGCATCCGTAGGCTTTGCGGGGCTTCATCGCGACTAATGTTGGTCAAAATAATGACTTTGATTTCGGCACCCCAATCTGTTTGGCGCAGCTTAGCCAGCATCTCGTCGCCACTCATAACAGGCATTTTAAGGTCTAGAAGTATTAGGTCAGGGCGATACTTGTCCGCGATTTCCAGGCCTGCTTGGCCGTCTAGGGCCGAGACGACCTTAAAGCCCTCCAGTTTCAATTTCATCTGGTACATCTCATTCAAGGTCGGTTCATCTTCGATGACGGCGATGGTGGCTTGTTGCATATGACTTTATTGTAACAATTTATCTACAAGGAACCAGAGATAGCACGACTTGACTTTTTAGGCACAATATATTACAATGTAAGAGTACTTTAGAAGTTTAGGTGCCCGCTGATCAGTCCTAAGATGGGATGGTGGTGGGGCCTATTTTTTAGCCAAGGAAATTTATGATTAGCGAACTATCTCAAGTGGCAATAGCCCAAGCCCCCATGCTTAATACTTATGTTGAAGCTGCTCGCATACGCTGGGAGTCAAGTCATGGTCCGGAAATTGGCCATATTGCCCTAGAGTCTGCCAAGAATATGCACCCAGTTGAGCGCGTGTTGATCCCTGGCTATATAGCCCTACAGACCTTTGAACTATCTTCGGGTAATGAAACTTGGATAAGCGATGCTGGCGCCGATCATTTTGTCGAGTCTGGTGGTCAGGATATTTGGGGTTCGGCTTGGGAAGTTGCACAGAGGACAATTGCTTTGGAAGTTCCTTTAACATTCTTTGCGGCTTGGGCTCTTTATCGCATGAAGCCAGCTGCCAAAGCTATGTATGAGCATTACATTCAGCCGGCTGATTCGCTAACCGAGACCGAGAAAGCCTTACTTAAGTCGGTGGGTGAACCTAAAGCCAGCGAAAAACCATCTAAACTAGCGCCGATAAAAGATATGTTCTCGAGAGCGACTACCGCTGTTAAAGAAAGCCAGCTGGTCGTTGGTCTTAAGAACAGTCGCGTAGCTCAAACAGCAGGTAAAGGGTTGTTAAACCTTGGCTTAGCGCTGGGGACTGGCACTGGTGGAGTAGAAATTAGCAAAGACCTCACAGACGGCGGCGAAACACCAATAGCTAAAAACTTGGTTAGGGGTGCGATGGCAGCCACTGCCATTGTAGGGTTTAACTACGGCGTAGCCGCTGGCTTAACAGGTAGTATAAAACACGACATCCCAGTTCTGGAAGATGTCTGTCAATTCATGATTGACTGGCTGAAGACACCCGTCCTAGCGGCCTCCTTTTTCACAGGCCTGGGCTTGTACGCATCTCAGACTAAGCGTAAAACTTTGATGGCGAGACTTGAGGCTAAGAAGATTGAAGCCGAACTACTAGCCACCGATGTTGCTTAAAATACTTTTGACTGAGGCCAGCCTTCCTGCTAGCATTTAAGCAGAACCTTATTAGATTAAAAGCACCTTGGAAATCTCTGGCTTACGCCAGAGGTCACTGAGGTGCTTCGTTAATTAATAGCACAGAATACTATTGACTGAAAATCTATACTATGGTACAATAATAACATTAAAATAAGTGGGAACCCCGAAACATGGCAATAACCGATCAACCAAGAATAGGAAACCCAGAAATTCTGACTCCTCAATTTACTGACACAGTAGCGCCTTTTGTTGTATCTCGGGAAGCATATATAGTTGACGAGGAATTACTTGATACCCTTGAGGCATCATTAGTTAATGAACTGCGCGAGAATATTGATCCAGAAGGACCAACAATCGTGACCGTAATTGTACCCTGGGATCACCCGGCTGCTAACTTCGGTCGAATGACTGAAACTAAGGCTTACACTGGTTATGATAATCACGCTGCTATGGCTCAGTACGAAGAGCGCTCCATTTGGCTATACACAGTCGACACTAACCCGCTAGGTGCCAGCGGCATTGATCACGTAAAGCGCTTGGTACCGGCTATGACCGAAGAGGAGCGAGCAGAAACTGGCCTAACTGGTATCGAGGTTATCGATGACCGACTGACAGCAACTGACCCTAACGAAGTGCTAGATTTGTCGTCCCTCCAAGAATTCCACGGAATCGAAGATATCGGTAAGGTATGGAATGTTACCTCCAATCACGTCACCGGACGAGTCAATGAAGAAGGCGATATGTTCAGTCAGCTCAACACGCTTATTAGTTACAAAGCCACTTATATGCTTGGTAAAGAAGCTGGTGTTACAGACCTATTTGCCTACCTAAACCAAGGAGCAATCCGATCTCTAGGCCGAACTGGCGTGACCCACGAACTTCTACTGGGTCGTGAATTTCACTTGCCAGAGCCCGGTAAACCGGGTCATTACGACCTTGACTATGTAGCGGTAGACATTCCATACTCGCCAGAAAACGAAGCTTGCTTCACTGACGTATATGTACACGTGCCAACTGGTGACCGCCAATTGGACAAACGCGGTGCTGCTCGAGAGACTATTTCACAAATTATTTCTGGCCAGGAAGTGCCCGTTTACCAACTGGGTCCATCTACTAGAGACGACATCCCGCTGGTTACTCGTCGCATGTAATGCCGGCAAACCGTTAACGCTTATTGATGTTACAATTTAGAGCATGAAGTATATCGTGCTTATGGTACTTGCATTTCTGCAGGTAGTGTTGGCGGTGTTGCTTGGCTACAAAAAACATTCGAAAGTTAGCAAGGTGTTTATCTTGTTTGCGGCCAACATGGCTGTCTGGACAGTGGCCAATATCCTGCTGGACTACTATCAGTACCAAGTCAAAGATCAACTAACGTTTATCGATATAATGAACCGAGTCGGCTTTTTTCTGGGTACCCTGTCCCTAATCACCGTATATAGGCTGTCGCTGGTGTTTCCAGTCGAAAAGGCCAAAACCAAGGCTCAAGGTGTTATTACGGCTGTAGGCCTGGTGGTGCCGTTTCTGACTCTAAGCCCCTTAGTTTCGGGTAGTTTCTCCCAGTCAGCGCCTGGAGAAGTAGCAGTTTACACCTATGGACCCCTGGTGGGAGTAGTCGGACTCTACGTCCTAGCTATTGCTGCCCTGAGCATTAAAAACATGTTCTCGGCCTTCAAAAGTGTTGAACCAGTGGTCAGGCGCCAGGCTTACACGGTTTTTGCCGGGCTGATCTCGAGTATTATCCTGGGAGCTTTCTTTATTACGGTGTTGCCAGCCGTAACTGGCAGTGAGCGGTTTCTGTTCCTGGGCTACGCGGCGCCTCTGTTATTCACAGCCTCGGTGTTCTACAGTATCTTCCGACAACAGTTGTTGAACTTCCGGGCCATCGTGGCCCGCTCAGCGGCCTACATCATATTGGTGGCCGTGTTTGCGGCCACATATGCGATTTTGGTCTTCGGTATATCCAATCAGGTGCTAGGTACCCCTGACTTTAACCTCATCCAGCAAACTTTCTACATTCTGGCCGCCCTGTTCCTAGCCTTTAGTTACCAGCCAATTAAGAAGTTTATCGACCGTTTCACCAATAAACTGTTTTACAGAGATGCCTATGACGCCCAGTCTCTGTTAAACGATTTGAATTCAGAGCTGGTTTCCTCGATTGAAGTAAAGAACATCCTTAAAAACACCTCGTTGTTATTGGAGCACTATCTCAAGCCGGCTGAGGTGACCTTTGTAGTTTATGAGAGCGAGAATACCCCTGAGAACATGTTTACCACCAGTAACTCAGCCAACTCTCGTACCAATGACATCATACAGGCGGCCAAGGAGGTTAAAGAAAAGATATTTGGTCTCGAGGATAATGCCGAAACCAACGCTATTCTTAAGAAATTTAAGATTGAGAGTGACATCGGTATGGTTGCTCAGCTCATTTCAACTGGAGAGAAAGGGTCGCTTGTCGGCTCATTAGTGTTAGGCCCCAAGAAGAGCGGCAACCCCTATGCTCAGCAAGACCAGAAAGTTCTGGAGATTATCGCCGATGAGCTGGTGATTGCTATTCAAAATGCCCTCAGGTTTGAGGAAATTCAGCAGTTTAATGTTACTTTGCAGGCCAAAGTTGACAAGGCCACCGGCGAGCTGCGCAAGGCTAATGAGAAGTTGGTGGCTATGGATCAGACTAAGGATGACTTCATTAGTATGGCTTCACACCAGCTGAGGACGCCCCTGACCTCTGTTAAGGGTTATGTTTCGATGGTGCTGGAGGGTGATGTTGGCAAGATTACTAAAGAACAGCGCAAATTGCTGGACCAGGCTTTCCTGAGCTCACAACGCATGGTTTACCTGATTGCCGATCTGTTAAACGTGTCACGGCTAAAGACTGGCAAGTTCATAATTGAGTCGGCACCGACCAATCTGGCTGATGTTGTGGAGGGGGAATTGGAACAGTTGAAAGAGACGGCCGAGGCTCGGAGGCTGGA
Organism: uncultured Candidatus Saccharibacteria bacterium; assembly: GCA_964426845.1. Taxonomy (GTDB): domain Bacteria; phylum Patescibacteriota; class Saccharimonadia; order Saccharimonadales; family JAGQNJ01; genus CAYRSA01. The sequence continues at coordinate 118,651 of CAYRSA010000004.1, read as the reverse complement.
GGTTAAATACGACAAACCCAAGAACTTCCCGGTGCTTAATATGGACGAAACCAAAATCCGCCAAGTGGTTATGAACTTCGCCGACAATGCCATTTACTACACGCCGGCTGGAGGACATGTGGTGGTAGCTGTAGTTGACAAGGGTGAAACAATCGAATTTACAGTGACCGACGATGGAATAGGTGTGCCTAAGGCCGAGCAACACCAGTTGTTTAATAAGTTCTACCGAGCCGGCAACGCTAAAAAGGCCCGACCGGACGGTACTGGTTTGGGGCTGTTTATGGCTAAGAAGGTGGTAATTGCCCAGGGCGGCTCAATTATCTTTAAAACGGCGGAGGGCAAGGGTAGTACTTTCGGCTTTAGTTTTGAGAAGAAGAAGCTGGAAGCCGGGACCCACACCGTTAATTTCGCAGATACAAGCGAGGAGTCTGAAGAGGTAACAGAGGTACAAAAAGCGAACAAAGCTTAGCCACCCCGGACCACAGCTATTATTCAATACAAAGTACTTGACATAAGCACAAGGATAATGTAATATAAACGGGTTATGCCAGGACCCATAGGTGAGACAATTGAATTCACAGCAGCTTACGTGCCGTATGTAGCGGCCGTGCCTGGTTTTGTTTTAGGCGTTGGACTTGAACTTAAGCATCAGCGCCAGGATCAAGAAGAGCGTTTAGTTTTGAGCGAAGACGCCATGGTAGACCTGCCAAACCCGCCAACCCGGACTAGCAGGGCTGTGGGAGCAGCGATGGTTGGTGTATTCACTGGGGTAACTGCGGCTCTAAACGCCTATGCCTGGAGTCCTCCAGCCGACAGTCAGACCAAACCAGCTGCCGTTGAGGTAGTTGTTGATGCGTCTGGCGCGACCATACTAAACGACGGAGAAGCCTACGAGAGAGCAGTCCGATTAACCAGTGAGATAGGTGAAACTGAAGGTGTCGATGTCTCAGCTCTTATTGCTAGAGGTGGAACCGTTGAGCCGGCCGAAACTGACGAAGTCCGCCAGCATCAACCCCTGGGAGATGCGCCGATTGGCTTGGCAACAACTACTGGCCTAGACAATATTCGCATTGCTCGGGCAGAGGCCGATGGTGGAGGTATAGTTATTATCACCGCCGGGCATGGAATCGGGAACACCCGGCCAATTATTCGTCAAGCCGAAGAAGACAACATTCCAATTAGCGTAGTTAATGTAGCCCCAACCGAGAACACTAGCGATTCAACCATAAGAGGACTGGAAGAGTTGGCCGAGCAGACCGGCGGCCAGTACTTCAGTCGTCAAGAGGGAACTGCCGAGGCTGTTATTGCTGGCCTAGAAGATTCCCTGCAGGAATCGGCTGTCGAAGCAGATAAGGCCGAGGGCGATAAAACCGACTGGTTCTTGCGAATCACAGGCGCGTTTTTTGCAACTAGCTGGTTGGCTTATATGAAGCAGCGTGGAAGCTTATCATTATTAGTAAATAGAACGAGTAAATAAGGAGTTATTATGGGACATATCGAAGGACGAATTCACGAATTTTATACAGACGCGATGACTGAGCTTAATGCTCGCACGCTTATTAATGAGCAAGAAGCCAAATTGGCTGCACTTGTGGCTATGGCTGCGGGTTTAAATGTGGTATTTTTTGGTTCGCCAGGTGGTGGTAAGACTACTCTTGGTGAGCACTTGCCGCTATTAGTAGAAGGTTTGGATGGTGACCGTATTGCGGCTATACCTCCAGAGCCAGATTTGACACCAAAAGAATTGGTTGGTGGCCGCGTGGAACTTGAAAAAGACGTTACAGATGCCGCTGGCAATACTACTCACGAAGTTGTAGGATCCAATGTTCAGCCAATCATCAAGCCCAGCAGTCTAGTAATATGGGCTAACGAGATTAACCGTGGTAACTCTCATACCCTGAATACATCCCTAGAAGCCTTCGAGTCGGGAACACTTGATACAACGGCCGGCCGAACAAACCTAGATTTGCTATGGATTGCCTCAACTATGAACCCGGGCGAGAAAAAGCAAGGAACCATGGAAGTTTCAGTGGCCATGGCCTCACGGCACGCCATTGGCGCTGTGATGGGTAATGGACCAGAAGCCGAGCAAGATCAGATCCACGATGCCATTGATGACGGCTGGTTACCGCAACCGGACCAAATCAAAACCGTTACTTCAGTCGAAGAACTACGAGCTTTCCAGGCTTTACTTCGAACAGGAGGAACCATACTCAATGGTGACGTTAAGCCGCTATCGCGCGCATTGGTTAAGAAAACCAAAGCAGTTCTAGCTGCCAACGGAATCTATGAATCGATCCCGCGCTTGAGTAAGCACAACCGTCTAGCGGCTATGACTATCGCTGCTCTTGAAGGCAAAACAGCGGTTCGCGAAGAAGATGTAATCCGCTCAATCCGACTGGTTGCTGGCGCCCAAGCCGGTATGCTCCAGCGGGATAGCCGCAAAGCCACTGAGATTGTCGACGAAATAGTTGCGGCAGTCTAAGGAGACTTACAATGTCATACTTGCCTAGGACCGAAGAAGCGTTCGCTGAGGTTATGTCCAACCGCACCATGGGTGTCGGTGATCACATGGCGCCGACGCTCATGACCGGTGTTCCTGGCCTACAACTCGGCTACCGAGCCTTTAACCCCGACAGGGATCCTGTCGATGCCATCGACCACTTAGCTCCTATGGCTGCGGTCTTGGACGAGTATCAAGTAAAAGTGGTCTCACCAGTTAAACCCCTGCACATTAACGTTGTTACAGACTACACCAGCACTGTGCAGCACCAAGCTTTCGCTGATGCCAAGCGCAGACTCGGGGAAGATATAGGCGAGGCAATTAGCGAGGCCCTACCAGGTATATCAGATGTTGTCGAGGCTTATGCCATTGGCAATGCCATCCCAAGAGATTTGGACCTTGAAGTCAAGAAAATCCATACTGATAGCCCCGAGGCTACAGCCGATGCAATAAAACAAGTGGTTTTTGACGGATTAACCTTTGTAATTAGTAGTTTCGGTAAACTACGGTTTAGTCGTGACCAGGTACAAGACTCATTGGTGGCCGTAAAGCTCAACCACCCGCTTGAAAGGCGCATACCCGAGGGTTTGAGGCGTCCAATTGTTGTGGCGGGCCTGACCGAGATTGACCCCAGAAATAAGCGAAAGTTGCGAGCCTTCAACGCCGGGCTACAACAGCGACATGAAGAAATAGTTGCCAGCCTAGAAGCCGCCGGCGCTGGCGTTGCCAGCGTGGTAGCCTCTCGCGACAGGCATGGTTACGACGCCGATATTGCTGACACAGAGATAGCTGAAGCCATTCGCCAACTGGCTTAATTGTTTAGCATAAGCTTTTTGAGGTATAGTAAATAATGTTAGAAAAAAGTATTGCTATTATCATAAATATGTGGTAAACTGATGTAAGTAACGGTGATAGATCGTTTTGAAAGAGTTTTGTTAAGAAGTTAAAGGGCTACAGAAAAGCCCTGGAGGAAAATATGTCAGAAGTACACGCCCCACAAGTAGAACAAGAGGAGCAACGCGGTTTAATGAGCCGTATGGCCAAGCCCGTAGCAGTATTTGCAGTAGCCAGTCTAACAATTGCCGGAGGCGTACTTGCATATGATCGTTTAACTGGAGATGACGCTAGCTCTGCTGATGATACTGAATTTGACGGTACAGTTGACACTGGCGAAGACTGTGACAACGCGAGCATAGTGCGAGCCGAGGGCAATCTAGAAGATTGGACTCAAACAGGACTTGTGCCTATGGCCGAACAGCCAACCGAAGACAACTCTGCAGCTGTTGAACGAATCAATCAACTTTTTGGAGTTGGACCTCTGGGGCATAATATTGATAACGTTTCACTAGCGGCCTTTGTGGCAGCTATCACTAACCCGGCCACAGATGGCGATCGCATTGACCCTGATTACAATGTCGGCGAGGCTTTCCAAAACACTTTGGCTGTATATCGATCTAATGGTGGTGAAGATATAGCACGAGAAGACTGCACCAGAACCTACCAGATAATGAGGCAAACCGGTGAAAGTACCACTGATTGGGCTCGAGGCGAAACTGTAACTCACCTTAGAGCTATTCGAGAGACTGACGAGGACGGCAACTGGCGACTTGTTGGTATGCGAGTATCCGAATTAGTAATTGCTGATGATGCACCTCTGTCTGGCGTAGAATTCGCTTTGAACAGTACCAGCCGCGAAACCGGAGACGGAACTCCTATTGACGGTTTTGCACCGGCTCTATTGGCTGACGAGGGCGATGTATTCTTGAGAGGAGCACCAATCGAGACTGGAACATTCACATTAGACGAATCTGATGAATTAGCTGAAGCTATCGACAACCAAGAAGGTGGCAGTAACCGAGGTGGACAAGGTCCTGATCGCGGTGAAACTAACGGTGACCAGAATGGTACATGTGGTGGTAGAGGCTGCGGAACCAGCACTTGCGGTAGCTGTAACCCCGGCCCTGGTCCTGGCCCTGGCCCCGGCCCTGGTCCTGGCCCTGGTCCTGGCCCCGGCCCCGGCCCCGGCCCCGGTCCTGGTAACACCACCACAACAAGTATTTACCACCCACCTACGACAACCACAACTACGTCTATTTACATCCCGCCACCTCCTACAACAACCTCGACTGTACCCCCAACTCACCCACCTGGCACTGGCCCACCAAGTAACCTGTAAGACTAACTAACGATAATGCTATTCAAGGAGAATAAAATCATGAACATACTAAATAAGATCAAGCAGGTTTCAGCCAAGGGCTTAGTCGCTGTTGCTGTAACTAGTGCGATCGCTCTATCGGCAGTATTCATGCCGCTAGTTAGCGCACAACAGAGCCAGATAACCTGGGAGGGCTGGACTCAGTCACGAAACATTACTGCAGGTGAAACTGTATACAAAGACACAACTAACGCTAAGGCCAACGACGTAGTTCGAGTTCAGTTGTGGCAACACAACCGTGAAAACCCAGCTGGCCCTCAAGCTAGCAATGTAAAAGTTCGTTTCGTAGTGCCTTCTACAGAGGCCCAAAGCCACGGCATCACTGGAATTTCTAGTGCTGACAACGCTCCAACTATTAGCGACACCACTACTGTAAACACTGCCCCTGAAAGCACAACTGTCGAATACATTCCAGGTACAGCTAAGTTCAAGTACAACAAGGGTGCTGCTGACGGAAATCCAGCTTGTGAAACAGGCTTCGATTACCCACCAGAGAGCTGCTACGCGGTAGTTCCTCTATCTGACAGCGTAGTAACTACAGGTGTTGGCCTAGACGCCATTCGCGGTGGTACACTGCGAGGCTGTAACGCTCATCATGAGGTTGTAGCTATCGACGTAGTTGTTAAGAAGAAAGCTCCACCAGTAAAAGATGCCGTATGTAAGGCAGTTAGTATCCAGGTTCACGACAACCGACGTGTAACTGCTAATGTTCAGGGCGGAGTTACTAACGGTCAGATCATCGGTTACGAGATTAACTGGGGCGATGGTTCGACTTCAACCTCACAAAGTGCCGAGCACACGTACGCCAAAGATGGTACTTACAAGATCGTCAGCCGGGTACAAGTTAAGTTTACTGACGGTGAGACTAAGTGGGTTGCTAGTTCGGCCTGTACTTCAGAAGTAACATTCGAAGGCGAGAAGCCACCAGTGGTTACTCCTCCTCCAACAGTTACTACTACTTTGCCAGACACTGGAATGGGTAGCATGTTAGGAATCTTCACAGCTGTATCAGTTGCTGGAAGCCTAGCTTACCGATTCGTGTTGGCTCGACGCTTTAACTAAGCCTCGGATCGCTGTGGATAACCACTAGCAAAAACGTGGGTAATGTGCTAAGGTTAATGCAGATAAGAAAAAGAGCATTGACTGACCGCTCAAAAACCTACAGAAAGACCCCTACCTAAAAGGGGTCTTTCTCTGTTATAATGGCCTAGCCGAGATATTTTGGTTCCATCGTCTAACGGTTAGGACACCAGGTTTTCATCCTGGAAATAGGGGTTCGATTCCCCTTGGAATCACCAAGAATAGCACCCACAAAAGTGGGTGTTTTGCGTGGTGCTATTGTCGAAGAGAATTATCGAACGCCGTCAGGTGGTTCGTTCGTGAGGCGAAGGCAAACGGTTGCGAAGTAACCTGTCCCTGAGATCACCAGTTACATTGACAGATAAGCAACAGAGGCGTAGCATAGACCTGTAAAGCTCAAAACAAAAAAGGGGAACAAAATGGCAGCAAAGAAGAAAACAGCTAAAGCAGCAAGCCCACAAAGCCGAACCGGTGGCAGTAGGGTATGGGGACCTTTAAATCCTACGCGCCTACAGGGCAACAGGCCAAGGCCAACTGGTCGCCCCTAGTTAATATACTTGAATTGCCCCCTTGAACTGACTAAGCATAAGCAAGTACACTAGTATCAGTAATGGATACGACCAAAACGGTACCTCGCGTACCTATTAATCAATTTAAGCGGACCAAGATCATCGCCACTATTGGGCCGGCTACGGCCAGCTACGAAGCTATTTTGGCTATGCTCAAAGAGGGCACTAACGGTTTTCGGTTGAATTTTAGCCACAACACCCATGAGTCTCATCAAGAGCAAATAAAGTGGATCCGCCAAGCAGCTAAAGAATATGGCAAGCCGGTGGCTATAATCCAGGACTTACAAGGACCCAAAATACGATTAGGTGATTTCGACGGGGTAATCCAGATTCAGCCGGGGCAGAATATGCAGCTCAAATACCAGGCTGATTATCAGCGTAGTGGCATGATTCCTACTCAATACGACTTATCCAAGAAAGTTAAGCGCGGTCATCGTATATTTATGTTTGACGGCAAAATCGAGACAGTCGTAACTAGCGTTATTGACGGTGTGGTTCATGTCAAAGCCGAGAACGCCGGCATGTTGATCAGGCGCAAAGGCCTAAACTTGCCGGACACCGACTTTGAGGGCGATGTTATCACGCCCAAGGATAAGAAAGATTTGGCGTTTGGTTCCATGAAGGACGTTGACTACGTGGCTCAGAGTTTTGTGCAGTCGGCTCGGGATATCGAGCACCTGCGCACTTTGTTGAGAGGTCTGGGCTCCAAGGCTCGGATTATTGCTAAAGTGGAGACAAAAGCCGCCATTGATAACTTAGAAGAAATTATCCAAGCAACTGATGCGGTGATGATTGCCCGGGGCGACTTGGCCGTGGAGACTTTACCGGAATCAGTGCCCGTTTTGCAGAGGCATATAATTGGCTTGGGTAGAAAGTATAAAAAGCCGACCATTGTGGCTACGCAAATGTTGGTTAGCATGACCGAACAACCCGAGCCCACCCGAGCCGAAGTCTCCGACGTGGCCACGGCGGTCATTGTTGGTGCTGATGCTACTATGTTGTCGGATGAAACGGCTGTCGGCCAGTATCCAATTGAAGCCATTAAAGTGATGAAGCGGGTGATCCTATACACCCAGAATAATTCGACAGTCAAGGCTTCATTTGCCGAACTGGAGGATGTTGATGTCCAGGCCAATGCTATATCAGCGGCAATTATCGGTCTGGCCAAGACGGTTGGAGCCAAAGCTATTGTGGCCGAGACCAAATCGGGGACTACGGCTATTCAGATCGCTTCGTTTAGACCCAATAAGCCGGTTATTGCGGTGACTTCAGATCAAACCACGACTAACCAGCTGGCTATTGTCTACGGGGTTAAGAGCTATCAGCGACCGGTCGACAAGTTTGCAGCTACTAAGTTGACTAATTGGTTGCGCAATAACAAAGTTCTCAAAAAAGATGACATTATCGTGACGGCTTCTGGCCACTATCCGGGTGTAGTCGGCACTACCGATACCATAAAGGTGCGAGTCTTATGACGTTTACTAAAAAAACCATCAAAAATGTCGATGTTCGGGGCAAGACTGTGCTGGTGCGCAGTGACTTTAATGTGCCTATGACCGAAAAGGGTACTATTCGGGATGACTATCGGATTCAGCAGGCTCTGCCAACGCTGAAGTATCTTCAATCTCAAGATTGTCGAATTATTGTTTGTTCACACTTAGGCAAACCCGATGGCCGGCCAGATCCGCAGTACAGTTTAAAGCCGGTCCAAAAAGCTCTGTCCAAGTTGCTTGGCCATGAGGTGGACTTTGTCGAAGACTGTACCAGCCAAGAAGCTGCTGTAAAAGCTGGCGAGCTGAAGCCTAAAGGCATTCTGTTGCTGGAAAACTTGCGATTTTTCCCAGGCGAAGAAAATAACAATATGGAATTCGCAAAAAAAGTCGGTAGCCTGGCCGATGTCTTTGTTCAGGATGGTTTTGGCGTAGTTCATCGCAAGCACGCCAGCACTGACGCCATTACCCGAGTCTTACCAAGTGTGGCCGGGTTGCTAGTCGAAAAAGAAATGACCACTATTCTCGACGTTATTAATAAACCCAAGCGACCATTAATGACCATCGTCGGTGGGGCCAAAATTGCCGATAAGATTGATGTGATTAGGAATTTTATCAAAATGGCCGATGTGGTGGTGATTGGTGGAGCCATGGCCAATACTTTTTTGCTAGCCAAGGGGATAGAGATTGGCAAAAGCCTAGTTGATCGCCAAGATGTGTCTTTAGCTAAAAAACTTATGGAGCTAGCCGCCGAGGAAGCCAAAAAACGCAAGTTCATCTTCTATTTGCCGCAGGACAGCGTAGTCGCCGAATCTTTGGACAAACAGGCCAAAACCCGGATTGTTGATTGGGATGCTCATGCCATTGCTGAGATCGAAAACTACCCCCGGCAAGCACCAGTCCGCAGTAGCAGGGTAGCCAAGGATGAGCTGATTTTGGACATTGGACCGTTCTCGGGGGCTTTTATCGCTGGCAATATGCAGTTTTGCGACACAGTTATCTGGAACGGCGTGCTGGGAGTAACTGAAACACCCAGCCTGCACGGGCCGGTCGGACCCTTTGCCCATGGCACGGAGTTGGTCCTAGATTCCTTGCTAGGGCAGTTTGGCCACAAGCCATATAGTTTGATCGGCGGTGGCGATACCTCGGCTTACGTCGAACAGCGAGGCTTAGTGGAGGGCTTTAACTTCGTATCAACTGGCGGTGGGGCTTGCTTAGATCTATTGGCCGGGAAGAAATTGCCAGGGGTTGAGGCATTATTGTCGAAATAAGCTATAATAAAACTTAACCGTTATGCGTAAAAAACTTGTAGTGGGCAACTGGAAAATGCACCTGAATACTTCTCAGGCGAGTTTGCTATTACACCGCTTGCACGAGCGCATCAAGACTTATCGCAACATCGAGGTAGTATTAGCGCCGACCATGTTGGTATTGCAGCCGCTTTCATTACAAATCGATAGGCGCAAATTCCGGCTGGCGGCTCAGAACGCTTATTCCAAAGATGAGGGCGCTTTTACCGGCGAGGTGTCGTTTACTCAGCTAAGGGATTTGGCCCACTATGTGATCATCGGCCACTCCGAGCGCCGAATATACTTCCACGAGAACCTTGATGATATCCGAGACAAAGTTACGGCCGCTGTACGCAATGAAATCACCCCGATTCTGTGCGTGGGTGAAACTAAGACCGAGCACCGAGCTGGCGAGACTCGCCAAGTTCTGCATGACCAGATTACTACAGCCCTGGCTAACTTAACGGCGCGCGAAGTAGCCGAGATGGTTATTGCCTATGAGCCAGTTTGGGCAATCAGTACTTTTGATGGCACTCTTGCTAAACCATCACAAATTCAACCGATGTTTGACTACATACGTAAGCAAATCGCAGATTTATATGGCCAGCGGACAGCTGATAAAGTCCGAGTGCTTTACGGGGGCAGTGTTGACGAGCATACGGCCAGGGGCTACATGGACTTAAATGGATGCGATGGGGTTTTGGTCGGAGGAGCCAGTATTAACTACCAAAAGTTCTCGGAAATTGTAAAAGCGGCGCATCGTTCTCAAACAGCCGTTAAGGAAGCCGCCGATGGCGCCAGCTGACCCTAAAACTTCGGAATCAGGCGACTCGGCCACTAAAAGCGGAGCCGAATTTGAAGAGAACAAGGCCGACAATAAGATAGAGGTTAAGGTTCGGGCCCGGGCTGTCAAACCGGAAAGCACCGGCGACAGCGCCCCCGAGGAAATTGCTAACAAACCCTCGTCAGACGATAAGAAACCGGCCCTGGTTGCACCGCCAAAGGCCAGTACTCTAAAACCGGATATATCGGCCGAAGAGGCTAAACCCGACGAAGTAGATAGTCCAGACGAGCCCAAACCCGATGACGGGGCAGTCATCGACGAATTAGCCAAGGAAGCCGCTGATAAGAAAGCCGATAAGCCAACAGACGGCGACAGCAAAGTCCAAAACCTCATCGACAACAAAACCTACTTTGTGCCGATTGGCCAAGTCACCAAACGCCGCAACACCAAGATCTTTGTGGTGATCATTCTGCTGGTAGTAGCCGCCTGCCTTGGTGCTTACTTCATGATGATGGGCTGAGATAACTGTTATAATCTCTTAGTGACGGATTTATTTACGGGACTTAATGACGAGCAGGCCAGGGCGGTGCGCACCACCGAAGGACCCTTGCTGATTCAGGCTGGTGCAGGTAGCGGTAAAACTAAGACCCTAACCCACCGGATCGCTCATATTATCGACTCTGGGCTGGCTACGCCCTACAATATTCTGGCGGTAACTTTCACCAACAAAGCCGCTGGCGAGATGCGCGAGCGAGTAGCTGAGTTGCTGGGTTTCGATGCCGGCAACCGCAATTTCATGCCCTTCATGGGCACCTTTCACTCGATTTGTGTGCGACTGTTGCGCCAGGATGGCGACTACGCCGAGGTGCCGAAAAACTTTGTGATTTTTGATGAGCTGGACAGGACTTCGGCTATCAAGAAAGTCTCCAAGCAGTTATCGATTGACGAGAAAGCTTTTCCGGCCCGTAGCCTAGGCGGTCTAATCAGTAGTGCCAAGAATGAACTAATTGATCCGACTAGATATGCTGGCATGGCTTCTAGTCCGGCACAGAAAGAGGCGGCCCGGGTTTTTCCCCTATATCAAAAGGCGTTAAAGGATGCCGGAGCTCTAGACTTTGATGACCTAATCGCCAAAGCTGTCCAGATGCTGGCCAATCACCAGGAACTGCGGGAAAAGTGGCGGGCTCAGTTTAAGTATGTGATGATTGATGAGTATCAAGATACTAACGCTGCTCAGTATAAACTTATACAACTACTGGTTGGGCCGGCTAAAAACATCGCGGTAGTAGGTGACGACTGGCAGTCAATTTACAGCTGGAGAGGTGCAGATTTTCGTAATATCCTAAACTTTGAGCGCGACTACGCCGGCTGTACGATTATTAAGCTTGAACAGAACTACCGCAGCACCAAAGCCATCCTGGACGCTGCCCACATGATTATTACCAAGAACCAACAACGTTCCGATAAAAAGCTTTGGACTAAAGAGGGCGATGGTTTGCCTGTTCAGGTCTTGCAGGCCAGCAGCGAACGGTCCGAGGCCGAAGCTGTTATTCGCCGAGTCCGCAATACGGTTGATGGAGGGGCTCGTGGCTATAACCATTTTGCGGTCTTGTACCGGACCAATGCTCAGAGCCGCTCCATCGAAGAGGCCTTCATTCACTACAGCATTCCTTACCGAATTGTTGGGGGCGTCCGATTCTACGACCGAAAAGAAATCAAGGATATCGTGGCATACCTGCGCCTAATGTATCAGCCTCAGGATACAGCTAGTTTTGACCGGATTGTTAACGTGCCGGCTCGCGGAATCGGGGCTAAGTCTTTGCAAGTCTTTAATACCTGGCGGGAATCTCAAGCTCTAAATTTACAAACAGCCTTGGCCCGGGTCGGCGAATGTAACGAGATAACCGGTAAGGCGAAGAATGCCCTGTTAGAACTCGGTGAAATGCTGGAGTCCCTGCGCCGAGTTATGTCCGAAGAAAATGTCCGCGATACCATGAATGCTTTAATAAATCGGCTGGACTATCTGCATTACTTGGACGATGGTACGGCTCAGGGCGAGTCCCGGCAGGAAAACGTCAAGGAATTGCTGAGCATGGCCGAAGAGTATGCCGACTTGGGACTGGATGGTTTTTTGGAGGAGGTGTCCTTGCTAAGCGATGTTGAGACCGGCAAAAAAGACGGTAACGCTGTTACGCTAATGACGCTGCACGGCGCCAAAGGCCTAGAGTTCCCAGTAGTTTTCATGGTCGGCATGGAAGAAACAATTTTTCCGCATTCCCGGGCTCTATATGATCAGACCGAGATGGAGGAAGAGCGACGGTTGTGCTATGTTGGCATGACTAGGGCCCGCGAAGAACTGTATATGCTGTATGCCACCAGCCGGATGTTGTACGGCGGCGTTCAGCACAACCCACCATCGAGGTTTATTAGCGACATTGCTGGCGACTTGCTGGCTCAACCAACTTCGCTGACCGACAACTTCAATGCGCCGCAGCCACCAAAGATTGATGACGGCCCCAGATATGTGCCGGATATTGAAGAGGGCGACGGCGTCAAACACCAGCTTTTCGGCGTTGGCACGGTAGTTGAGATGCAGGGCGACGTGGCTACCATTTATTTCAAGGGCAAGGGCACTAAGCAACTGGACATCAGTATTGCGCCGTTGGAGAAACTAGAATGACTGCCTTCAGAAAATATAGTGGGCTGATTTTAGGTTACGTCCTGTGGGTACCAATCTATTGCATCATTAGGTTCACAACTCGGACGCGGGTTTTGGTAGTTTGCGATGGAGAAATTTTGTTGTTACAGAGCTGGCTATATTCGGGCTATTGGGGTTGTCCGGGCGGGGGTATCAAGCGTGGTGAATTGCCAGTACAAACCATACTGCGGGAGCTTCGCGAAGAGACAGGCATCGTGGTCAAGCAGAAAGATTTGAAGAGCCTGGGGTTGATGAAGCAGGCTGGCCGCCAGGCTCATACTTTCTATGGCTTTATCCTAAAGCTCGACACAAAACCGCGCGTGACAATACAAACATCAGCAATCACTGACGCGAAGTGGTTTGAACCAGATAATATCGAGAAGCTATCTACCGATAACCACGTGCAAACACTCTTGGCCGCGTGGCAGAAACAGCGGTGATTTGCTATAATACGGGGTACTTAAATGGGTAAATCTAAATCAGCCGAGAAATCCCGGCGCCGAAAGTTTTTTGATCTGCACAAGCATCCTCTGGTAGTGCCGGTGGTGACCTTTTTGGTACTGTTCGCCGTGTCTTTAGTGGCTTTTGTCAACTTCGGAGCGACAACGCTAGGTCCAGCCGATTCGCGAGTAGTCAATGTCTATGCCGATGGTCAGTCACAGACTTTGCCAACTAGAGCTAAAACTGTTGGTGACTTACTGGAACGTTTGGACATCAAGCTTAGTGAGGGCGATGTGGTAGAGCCCGGACTGGACACCGAGATCTTGGACGATAACTTCTCGGTTAATGTTTATCGAGCTAGGCCGGTGACGGTTATTGACGGGGGCAGGGAAGTGACTGTTAATACGGCCACCCAATCACCGCGGGCTATTGCCGAAGAAGTTGGTGTGACTCTATTCCCCGAGGACAACGTTGAAGTGGAGATTCCGGACAATGTTATTGATGAGGGCTCGGCTACTGAACAGTTAGTGGTTGAGCGCTCCATCCCCGTCAAACTGGTCATGTATGGTCAATCGTATGATCTGCGGACCCACGCAAAAACCGTCGGAGAATTAGTACGCGATAAGGGGTTGGATGCTAGCGAGGTAACAGTCCTACCGCCAGCTGAAACTGCTCTAACGCCGGGCATGGTAGTGTTTGTGACCTACCCGGATAAAAACATTGTTACTGCCGAAGAGGTAATACCGAACGCCGAAGAGACAGTCAGCGATCCGGAATTACCCGCCGGGCAAGTAAAGGTTAGGCAGGAAGGCTCACCTGGTAAAAAGGTGGTTATTTACGAAGTTGACAAAAATGATCCAAGTAAAAAGTCTGTTCTCCAGACGGTTGTGGCTGTCGAACCAGTTAACCGAATCATGGCTAAGGGCACTAAAGTCATCGCCGGCACCGTTACTGGCACTAAAGCTGACTGGATGCGCTTGGCTGGCGTTGATCCCTCGCAGTACCAATACGCCGACTATATCATCGGCCGAGAGTCGGGCTGGAACCCGGCGGCCGTAAGCCCTAATCGTTGTATTGGACTGGGCCAAAGATGTAATGCTCAGATTCTGATCAGTGCTTGCCCGAATTGGCAAACCGATCCTGTCTGCCAGATGCAACACTTCTCGGGTTACGCCAATAGTCGCTATGGTAGCTGGCAAGGTGCTTACAACTTCTGGTCAGTCAATCATTGGTGGTAAGCCAACACTAGTCAGTCGGCTGCGACATGAAGCCGGCGTAGTTAAAACGTGCTATATTGCTAGTAAGACTTTTTAAGCATAACTACCATGAATAACATTCCATCAAACGCCATACCATACCTGATAGGCTTTCCGGTATTCGCTCTTTTCGGCCTCAGGGGCTATAAGAACTACCGCCGGCTGCACAATCCTTTGTCTGGGTATTTTGCTTTGTCTGGAATGTTGGCTTCGTTGGCTTTCTTTTTTTGGTCAGTGCCGTTTGCTGTGAGTCAGGATCAGACCTTTCTATTAGTCGCCAACAGTATTGGCGACTTCTTCCTATACTCTATGTTTGTACTACAGGCTGACCTTGTCTATTACTTGATTCTTAGAAACAAAATGAGCCGAGCTCTGTTTGTCTTGCCGGCTTTGTTGCTGGGTATCGCCGGTTGGTTGGCTAATGTCTATGGCTATGTCCAAAATGGCATCGATATAGTTGACAATGAATTTGTCTATACACTGCCACTCTTCTCATCAATCGCTCAGATGATTTTGCTTGTAAATGTCTTTTTAGTTGGAATTTTGATGCTGGGCAAGCTAAAAGAGCTGGCCAGTGGCCGCAGTAAAACTAGTTTGGTTAGCGTGGCCTGTCTGTATATTTTTGCAGCTTTGGGTGGGGCTATCAATGTCATTCTGTCTGGCAAGCCCAACGATTCACCGCTAATAATCGGTACCTACATAGCCGGCTTCGTGCTGTTTGTTATGGTAGTTGTGGCTGTTCATGTGGTCAGACCACAAAAATGAATAAACTAGATAGCTCCGGCGAAATCTTCGATTTCAGCGTTGGTGACCTTCTTTACGTCAGTTTTTAAAGCGCCAACCGGCGGTACTTCTAGATAGAAGACCGAGCCTTTGCCGGGCTCGCTGGTGCACCAGACTTTGCCACCAATGCGCTCGGATAACTTCTTGGTTATGTATAAGCCCAAGCCGGTTCCGCCGGTTTCGCGAGTTTCGAAGTCTTCGGCCCTAAAGAACTTGGTAAATAGTTTCTTCTGATCGGCTTTACCAATACCAATGCCAGTGTCAGCAACCCAAAAACGGATGGAGTTCTCGGCAGCGTTCTCAGCGCCAATGGTGACACTGCCTTGTTTGGTGTACTTAATGGCGTTGGTAATGAAGTTTTCTAATATTTCGTTTATGTATATCTCACTGGTCAGGATAGGGTGAAGCTCGGGTGCGGGCTGCATGACCATGTTTAGCCCCTGGGCTTTGGCTTGATTGGCATGAGCTTTATACTGGTTGCTAATTATGACCGCCGGGTCAATAGGCTTTAGTTCGATGTCTAAGAATTCGCCCTCGGCCATAGCCAAAGTGGCCAGGTCTTGGACTAGTCGGCTCAGTAGCAAAGTCTGCTCGTGAGCGTTCTTTATCAGCTTAACCACCGCCGGATCAGTTCTAGCGGCCATGGGTCCAGCCAAAGCTGTAGAAAGCGTACCCTCGAGTATGGCGATTGGGGTGCGTATTTCATGGGAGGTTACAGATATAAACTCGTTGCGTTGCTCATCAAGAGTACGTTGTTTGGTAATGTCCCGCATGGTGACCACATACCCACCTCCCTTAGACCCAAAGTTGGTTCTAATCGGTGCGGCAATCACCTGTAGGTTAATAATGTCCTTTTGACCAATCTTAATAGAGGTATCTAGTCTCTCCATGGCGCGCTTATTGGCTTTGACTTGGCTAATGATATCAACTGGCTGTTCGTTGGCATTAATCAGCGGAAAAACCGTGTTAAAAAATTGACCGCTTAGTGATATATTTGTGCCAAGCAACGACAGGGCAGCACTATTGTACAGAGATATTTTCTGTTGGCTGTCGGTGGCTACCACGGCAGTATCGATAGTGTTAATTAAGGCAACAAACCTTTCTTGCTCTCGCTGAGCGCTTTGACTTAGACTCTCCAGCATGCGGTGCTCTTTGTACCTGGTTCGCATAAAGAACCAGAAGACTACAAAAACTAGGATTAATAGGGCGCCGGTTGGCGCGACTGAGGCCAGGCCTAAGTAGATGGCCAGACCCAGTAACATCAGAGTACCGAGCTGGGCGACAATAAGGCCGCGGGTGCCAAAAAAATGTATCCCCAAAAAAGCTACCATTATCAAGAGGATGAATTGTGGGCCGGTCAGGGCATCGAAGTAGAGAACAGATGCTAGGATGGCAATGTAAGCCAGCAGTAACAAACTCAGCACTAAAACACGACCCAGTAAGCTACCGCCGCCGAGCGGTGAGGGTTTGGGTACTTCTTGAATAGAGTCTTGGGGAGGAGGGTTATTCATAAGCGTTATCTTACTTCTATTGTAACCCGTTGGGCCCCAGATTGCATAGCAAGTGAACTATGGAAGGCGCCTCTGATACAATACCAACTATGATTCCTAAAAAGGCTTTGGGCCAACACTGGTTGGAAGATCGCTCGGCTCTGCAGTCAATTGTTGAGGTCGCCGAGGTTTCGGAGGGCGATGAAGTTCTAGAGATTGGTCCAGGCACGGGGACGTTGACAGAGATTCTATTAGAGTACAGAGCCAACATTTTGGCTTTAGAATTCGACTCAGAGGCCATTAGGCCATTGCGAAAACGCTTTGCCCGTCAGCTTGATACTCAAATTCGGATAGAGGAAGGGGATATTCGGAGTTTTGATCTTGGTCAAATGCCGAAAGATTACAAAATAGTGGCCAATATCCCTTACTACCTAACAGCCAATCTGTTTCGCAAGTTGATAGACTCTGATAACAAACCATCCATAGCCTCGTTATTGGTCCAAAAAGAAGTAGCCGAGCGGGTGGTGGCCAAGCCTGGGCAAATGTCGTTTGTAGCAGTAGCTTTGCAACTATTTTATGAAGTTAGCAAAGGCGAAGTAGTGCCGGCCTATCTGTTCACGCCGCCACCCAAAGTTGACTCTCAGATTTTGATTTTGACCAAACGAGCTAAGCCGCTATTCGCTGATTTGGATGTCGACAAGTTCTTTAGTCTGGTTAAAGCCGGCTTCAACGAACGACGAAAGAAACTTAAGACTTCTTTGAAATCTGGGGTAGGTGAAGATGTGGATATTCTGGAGGCCATGACTAGGGCGCAAATTGGCCCAGACGTCAGGGCTCAAGAGTTGTCGCTGGAGCAGTGGCATGATTTATACCTCGCCCTGCCCTAGCCTCACTTCCCTGCTGTTGTAAAAATAAAACACTCAGAAAAATGACTGGCTGGGACGTGACTGGTTGGGCTATGATGGGACGCCCTATTTCCTGATTTGCCACTTCCCTACTTTTATTTCTTGATTAGTCTTGAGTGACATATCTCACAAAAGGCAAGGGTACCAAGTCTTGACCGCTTATGGTATAATAAGGTGGTTACAGAGGTAACACATCAACGTATGGGGCTGAATTTTAAGCTCGACGTAGGACTTTATCGGTTAGATTCGCAGGTCGCTTGTCAGCGTATAGGCAAACTTTTTAGATGCTAAAACTTCTAAATTCGGAGCCCTACTTGATCGCGTAGCCTTGGCTATGTTCCCTCAAGTAGCTCCACAAGCTTCAGTTTAATTATTGAAGCCGTGTCTATGACGACATCCTGGTAGTTTTACGACACGCCATATTTCCAGGGTTGCTTCTGACTATGGACCCCATGGTCAGATTAAGACTTTAGGGCTGCAAGTTATGCTATTTTGATTATTTAAAGGCATGACTCTAAGATAACTAAATAATCTAAGCCTGTAGACGACTAACTAGAATAATCCCGCGGACCCGGTGGCAGTAACCGGCAGCTCCACCAATAGCACATCAGTGAAAGCTGGTGTGTTTTTGATTACTAAGGGTATGCTTGTTAACATGAATATTGTATAATATTACTACTATGCCAGATATTCCTCCTACCTATTTAGCCAGATTTGAAAAGGACAGCGAAATCCTAAGACTTCGCAGGCAAGAAGAACAAGCTAAAAGGCTTGAAAGAGCTGAAAGAAGCCAACAAATAACGGACATTATGGTTAGGCTAGCCGAAAGACAGAGAGCGGCTGCACAGGCAAAAGCAGAAGAGGTCTTTTCGCTAGCTACAGAAATATCTGGAAAACTTATAGAACAATCAGTCAGGCCAAGGGCTTACCGGTGTAGTCCATCTCAACAGGTTTTCGTGTACCCAGAGGGTAGACTTGACCACGTTCTAGGTGGCGAAAGAATTGTCGAACGCGAGGTTTTTGGGTGGCTGCTTGGCGACGGGAAGAGATATTCACGACAGGATATACCGAAGATGGTACCAAAGCAGTATTCCTATGAAACTAATTACTTAGGCACGAAATCTCACACCCGATCCGTTCAGGATGGATATGATTATAGATGGCACTGGCAAGGCGTGGCATTGGGTGTAAATGGCGACCTGTATTTAATGACTGCTCCGTCGGTAGATTCAGAATTTTGTGCAGCAAGGGCAGACACTGAAGCTTTTGACGTTGTTCGTCTCAGCCCAGAGACTTTTACACAGGGAAATGACGCCGAAGGTTTATACCAAGATCTTGTAAAGGCTTATGATAAATTGAGACCTAACCAGGGATAGTCTTAGAACAGTGAATACTTTGTTGAAATATTTGAAGCTTAGGCATATATTATAGTTAACAACCATAACCAATATAGAAGGAAGACTTATGCCTAAAACCAAGTCGAATAACAATAAAACACCATATCTACTAGCCCTAACTCGAATGGCTTTGGGCTTTACATTTCTGTGGGCTTTTCTTGATAAGCTGTTTGGTTTGGGTTTCGCGACTTGCCGAGACGCCCAAACTGAAGCGGTCACGACCATGTGCAGCAAGGCCTGGATAAATGGTGGTTCGCCAACGGCCGGCTTTTTGAAGGGGGCAACCAGGGGACCCTTCGAATCGTTTTATCAAAGCCTGGCAGGCAATGGCTTTATTGACGTGTTGTTTATGGCCGGCTTGTTGCTGATTGGCCTAGCCCTGATTGCCGGCATTGGCATGCGGATTGCCACGATTTCCGGTGTGATACTGATGATGATGATGTGGTCAGCAACTCTACTGCCGGAAAACAATCCAATTCTTGACGATCATATTATCTATTCGCTGGTACTGCTAACCCTTCTGGCTGCCAACTCTCAGCAAAAGTGGGGCCTTAGAGATTGGTGGATTAGCCAATCGGTAGTAAAGCGCTTGCCTATCTTAGAATAAACAATAGTCTAGAGTAATGGCTATGACTTATAACTTGGTAGACACCATCAAGCAATTCTTCAGTGGTGATGTAACTTCCGATGCTGAAGCACGAGCCTTTTATAGTCACGACGCCAGTCTGTTTGAACTAAAGCCAGAAGTGGTTGTTTATCCTAAAACTGTTGACGACGTTAGCAAGCTGGTACAGTTCGTAAACCAATATAAGACCGACCAGCCCGGCTTATCGCTTACGGCTCGGAGTGCTGGCACCGACATGTCGGGCGGGGCTATCAATGACTCCATTGTCGTAGCTTTCGAGCGTTACTTTACAAAAATGAGCGAGGTTCACGGTCATCATGTCACGGCTCAGCCAGGAGTTTACTATCGTGATTTTGAACCAAAAACCCTGAAGCACAACTTGTTAATGCCGTCCTATCCGGCCAGCCGCGAGCTATGCATGATTGGTGGCATGGTGGCTAATAATGCTGGGGGTGAGAAATCGTTAGTCTATGGCAAAACCGATCGCTATGTGCCTGAGTTAAAAATTGTGCTGAGCGACGGGAAGGAGCATAGCTTTAAGCCTATCGACAAAGCCGCTCTTAAAGATAAGTTGGCTGAGAAAGGGCTGGAGGGCGATATTTATAGGAAAATCCATAAGCTGGTTACTGAAAATGCGGAGATGATTAAGCAAGCCAGGCCCGAGGTCAGTAAAAACTCTACCGCCTACAACCTTTGGGATGTTTGGGACGGTGCCACCTTCGATATAACCAAAGTTATCGTTGGATCACAGGGTACCCTAGGTCTGATAACTGAAGCCACATTTCGCCTGGTGCCGGCCAAACCATTATCGGGCATGTTGGTGGCCTTCCTGCCTAGCCTTGAGAATCTAGGCCAGGTAATTAATGCCATCCTGCCACTAAAGCCAACTAGCTTGGAGTCGTTTGATGACCATACCTTGCTGTTTGCCTTTCGCTTTTTCCTAAGTTTTCGGGAGACACTTGGATGGAAAAAATTTATCCTATTGGGCTTAAGTTTTATACCAGTCTTGAACAAGCTGCTACGTTTCTTCCCTCGCTTGCCGAAAATTGTTTTACTGATTGAATTCGAAGGTGAAAGACAAACTGATATTGACGCCAAGATTGCCGAAACCCAAAAACGCCTGGAGGCTTTAGAAATCGAGACCCAAGAAGCCCGTGATAAAAAGCATGAAGAAAAGTTTTGGACCATGCGCCGGGAGAGCTTTAACTTGCTGAGAAAGAATGTCAAAAAGAAGCACACAGCACCATTTATAGACGACCTTATCGTACCTCCGGAAAGCCTGCCAGAGTTCCTGCCACGATTGACCGAGATCATGGAGCGCTACGAGCTGATGTACACTGTTGCAGGGCACATGGGTGACGGCAACTTCCACATCATTCCCCTGATGGACCTCAAGGACGCCCGGGAGCGTCATAAAATCTACCCAGCCCTCAAGGAAGTAACCGACTTAGTACTCGAGTATAACGGTTCACTGTCGGGTGAACATAATGACGGCTTAATTCGTGGGCCGATGCTGGAGCGAATGTATGGCCCAGAGATGATGGCGATATTTAGGCAAGTAAAACAGGCCTTCGATCCGGACAATATCTTTAATCCCCACAAGAAAACTGACGCTAACTTGGAATATTCACAACAACACATGAGGAGTAGTTTCTAGCCATGAAAATCGTAATTGTCGGCGGTGGCTTCGGCGGCGTCCGGACTGCCCTGGCCCTGGCTAATAAAAAGAACATTGAAGTAAAGCTGATATCTGACCAGAGCTACTTCGAGTATCACGCAGCCTTGTATCGCTCGGCGACTGGCCGCTCTCCCTTGGAAGTAGCCATTCCTTTGAGTGAGTTTTTTTCGTATGCAAAAAACGTCGAGGTAATCGAAGACAAGATAATCAAAATTAATGAAGCTGAACAAAGAGTGATAGGTCAATCAACTTCAACGTATGGATACGATGCCCTGGTTCTGGCAACGGGTAATGTTACAGAGTATTTTGGAGTAAAGGGCCTAAAAGAATTTGCCTACGGCGTTAAAACAATCCAGGAAGCCCTAAAACTAAAACGTCATTTACATGATCAGTTACTAAATGCTGAGTCCGAACGGAACTATGTAGTAATTGGAGCTGGGGCTACTGGTGTGGAACTGAGCGCCGAGCTTACATCATATTTAAAGAAAATCCGCCAAAAACACAAAATCAAACACAGCTTTACTGTTGACTTGATAGAAGCTGGTCCAAGAGTTCTGGCCAGTATGCCAAAGAAGTTTTCCAGCAAGGTCGAACGGCGCCTGAAAAAACTGGGAGTCAAGACAATATTTAATACTGCGGTGAAAGCTGAAAACGTCGATGACATCCAATTGCCGAAAGGTTCGATAGCTTCCCATACGGTTATTTGGACGGCGGGTGTGGGCAATAACTCTCTGTTCGCCGAGAATTCTAAACTATTCGAGTTTGGCAAGGCTGGCCGAGCAAAAGTTGATCAATATTTGCGCACCGCCCCAAACATTTACGTAATAGGCGATAGCGCTGTAACAAAATACACCGGCATGGCCCAGACCGCCCTGCACGACGCCAATTTTGTGGCTAGCAACTTAATCAGGACAAGTAAGGGCCAATCAACATCGCCATACAAACCCAAAAGGCCAATTTACGCTATTCCTGTTGGACCAAGGTGGGCGGCGGTTTTATGGGGCGAGACGGAGATATACGGCCGACTTGGCTGGTTACTGCGCCGCTTGGCGGATTTAAAATTGTATCTACTGTTTCTACCGGCACGGAAAGCTGTTACTACCTGGCGTTATGGTTTTAAAGACGAAGAGGTTTGCCCAGTCTGTAAGAAATAGTTCAACCAACAGGCGCCGACCGCGAAATAAAAATACTAAATAGACCATAGTACAACAAAATGTTATAATCTTAGTATGAAGAATGCTCGCTTGCACGTGCTGGATGTCCAAGCAGAATTAGCTGAAGGCCATGTGAGCATAGATGGAAATAGTGGCTTGATTGACAGACCGGTTATCGAGTCCGCGCGACAAGTTGCCGTGGATTTTGCTGGCGATTATTACGACCAAAGCGAGTTGTCGGTTAGGGCACTAGTTACGCTCTTTGGCGTCGCGCCTTCACTCGCCGAGTCTAAGAGAGAGATGTTTGTAAAAGGCTTTGCTGATGGTGTGGGGCGATTTGTGCTGGCTGATTGCCGATTGAATAATAGAATCGATGCTGAAGAAGAACCGATCTCTATCACCCAACCGATCACCTTTACTCACTATATGTTCAGTCAATACCTGGGTTTTAATCAGCGACTAGGCCAGAATGGTCTGACCAAAGACCTGTTGCGACGCAACCCATTTTCAAGACACCCTACGGCTCTTTACGATAAACTCTTAGAGGAGTATGGGCATGAGCTGAATGAGTACATAGTTCGCAAGACGTTTAGAAACCTTCATTCCCACCCAAGCGAACATCTGGAGACGGTTAGAGAGGCTTACTATGATATCAGTGATGTTTTTCCCGACGCTCCTGCACACAAATTGAAAACAATCGCTTTCAGACATCCTGAAAAAGCCTTAGATAAGGCGGAGGAGATATTTGGAGCAATAGACAGTTTACGGGTAGCCTTTCCTGACATTGCCACGCATGTCATAGAGCACGTTGTATTTAATTCAAAGAACCCTACGGATAAGCTCAGAATCCTACAAAAGCGGGTTGAGAGAGTTGTAGCTGCTCATCCTAAGATGCCTATACATGTAGCACTGGAGCTATCCCTAAAACATCCAAAGCAGACCCTAAAAGTGGCCAAGCAACTGGAATCGGCAGTGGAAGCTGTTGCCCGCCAATACCCGATTGTTCGTCGAGGTCGGGCTTATCATATAGGTTCGTGGTATGGGGCAGATAGTCTCGTAGTACTGATTCCGGGTGTAGTTGAATTGGCTGCTGAGTATGGAGAGCAATACGATCTTTCGGCTCGAAAATTGTGCGAAATTGGCCTTATGAATCCGACAAATGCCGAGGCCTGCATCCAGGCCTACGTTGAAAAAGTACTAAAACGTCCGATTTTTTCCAATCGTTGACGATCTGTATATAAAGTGACACAATCAGTCACAATGAGTAGGAATAGCCCAGAAGAACAGCCGCCACCGGATACTGGCCGAACGCATTTTGTTCAATGTCTTGCGATTGCTGGCACGCTCAGCCTGCTGGCCTTAGTAGGACCGGCTTGTTCTGAAGATGGTAATGATCAAGCCCAATCACCAACCCCTCAGCCAGGTATTGGACTGGCCAATGCTTTTGAAGGCATAGAGCCGGAACAATTGTCAGGATCTGATGTTGATGACTACGACTTAGTGGAAAGGGCTCGTCAAGAAGTTCGAGAGGGACGATTGAGTCGAGCAATCCGGCGTCTAAGAGTTGTCAACAACGATGGAGCAATTGATTACACAGTGGCGCGGGATGCTGTAGAGGCGACTGTTGTTCGTCAGGTCCGGGAAGATTTTCAAGCAGGCTATCTGCACTCTTTCCAGGCCCTTGAAGCGGTTGAACCAGTAGATGACCAAGGGCAGATTGATGAAACCTTAGGGCGCGATGTCATAGAGGGAGAGGTAATCCGTTACGCCTTTGCCGGCTTGGCTGACTCGACACTTTTGGGCAGTGAAGCCCTGGCGATGGCCGAACTCGTCGACAGGCGGGGTGTGACCCGACGAAGAGAGGCTCGGGATTGGATTGAGCCGGGTCTTGCCGCCGCCGCTCAGGCTGATTTGGATGAAGGTCTAATAACCCGCGAACAGGCCTATAGGGAAATCCTACAAATTGATGATCGCGGGGAGTATACTCTCGACGATGCCCTAGCGGAGTTTTAGGCATACAGACCTAGTTGAGGCCTACCGAGGCCAAAAGCCGGATTTGCTACAATAAGCTTATGAAAACAAGAAACATGGTGGTGGCAGCCTGGGGTCTGAGCTTGGCGGTTTGTGTACTAGCTTTGGCAGCCTGGAGTCAAGTGGGGCTAGAGGCCAAAGACCTGAATGCATACCTGTTGTTTCCTTTGTTTGGTTTATTGGCTTTTAGTTTAATGTGGACCCATTATGTGGTTGGAGCCCTGCGCCGGTTGGCCGGCGTCGACAAAGCGCCGCTTAAGGCTTACTTTAGGGCGACTGGTTGGGCGGCGATTGTGTTTATCTTGTTGCACCCAAGCCTACTGGTTTTCCAGCTATGGCGGGATGGAGCCGGTCTGCCGCCTGGCAGCTATATCAATTACGTTGGCCCGGCCCTAAAGTGGGCGGTGGCCCTGGGCACGCTCAGCTTTTTGCTTTTCCTGAGCTTCGAGACCAAGCGCTGGTTTGATAAAAAGGCTTGGTGGCCGATTATTGAGTATGGCAACGTGGTGGCCATGTTTGCAATTATTGCTCATAGTTTGGCGCTGGGATCTAATTTGCAAACCGGTTGGTTCCGTTATGTGTGGCTGTTTTATGCCGTCAGTTTACTGGCCAGTCTTGTCTATATATACTACCTAGAAGCTCAGGTGGCTAAAAAGGAAGGAAATTTTATGAAAAAGGTTATTGGTATCGCGATTGTGGCAGCCCTAGTGGTGGGCGGCAGCGTGTTGGCTTACACACAGATGAATAAAGACGAGTCGGCTTCAGCGCCAGTTACCACTTCAACCGAGCAGGAGGCCTTAAATGTAGAAACGGCCGATCAAGAGGTTTATGCGGTTGAGGAAGTTAAGGATCACAACAGTGCCGAGGATTGTTGGACTATTATCAATGGCAACGTTTACGACATTACTTCCTATGTTTCTCGCCACCCAGGCGGTGACGAGATCTTAAGAGCCTGCGGTGAGGATGCTACAACTTTCTTTACACAGCGCCAGGATGAGTCTGGTAATCCAGTGGGCAGTGGTGAGCCGCACAGTTCCAGCGCGACTAGTCAACTGGAACAGTTTAAAATCGGCACCGTCACCCCGACCCAGTAGCTGAGCGAGCGATGTAGCATATATGCTACATCGTCGAATAACAGGTTGACCCCACAGCTGTCGCGGCCGTACACTGGTGGTTATGCTTGGAAAACTTAAAGACGTCGCCAAATCGATTTTGCCCTCTGGTGGGCCGCGGGATCTGGGGCCTGAAGATGTGGCCAAGGCTCGCGAGTATATCAAAGGCTATTGGCCGAAGTTAGAGCGCTATCACCCCAAAGACGATGAGACGTTGCTGGGCTTGCCTAACAAATATCTGGTGCCGGCTTACGAAGAGGGCCACGCCTTTGACTTTAACGAAATGTATTATTGGGACAGCTATTTTATGGTCCAGGGAATGTTAGACGATGAACACCAGGAATTGGTTGAAGGCATTCTCGAGAACTTAATCTTCATGCAGAAGCGTTTCAAGATTATTCCTAATGCCTCGCGGACCTATCTGATGGGCCGTTCGCAGCCGCCCTTTCTGACGACATTTATTTTTAATGTATACGACACTTATCACAAAGACCGCCAGTGGTTAGAAGAGCACATCGCCGTAGCGCACGACGAATACTCGACTGTTTGGCTGGGTACGGCTAAGCCTAACTGGCGAGCTGTCTACATGGGACTGAGCCGCTATTACGACATCAATATGCTGAATGATTTGGCCGAGGCCGAGAGTGGCTGGGATATGACACCCAGATTTAACCGGCGAGCGCTGAACTATCTTCCGGTTGATTTGAACGCCCTGTTATATAAGTACGAGTCGGATTTTGCCCGGGCGGCCAAAATTTTGGGGCACGACCAAGATGCCGGGGTGTGGCTGAACCGGGCCCATGCCCGCAAGAAAATGATGGACGAGCTAATGTGGAGCCAGGCCCGGGGCTTTTATTACGATTACAACTTCGTCAAAGAGCGGCGGGGCAATATCAGCTCGCTGGCTGGCTTTTTTCCACTGTGGGCCGGGATGTTGGACGATAAGAAGGCACATAAGTTGGTCGGCGCCCTGGGCCGGTTTGAGAACAAGGGTGGTCTTAGCACCACTGATAATCAACCAGTTAGCCAGCTGGTGCCTGGTAGTTTGCCGACCCAATGGGCTCATCCCAACGGCTGGGCGCCGTTAGAGTTTTTGGCTATCCAGGGGCTAGAGCGTTATGGCTATCACGAAGATGCTCGCCGACTGGCCATGAAGTGGCTACATACGAATCTAACTTGGTTTAACCAGCATGGGGTTTTCCTTGAGAAATACAACGTCGTAAACCCCGATAAACCACCCCAAAAAGGTGTTTATCCGTCGCAAACCGGCTTTGGCTGGACCAATGCCATCTTTGAAAGACTGTGCCAAGACTACATCGATAAATAACACAACATTACAGTCTTGGTGCTAATGTCAAATCAAGCGTATTATAAGTAAAACTTAATGGGTGGTACGGAGGGTAGTATGTCAGAACGAATCGTAGAAGCCGACAAAGGTCTATTTCTAGCTGCCGATGTGCAGCCTCATGAATATGAAGGGCTAATCACTCAACTATCGGGAATAGAAGGACTTGACGGAGTAAAACTTGGTTTCGAAGTTGGCCTAGGGCTTGGTCTACCTCAAGCTGTTGAGCTCACTAGGCAGGTTGATGAAGACCTGGTAGTTGTATACGACCATCAAAAAGCAGGCAATGATATCCCGGCCACAGGCATGAATTTTGCACGGACAATGGAAAACGCAGGGGTAGATGCTGCAATTGTCTTTCCTTTCAATGGGCCTGTAGTTGTAGATAGTTGGGTCAAAGCTCTTCAAGATCGTGATATCGGAGTGATTGTCGGAGGAAGAATGACTCATGAACAACAAGCAGTATCCGAAGGTGGATATATAGACGACATGGCTTTTCCTAGAATATTTCACACAGCCCTTGGGTTAGGCGTGCGTAATTTTGTTGTCCCAGGAAATAAAGTTGATGAATTAGTTAAGTTAAAGTCTTTGCTGGACGAAGAACTGGGCGAAGGCGAGTTTGATTTATGGGCGCCTGGATTTGTCGATCAAGGCGGCGATATCACTGAAACGGGACAAATTGCTGGTCAGCGTTTCAACGCTATCGTGGGAGGGGGTATTTACAAAGCTGAAGACCCTAGAGCCGCAGCTACCGAGCTTGGCCAAAAATTACTGGCACTAAACTAACAAGGAAAAAATCCATGTCACAAGGAAGAGAACTACTGCTGAGCGAAGGCCAGCAACTTGAGTTGACCATGCAGCTTCACGAAAGAGGATACTTTGGTATCGTTGAAGACGAAGCAGATTACATTACTTTAAAGAGTGAACGAAGATCACCGCATTATCTCGATATGCGAAAAGGCATCTCCTTCGAACCATTCCGTGAGATGTTGGGAGATATGATGGAGGATTTGGCGCATGCGCGAGTGCCGGCTAGTGGTTTCGACTACGCACATGAAGCGTATGCGCGGGTTGCCGGAACACCAGAAGCCATGACTTCATATATCCCAGACATTTCCAGAGCTATTGGTGTACCTTTGGTACAGCCGAGAGTAGACTTAGTGAAGATTTCGGGCAACAAAACACCCGTACTTGGCGAGTGGAATGTAGGCGATAATTTGGCTGCTGTCGATGATGTGGTTACTGATGGCAAATCAAAAATAGATTTAATCAACGGCTTACGAGGTGTGGGCTTGAGAGTCCTAGATTACTTCGTTGTTTTGGATAGAGAAGAGGGTGGAGCTGGCGAAGTTCAGGAAGCTACTGGTATTGAAATTGTGCCAATGCTATCGTTGTCGAATATGGTTCTAACTCTCTCGGAAGTCGGCGCTATCAATGGCGTCCAACGAAGCAATGTCGTAGAGTACTTGAGCGAGTACGGTGATCCAGTAGCCAAAGAAGCCTTGGGTATATAAACTCGTCGGGCTGGAAATTCCGGAACAAGTTTCGTTGTTCTAGGGAAGTTCGCTATAATCAACAGAGATGAATTATTTTGTAACTACTTCGATTGTCTATACCAACGCCGCCCCGCACATTGGCTTTGCTATGGAACTATTGCAGGCCGACGTTCTGGCTCGGTTTGCTCGGCAACAGAAGATGACTACACTGTTTAGTACTGGCACCGATGAGCACGGCGGCAAAATGGCTGAAAAAGCTGCCGAGCAAAAACTACAACCCCAGGCTTTTGTCGATGGCATAAGCCAGCAGTACCGGGATCTAGCCAAGTTGCTTAATGTTAGCAATGACCGTTTTATACGAACCACTGACGCCGGACATGAGCAACGGGCTCAGATTATTTGGAAAAACCTCGAGAAATATATCTACAAAGGTAGCTATGAGGGTTGGTATTGCACCGGCGATGAGGCCTTTTTCACCGAGCAAGTTGTCAAAGCTAACAAGGGTGTTTGTCCTAATCACAATCGAAAGTACGAAAAGATCAAAGAAGAGAACTACTTCTTCAAATTAACGGCTTTTTCTGATCAGATTAAGAAAGCTATCGACGATGGTAGCTTCCGAATTGTGCCGGCTAGCCGCAAGGCAGAGATCTTGAGTGTTTTCACTGAAGGCTTGGAAGACATCAGCATTTCCCGACCCAAGGACAAGATTGGCTGGGGTATTCCAGTGCCGGGCGACAAAACCCAGGTTATGTACGTCTGGTTTGAGGCTCTGATGAACTACATTACGGTCCTGGGCTACCCGGAGCACGCCGATTTCAAGAGCTTCTGGCCAGCCAATGTCCAGGTCATCGGCAAGGATATTCTGCGCTTCCATGCGGCAATTTGGCCCGGGATGTTAATTG
Source organism: uncultured Candidatus Saccharibacteria bacterium (assembly GCA_964426845.1). Lineage (GTDB taxonomy): Bacteria > Patescibacteriota > Saccharimonadia > Saccharimonadales > JAGQNJ01 > CAYRSA01. Next base: position 89,408 of record CAYRSA010000004.1, on the reverse strand, counting down.
GGCTGGGCTTACCTCTGCCTAAAATGCTCTTCGTGCACGGCTTTATCAATGCTGAAGATGGCCGCAAGATGAGCAAAACCCTAGGCAACGTGGTGGCTCCCAAAGAAGTTATCGACAAATACGGTGTTGATACCTTCCGCTATTTCTTTCTGCGCCATATTCCGGCCTACGACGATGGCAATTTTAGCTGGAAAAAGCTGGAGTCAGCCTACAATAACGAGCTAGCCAACGAACTGGGCAACGCCGTCCAGCGGACCATGGCCATGATTGTTCAGTACGAAAATGGCCTTATAGGTGATATCCCCGAGCCTGGCCATGACACTGGTCAGTACAAAACTGCCCTGGCCGATTGCAAGTTCGACCGGGCTCTAGACGAAGTCTGGGAGCAAGTCCGTGGCCTAAACCAGTATATCGAGGAACAAAAGCCCTGGGTCTTGGCTAAGGATGACAAAGACGGCCACTTGCAAGAGGTGCTGGCTTACCAGGTTGGCTGTCTGCTGCAGATTGCCGACCTGTTGGAGCCTTTCATGCCGGAAACGGCCGTCAAAATCCGGCACATTTTCCAAGAAGGTGTCATTAGGGCTCCTAAAACTACTCTGTTCCCCAAGGCTGAAACTGTCGCTAAACCGCCTACCGCTAATAAAGCTGGGTAGCCGCTGTGCAGTTCATTGACACTCACGCCCATGTGCACTTTCCAGATTATGAATTAGATCCTGAGGAGGTGTTAGAGGCTGCGGCTAAAGACGACGTTACTAAAGTCTTGTGTGTAGGTTGCACCCTTACCGATAGCAAATTGGCCATTGACATGGCGGCTCGGCAGGATAATGTTTGGGCGACAATTGGCTTGCATCCTCACGAGGGCGCCGAATATGTTAATGACGACAAGGCCTTGCAGGAGTTTCGTGATTTGGCCGGTAAACCTAAGGTCGTGGCTATAGGGGAAACAGGGCTAGACTACTACTACGACAACTCTCCTCGGGAGGATCAGAAGAAATTACTGCGCTTTCAGCTGAATCTGGCCCAAGAATTCGGCTTGCCGATGATTTTTCATGTCCGTGAGGCTTTCAGCGACTTTTTCGCAATTCTCGACGATTTTGAGGGGGTTAGAGGCGTCGTACACAGTTTCACCGGTACATTGGACGAAATGAACGAAATATTGCGTAGAGGGCTTTATATTGGCTTAAACGGCATAATGACTTTCACTAAAGAGGCCAGGCAGTTGGAAATGGCCAGAGCTGTACCCTTATCACGACTACTACTGGAGACCGATGCTCCCTTCTTGACCCCTGTTCCATTTCGTGGTAAAGTTTGCGAGCCTAAATACGTGCGGGTGACAGCCGAATTCTTGGCAAAGCTGCGCGGTGAATCATTAGCCGAAATAGCGACCGCGACCACCAAGAATGCCGAGACCTTGTTTAATATTTAGAATTGTCCCTTATGAGCCAGAACCCTCCAATTTATCTAGATTACGCTGCGGCTACTCCGGTTGACCCGGCTGTGGTGGCAGCTATGCAACCTTATCTTACTGAGCAGTTCTTTAACCCCTCGGCTGGTTATCTTAGAGCTAAGTCGGTGGCGGCCGATCTTTTGGCTGCTCGTCAGACAGTGGCTCATTGGCTGGGAGCCAAACCGCCGGAAGTTATCTTTACGGCTGGTGGCACGGAGGCTAATAATCTGGCAATCGCCGGAGTTATGAGCCAGTTTCCTGGCTGTAATGTAGTTATTAGTGCGATCGAGCATGAGTCTATTAGGGAGCCAGCCTCTCAGCATGATGTGCGAGAGGTGCCAGTTACTAACGACGGGCTGGTAGATGTGGCAGCTTTAGAGAAGTTAATCGATGACAAAACCGTGCTGGTCAGTATCATGTACGCCAACAATGAGATTGGTACCATCCAGCCACTGCGAGAAATAGCGACATTATTGCAAAAAGTTAAACTACAGAGAAGGGCTGATAATAATGACCAGCCCTTGTTCTTCCACACCGATGCCTGCCAAGCTGGTAACTACCTGGATATACATACTGCCCGCCTAGGCGTTGATCTGATGACCCTAAACGGCGGTAAAATTTACGGGCCGAAACAAACCGGCGTTTTATATGTTCGCACCGGGACGTCTTTGAATGCTCAAATTTTGGGCGGCGGCCAAGAGCGCGGTCTGCGGTCTGGTACCGAGAATGTAGCCGGAGCGATTGGTTTTGCTAAAGCTCTAGACCTTGCTCAGAAAATGCGGACCACGGAGGTAAAAAGACTAACTCAGCTGCGCGACGATTTTATTAAGCAAATAACCGAGGCCATTCCGGCGGCGGTGATCAATGGGTCGCTGAAGAAACGCCTGCCTAACAACGTCAGTATCACTTTCCCAGCCACAGATAATGAACGTTTAATGATGCAACTGGACATCGCGGGGATCATGTGCACGGTCGGCTCGGCTTGTAGCGCTAGCAAGGATGAGTCGTCGCAGGTTCTGAAAGCCATTGGCTTGTCAGATAAACAGGCGCGGGCGACTCTGCGGTTTACTATGGGTCGTCAGACCACCCGGGCTCAGCTCAGCCAAACTGCTAAAATCCTCAGAGAGTTAATAAATGGCTAAAACAGTTTATGTTGGTATGAGTGGTGGGGTTGATTCGTCGGTGACGGCGGCTCTACTTAAAGACGAGGGCTATAAAGTTGTTGGAGTCTACATGAAGAATTGGACTAAGAGCCTGCCCGGCTTTGTTTGTCCCTGGAAAGAGGACTTCGAGGATGCTAAACGGGTAGCCGTTCAGCTGGGCATCGACTTCAAGGTTTTTGACTTCGAGAAAGAGTATAAACACAAAGTTGTCGACTACATGATTGCTGAGTACAAGGCCGGCCGGACACCGAATCCGGATATCATGTGCAACCAAGAGGTCAAGTTTAAGCTATTCTTGGAGACCTGCTTAGAAGAGGGCGCTGACCTAATTGCTACCGGGCACTACGCCCGTGTCAAGGATGGCCAGTTACTGAAAGCTAAAGATGACAATAAAGACCAAACTTACTTTTTATACAGAGTGACCGAAGAGGCTCTACGGAAAACTTTATTTCCATTAGGCGAATACACCAAGCCGGAAGTCCGCAAGCTGGCTAAAAAATTCGGCCTGGCCACGGCTGGCAAAAAAGAAAGCATGGGTATTTGCTTTGTCGGCAAGGTCGGCATCAAAGAATTCCTCAGCCAGTATGTGAAAACCAAACCCGGCGACATTATTGATGAAAATGGCCAGGTGGTCGGCCAGCACGACGGTGCGATTTTCTACACCATCGGCCAGCGGCAGGGTCTGGGTGTCGGCGGGGGTATGCCTTATTACGTCACCGCTAAAGATATGAACAAGAATGAAGTTTATGTGACCACTAACCTAGACGACAAACGACTGTGGTACAAAGAGCTGGAACTGAAGGACGTGCATTGGATAAACGACGTGCCGGCAAAAGGCGCTAAAGTTCAAATTCGTACTAGGCATAGGGCGCCGCTGGTCAACGGTACGCTAGATATAGCGCCGTCCGGCAAGGGTACGCTAGATGTAGCGTTACAGGACGAGATCAGAGCCGCCACCCCTGGCCAATCGGCAGTGATTTATCAAGGTGATTTAGTCTTAGGCGGCGGAATACTTTAAGGTTAATCATTTAAACCAGGCTTAGGCGCCGGTTTGGCTGTGTTGAGCAATATCGGCTTCTATCGCGACGCTTCCGGCAGCGTGAGCCATATCCGTGAGAATTCTGGCTCCATAACTTTGATCTGGATAAACATCTGTGGCCGTACGAATTAGGTTGTCTGCGATTTGTGTAAATTCCTCCCAACTATGTGTACTTACCAAAGCCGGCCGATGCTGGTTAAATGCCTGTAATGAACGCCAGCGAAAGCGTAATCCTGTTAAAGAAAAGGTTGGAAAAGCCGATTGGCCATAAATGACCGCCTCAGTATTGTTCATTCGAACCTCCACTCCGGTCCGCTCACCAAAAGTTTCTACAATCATATGGGTCTCCGTAGAAAACCTACGCTTTCGCGAACACTTAGTCAATATTAACCGGGTTGCCGGCCCAACTTACCTCTGTTATAATTCTTGCAATGAACGCCCAGGAAATTCGCAACGCCTATTTGAAGTTTTTTGAAGACCGTGGCCACAAAGTGATTCCGCGGGCCCTTTTAATTCCCCAAAACGACCCAACCACACTGTTCACGGGCTCGGGTATGCAGCCGTTGATTCCATATTTGTTGGGCGAGACGCATCCCAAGGGTGTGCGATTGGTGGATAGCCAGACATGCATTCGGGCTCAGGATATCGACGAAGTCGGCAACAATAGACACACTACCTTTTTTGAGATGCTGGGAAATTGGTCATTAGGAGATTATTTTAAGAAAGAGCAAATCCCATGGTTTTTTGAATTCTTGACAGAGGTTGTCGGGCTTGAACCGGAGCGATTGTATGTGACGTGCTTCATTGGCGACAAGAAACACGGCATCCCCCGCGACGACGAAGCGGCTGAGCTTTGGCAGAAATTATTTGAGGCTAAAGGCATAGAGGCCAAGATTGCGGAAATCGGTAGCCAGGCCGACGGTGACAAGCGGGGTATGAAACCAGGCGAGAGGGTCTTCTTTTACGACGACGGCGAAAACTGGTGGTCGCGAGGTAGTGGTATCGATGGAACACCAATGGGCGACCCCTGCGGACCTGATAGCGAAGTGTTTTACGACTTTGGGCCGGCTAATCACTCTGAGGGCTATGGCCAGCCACACCCAGCCAGTGATTCCGGTCGCTTCATTGAAATCGGCAACCAAGTCTTTATGCAGTACAAGCGGACCGAGTCCGGCTTTGAAGAATTACCTAAACCCAACGTTGATTTTGGGGGAGGCCTAGAGCGCATTGCCGCCGCCGCTATCGACAACCCCGACGTCTTCAAGATTAGCTTGTTGTGGCCAATAATTGAAAAGTTGCAGGACATCAGTAGCAAAGAATATGAGTCCAATACTAACTCAATGCGCGTGATAGCCGACCACTTACGCGGAGCGACCTGGTTAGCTGTTGATGGCGTGACTCCATCCAACAAAGAGCAGGGTTATGTCATGCGCCGGCTACTGCGCCGAGCCATTCGTTTTGCCTTTGAACTGGGTGTCGAGCAAAACTTCCTGCAAGAAGTGGTGCCGGTGATTGTCGGCCTGTATGAGGATGATTTTCCGGAGATGGCTAAGAATAAAGACCAGATCCTAGAAACGCTTACTCGTGAGGAAAAAGTATTCCGACAGACCCTGCGCAAGGGCGTGAAGGAGCTCCAGAAATTGGCCGAGCAAGGCACACTGACTGGCGAACACGTATTTATGCTTTATGACACCTATGGCTTTCCGGCTGAGCTATCGGTTGAAGAGGCCGTTATGCAGGACGTAGCAGTCAGTAAGGATTGGCAAAAAGAATTCGAAGCCAAGATGAAGGAACAGCGCGAGCGTTCGCAAACGGCCGCCAAAGGGACTTTCAAAGGCGGGCTGGGCGGACAGACTCTGCAGCACAAAAAGTACCATACGGCTACGCATCTGATGTACCAAGCTCTGCGCGATGTCTTGGGCGACCATGTCATCCAGCGCGGCTCAAACATTACTGAGGAACGACTGCGGTTTGACTTTAGCCATCCGGAAAAAGTCACCCGCGAGCAACTAGACGAAGTCGAGAAAATCGTTAACGACCAGATTACCAAAGACCTGAAGGTTAGTTGGAAAGAGTATCCGACCAAAGTGGCGCGCGAAGAAAAGGGCGCCTTAGGCCAATTCGGTGATAGGTATGGAGACACCGTTAAGGTCTATGAGATGATCGCCGACGGGGCTGATAAACCCTTTAGCTTTGAGATCTGCGGTGGCCCACATGTTGATCACACCCTGCAACTCGCAAAAGACGGCAAAAAGTTCAAGATTCTCAAAGAAGAGTCATCGAGTGCCGGAATCCGACGGATTAAGGCTGTCCTGCAATAGATAGGCCACCTCTTTACGCTCATGGTATAATTACCTGAGGATTATGCTTGATAAAATAAAGAAGCTGAAACAGGCCGCTACAGATAGAACATCGACTAAAGTTAGTTCGGATCGCTATATTGTGGCCCTGGACATTGGAACCGAGTTCGTTAAGGCGTTAATTGCCAAAATGACTCCTAAAGGGGCAGAGATAATCGGTGTTGGTCGGGCTCATCAGGGGTTGGGCGACATGCAAGCCGGGGCTATTGCCGATATATCAGGAGTGGTCGCTAATTGCGACAAGGCTTTGGCTGAGGCCGAGGAACAGGCAGGCATCAGCGCTCGAACAGTGGTGATCGGCATCGCCGGCGAGTTGGTTAAGGGCACTACTACCACAGTTAGAGTCAAGCGAGCCGATGCCGAAAAACCCCTAGATATCTCAGAAGTTGAACGGATTATTCAAGTTGTTCAGAAACGAGCCGAAGCCAAAGCCCGCAGTCAGCTTGCCTGGGAGCTGGGCGGAAAGGAAGTCGAGATCCGTCTGGTTAACTCGGCCTTGGTGGGCATTGAAATCGACGGATATAAAGTTACAAATCCCCTTGGTTTTCAGGGGAAAGACGTGGTTGTACAACTGTACACGGCTTTTGCCCCGCTGGTTCACATTGGTGCCCTGGAACGGGCCGCACAGGAGTTGGATCTTGATCTGTTAGCCGTGGCGGCCGAACCTTTTGCGGTGGCGCGCTCGGTTATCGGCGACGACGGCAACGCTAATATTAGCGCTATTTTGATGGATGTGGGCGGTGGCACCACCGATATCGCCGTGATTAACGATGGCGGCGTTCAGGGTACTAAGATGTTTGGTATTGGTGGGCGGGCTTACACCCGCTCGATTGAACGTGAGTTAGACATTCCTTTCGACAAAGCCGAGATTCTGAAAACTGGCTTGTCTGATCCGGCTCATCCGGTTCAGCAGAATAAAGATGTCACGCGGGCTTTGGACAAGACCCTGAATGTTTGGATAAAAGGAGTTGAGTTGGCTCTTAGCGAGTTCGACCAGTTGGACCACTTGCCTCAGAAATTATTCCTGTGTGGCGGTGGCTCTAGCTTGGAAATGCTAATGCACGAATTAAATTCCACCGATTGGTACCACAGCTTACCGTTTACCAAGAAGCCACGGGTCGAGCACATCCAGCCGGCTCAAGTGGTGGGCATTGTTGACAAAACCGGTGATGTCAGCGACCATACCTTTATAACCGCTATGGGTCTTCTCCGCGTTGGTCTGGATACTTTAAGTCAAGAACTTGACGCACCAAGCGGCTCAATTCGCGAACGAATAGATAGGATATTGAAGGTATAGCCATGGCTGCCGAGAAAAAAGACACAATTTATGTCGATATTGATGACGAGATAACCTCGATTATCGACAAGCTTGGCAAAAGCGATTCCAAAATCGTGGCCTTGGTGCTACCCAAGCGAGCCACGGCTCTGCAGAGCATCGTCAACATGAAGCTACTCAAGCGGGCGGCCGACGAAGCTGGCAAAAGTCCAGTCCTGATCACCTCTGAGAAAGGCCTGCTGCCTTTGGCTGGTGCCACCGGTATGTACGTGGCTAAAAATCTCAGTTCTAAGCCAGAGATTCCCGATGCACCTGACAAAAAAGTTGTAGATGACGAAGAATTGGAAGCCGAGTTAGAGCCAGAAAAAGACGGCGACCTGGGCAAAGCCGCGGCCGTCGGCGCCCTGGCCGGCGCAGCCACCAGCCGGGATAAGGACGATGACACTATTGATATGGGGCAAGAGGCGGCTGCACCGGCGGCCAGCTCAGCCAAAAAGGCTAAGAAGTCCAAGGGCAGCAAAAACGGTAAGCCGGCTAAAATTCCTAACTTCGAGAAGTTCCGCAAAAAAATCTTCATAGTCGGCGGGGCTCTGATTGCTGGAATCTTCCTTTTAGTCATGGCCGTAGTGGTTTGGCCTAAGGCCACTATTGTAATCGAAACGAACACTGAATCGGTCGACACCAATTTTGCTTTCACCGCCAGTCCAGCAGCTACCAACATTGATGAGTCGGCCAGTGTGGTGCCAGCTAAAGAAGTTTCCGAGAAAGTTAACGAAACGGCGACGGCGCCGGCTACCGGACAGAAAGACGTCGGGGCCAAGGCTACTGGTACGGTTAACCTCTCGGCTAAAGTCTGTAACAGCTTTTCAACGCCCAGTTCAGTGCCAGCCGGCACAACAATCAGCAGCAACGGCCTGAATTTTGTGACTGCCCAAGCAGTGTCTTTCACTCCAGGGACGATTTCTGGCAGCTGCATTAACTTTACTGGTGGCAACACTAACGTCACAGCTACTGGTCCAGGCGCTAACTACAACTTGAATGGCGCCACCTTTACGGTGTCTGGACGCTCGGAAGTTAGCGGCTCTGGTAGCACAACGGGCGGTAGTAGCAATATTGTTAAGGTGGTGACTCAGCAAGATGTTGATACCGCTAAGGCTAAAATCAGCGCTAAAGATGATGTTTCAAAGAAAAACCTGCAGCAACAGCTAGAACAGACTGGCTATTTTGTGATCGATGAGACATTTAAGAAGTCCAACGAAGCCACTACTCCGTCGCCAGCTGTTGATCAAGAAGGCGGCGAAGTCAAGGTGACCTACAGCGCAGACTACTCCATGCTGGGTGTAAAGCGCGATGACCTAAAGAAAATGGTCAGCAATAGCCTCAAAGACCAAATCGATACTCAGCGGCAGCAAGTCCAAGAAGATGGGCTGGACGAAGCGACTTACACTGTTAAGTCAGTAGCTGATAATGGCGACACGATTATTGAAGTAACTACCAAAGCTGAAGTTGGACCGGACATTGATACCGAGGCTCTGAAGAATGACATCTTAGGAAAGAAGTCTGGCGAGACCGAGAACATTGTCAAAGCTCTGCCCGGCGTTAAGGCTGTCGAAGTCAATTACAGTCCATTCTGGGTATCGCGAACGCCAAAAAAGGCCAGCAAAATAACCATCGAATTTAAATCGGCCAATCAATAGATGAGTGGCGCTGACGAAACTGTACTGTGTCTTGACGTCGGAGCTGTCCGGATTGGTGTGGCTCGGGCCAACTCTATTGCTCGAATTGCTGAGCCCCTGAAAACCATCACCAACGATGATGTCGTGGTCAAGACTCTGACAGGCCTTATTGATGAAGCTGAGGCCAAAAGGGTGGTGGTCGGCTTGCCCCAGAACCGCAACCAAGAAGATACTGATCAGACTCGTTTCGTACGTGATTTCATAGACAAATTAAAGGAGTCAATAGCAGTAGACTTTGTCTTTCAGGACGAGGCCGAGAGCTCCATCCGGGCTGAAGCTAGACTTAAACAGCGGGGTAAGCCGTATGCCAAAGAAGACATAGATGCCGAAGCTGCTACACTAATATTGCAAGATTACATCGAGGAGCAGACATGATTTGGAAAACCTGGACCAAGAAAACCAAGATCATCGCGGCTATAGTGACGGTGATCGTGATTATGATTTTAGTGGCCGCCGTACTAGTTAGAGTGACTTACGACCGAGCCTTGCAACCGGTTAGTAGTTCCCAGAATATTGTGCTGGTAGATATTCCAAGTGGTTCGTCGGTCCAAGAAATCGCCGCTAACTTGAAGCAAAAAGGCGTTATTCGTGAAGCCTGGGCTTTTGAGTGGTATGTTCGCAACAGCACCTTGAAGGACGACTTGAAAGCCGGCACCTATGCTCTAACTCCGTCGCAGGGTGTGCCCCGAATTGTTGAAGTTTTAGCCCACGGAGTGGTGGCCACTGACCTTGTGACTATTTTGCCCGGGGCCCGGATTGACCAGGTGCGAGCCGCCTTGATTAACAGTGGTTTCAAACCCGAAGATGTTGATGCGGCCCTCGACCCAGCTCAGTATGCCGGTCATCCGGCTTTGGTAGACAAACCGGCCGAGGCCAACCTGGAGGGCTATTTGTATCCGGAGTCCTTCCAGAAAACAGCCGCTACTACTCCATCAGATGTTATCAAAGCTAGCTTGGACGAGATGCAAAAGCGACTAACTCCGGCTTGGCGTCAAGCCGTAGCCGCTCAGGGACTAAGCGGTCACCAAGCCATTATCCTGGCCTCGATGGTGGAACAAGAGGTAAGCAACCCAACTGATCGTCAAGTGGTGGCTCAAGTTTTCCTTAAACGTCTGCGCGACGGTATGCCCCTGCAGTCGGACGTGACGGTTTTATATGGTGCTATCAACGACGGCAAGAAGCCTAGTTTACAGTATGATTCGGCCTACAACACCTTCACGAATAACGGCTTGCCAGTCGGGCCAATCAGCAATGTCTCGGAAGGGTCGCTGGCGGCTGTAGCTAATCCGGCTACCACCCAATATGTCTACTTCGTGGCTGGTGACGACGGCAAGACTTATTTTGCCTTTACCGCCGAAGAACACCAGACAAATGTTGAAAAATATTGTAAAACACTCTGCAATTAATACAAATAACAGGGGTCAGAATAAGCATAAAAAGGGTGTTTACATGTCCCCGATTGTGCTATACTGGGAGGTGCAATTTTAACTAATGTTATCTGTTATAACAGAGGTAAGAATTGCTAACAACGTAAACGGAGGCTGGTATTCGTACCACTGAAGTCGTAAGTCAAGAAGTTTCTACCCGTCTGGGTCATCTGCAGTCCGATATCAAGAAGCAACGCTGGTATCGGCGCATGTTCTCTAAAAAGAATCGTGGTCGCACGATTCGTTACTCCCTGTTAGCGGGAAACGCCGTTTTATTAATCGTGGTTATAGCCTTTGTGGCTCAAAAACCACAGACTAGCAACACCTCACAGGTTAACAGTGCGCCGGTGGCCACAGCGGCCGCTGACGAAGTAGTTAATCCTCTGGATGAGCTGTCTTCGGCTGACATCGCCTTTAACGTAGCGGCTGCCGCCTACTTGCCAGAGACTTCGTCAGTAGCTAACAAGGCCGATACAGTTAATGCTCAGTTAACAATTGCTCCGGCTGACAACGTGGTAGCTGCCAAGCCACAGGTGATTGCTACGGCTCTGAAGTCCCGAGCCGATATTCAGAACTATACTGTTCAGCCAGGCGAGGATGTCTCGGCAATTGCCGCTAAGTTCGGGGTAACCTCTGACACTATCCGCTGGTCCAACGGCATAACCGGAGATGCTGTGGCTGCCGGCCGAACCCTAGTTATTTCGCCAATTAACGGCATTGTTTACAAGGTGGCGGCTGGCGACAGTATCGACAGTGTTATGGCTAAATACCAAGCCAATCGTGATCAGGTTGTCAGTTTTAACGACCTAGAGGCCGGCAACTTGCCAGTTGGTGAGTATATCGTCTTGCCGGGCGCCCAGCCGGCGGCTCGAGCGACTGGCCGACCAAGTCTGGCCAATGTATCTGGTGCCGGTGGCTTTGCATGGGGCGGCGGCGCAGTCTACGGCAGCAACGGCTATGACTATGGCTACTGTACTTGGTATGTAAAGAACCGTAAGCCAGAGTTGCCAAGCAACTTGGGTAACGCTAGCACCTGGAAGGTTCTAGCCCAGCGGGCGGGTTTCAGTACAGGTAACGTACCTCGAGCTGGAGCAGTTATCTGGACACCACCACGCGACTATTACGGCCACGTCGGTTATGTGGAATCGGTTAACGGCGACGGTAGCGTCAACGTCTCTGAAATGAACGTAGCCGGATGGGGCGTGGTTTCACGCAAGACTCTCTCGGCTGAGCAAGCGGCTGGCTACGGCTACATCTACTAACAAGCCACATTATTGCTAAATAGCATCTAAGATGTTATTATAAAGTAATGCCGGTGCTTAACCCCGAGACCCTAACCCAAGTCTCAGATTTTAAAGATCCTAATATCTTTGATGTATTCGAGTTTGAAGAAATTTTTGACGCCAATGGCTTTCCGTACTTAGCCTTTTCTCCGAATGACTATAACCCGGCCGGCCCGCAAATGGCTTTAGGCCTGTTTCCAACAGATGATATTACTAAGCGCCGCCAGCACGGCGGAATTATCAACACCACTGAAAGACGAAATGCCCAAGAACACTTCGGTGAGGCCATGGATATATTACGTAGCTTAAGAGGTGCTTATATATTCAACGAAAGAGCTGAACTTCCTTTGACCAACTCTGACGCCCTAAGAATCGCCCATACCGGCATAGAACTGCCTCGCTACTTGCTATGGCAACAAAACCCCGACTACCTGAACGGCGAGCTACCACCACCCGCAATCTTACTTAACCGGGCGCTGAGAGGTTTCCATGGCGTGGTTGATAGGGAAAGCTGGGGGTGGCTAGCTAAGCAAGAACATCGGCAAGAATATCTCCGGCAACCGTTTTCGGCTGATGCTTTGGCAGAGGTCATCGTCGACAGAAAATCCCTTGAATCGAACTTAGTTTGTGCTGGGCACTGGAATATGATTACGGAAATGCTTCGGATTATAGAAGGTGAGGCCCAGTCACGGGTTGTGGCGGCAGAGGTGGCCTATCATCCCGCCAGCCTTATGGACTTTGCTAAGTCACTACGAACTATTTGGGATGTAACTTTTCCTGGGATCGAACACGCTACAAAATTAGAGCAAGGTGGTGAGATTGTACTAGACGCTGATGAAGAAGAGAAGTTTAGAATGATGCTGCTTATGACGGCCATGGCTAACCAGCTGATTCGTCGGGTTATAGGACAAGACCCTGATAAGCCACTTGATCCCCAAGACATGACAGAGTCGTTTTTGAGGTATTCAGCGCGTGGGGATCTGCGAGAAGAGGAGCTTGTCGCGGCCATCAAAGCCTACAGGATGAATGATTAACAACTAATTAAGTGAATGGTTATTGAACTGGACAGGGGTGGTGCTGGCATGGGACACTGTTAGGTAGATATGTTTGTAGATAATGTAGAACTGGCTTTGAAAGCAGGCGACGGCGGCAATGGCGCCGTCAGTTTTCGGCATGAGATTTATGTCGATAAGGGCGGTCCGGACGGTGGTGATGGCGGCGATGGCGGTGACGTCATTTTGGTGGCCAGCCGTAATCAAGATACCCTAGCTAACTATCGTTATAAAAAAGTTATGTCAGCTGGCTCTGGTACGGCGGGTAGTAAGCAGAAGAAACACGGTAAGAACGGCACTGATTTGGAGCTGTCTGTACCAGTCGGTACGGTAGTGATTAATGAAGAGGGCAAAGTCCTGGCAGATTTGACTGTCGATGGTCAGAAGGCAGTAGTGGCTCAGGGTGGCCGAGGTGGCTATGGTAACGCTCATTTTACTAGCTCGGTTCGCCAAGCTCCTCGAGTGGCTGAAAAGGGCGAAAAAGGCGATGAATTAACAGTTCGTATGGAGCTGAAAATGATTGCCGATGTTGGTTTGGTAGGACTACCCAATGCCGGCAAATCAACACTATTGGCCTCTGTTAGTAACGCCCGGCCGGAAATTGCTGATTACGCTTTCACGACTCTGTCCCCGAACTTGGGTGTGGTGGACATTGACGGCTCGAGTTTGCTGATGGCCGACATCCCAGGTATAATCGAAGGCGCTTCCGAAGGTAAGGGTCTGGGCGATGATTTCCTGCGCCATATCGAACGTACAGCCGTGCTGATCCATCTAATTGATGCCTACCAGGACTCGGTGACCGAGGCTTACCAAGTCATCCAGAACGAGCTCAAGAGTTATCAGGTAGACCTCAGCAAAAAGCCACAGATTGTGGCTTTGAATAAAGTTGATGGCCTGGACCAGGACATCGTTGATGACCGTATAAAAGAGCTCAAAACTTTGGTCAAGCGGGGCACGCCGGTGGTGGCTATCTCGGCGGCAAGCAAACAAGGGGTCGTAGAGTTACTACGGGCTTTACAGAAAATTGTGATTAAAGAGCGGGCTAAGTCTGCTAAAAAGCCCCAGGCTCTGCCGGTGATTTCATTGGAACGTCACGAAATTCCTTGGAAAGTAGTCAAGAATCGAAAAGGTTTTGTGGTTACGGGTACTAAGATTGAGAAGTTTGCTCATCGAACTGATTTTGAAAATCCTCATGGCGTTCGGCGTTTGAGGGATATTATGCGCAAGATGGGCATCATGTCCTATCTCCAGAAACAACAGATCGAGCCAGGCACCACCATCCAAATTGGCATTAGTGGAGACTACAAAATTGACTACTAGCCTGTACTTCTACGACCTGGAGACCAGCGGTTTTAGCGCTCGCAACGACCGAGTTATGCAGTTCGCCGGCCAGCGGGTCGATTTGGATCTCAACCCTATCGGCGAGCCAGATAATATCCTAATCACTTTGACCGACGATGTCCTGCCCGGTCCGGATGCCATTATGATTACTGGCATTACACCTCAGAAAACTATTGCCGAGGGCATGACTGAGGCCGAATTCCTAAAGGTTTTTGAGCAGTCGATTGCCGTGCCCGGTACAATCTTCGTCGGCTTTAACACCGTGCGCTTTGATGATGAGTTTATGCGTTTTCTGTTGTACCGCAACTACTACGATGCCTATGAGTGGCAATGGAAGGATGGTCGGAGCCGTTGGGATATATTGGATGTCGTGCGCATGACCAGAGCACTAAGGCCTGAGGGCATCAAGTGGCCTTTTGACTCAGAGGGCAAGCCGGCTAATCGTTTGGAGATGTTGGCCTCTGTTAATAAGCTAAGCCACGATCATGCACACGATGCTCTTAGTGATGTGATGGCCACTATCGAATTAGCCAAACTGCTGAAATCTAAACAGCCCAAACTTTTCGACTACCTACTGGATATCCGCGACAAAAAAGCCGTGGAGAAATTGGTTACCGGCGGTCAGCCCTTTGTCTACACCAGCGGCAAGTATGCCGGGGAGTTCGAGAAAACTACAGTGGTCTGCACCCTGGCTAAGCACCCCAGAGTGGCGGCCTCCTTGGTCTGGGATTTGCGTATGGATCCTCGGCCATTTCTGAAAATGACCGCCGAGCAACTTGTCGAAGCTTGGAAGTGGAAAAAAGATAGCGATGAGCCGCGCTTACCAGTCAAAACTCTGCGCTATAATCGTTGCCCGGCGATTGCACCTCTGGGAGTGCTGGACGCCGACTCGCAGAAACGGCTTAGCCTAGACATGCCAACGATTGAGGCTAACCGCAAAACCGCCCTGGCTGACAAAACTTTTGTACTGAAGTTGTTCAAGGCCCTGGATATTTTGGATAAACAACAGCAAACTCGATTGCTTAGTGACCCAGGTGACGTAGATGTTCAATTGTACGACGGCTTTTTCAGCGACAAAGACCGCGGTGTTATGCAAAAAGTCCGGTCAGCCAAGCCAGAGGACCTGAATGCAGATAGTTTTGCTTTCGAGGATGACCGGCTGAGAAATCTGCTGGTGCTGTATAAGGCTCGCAATTACCCCAAGAAATTATCTGATGATGAACGCAGCCAATGGGAGACTTTCCGTCTTACTAGGCTACAAAAACAATGGCCGGGATATATGCAAAGACTGCAGGAGTTATCAGCCAGCGGCCTGTCTGAGGAGAAGCAGTATTTGATTGAAGAACTACGGCTTTACGCCGAGAGCATTATGCCCGTGATGGATTAGCGGTTTGCTTGGTTGTCTTCTTCTTGGCGTGGAACTTTATATCAGCCCATATCAATAGACCCAGAACAGCAAAGGCGAACCAGGCTAAGGTAATTTGAAGGTGAGTTCCGGGGATTTGTCCCAGTACGATAAATTCAAGCATTCTTATCTCCCAAAGAGGCTTAGTGTTTAACTACATTTTACACTAAGTTGCGAGAAAGTCAAACATGTATCAATTAAGCTTATGCTTGTTTGCGAAAGTATCGCAAAATCCTGGATAACCTCTTGCGATTGCCTAAGAACAAACTAAGACCTAGGAAGATTAGGACAGTGGCCGAGACCTTTACGATTCCTTCGATTCTTGCCAAAACCAAAATTCCAGCTCCAACTAAAAGTATGGCAATAACATCATAGATAATCATCAAAACCGGGTGCTCACGAAAGAATTTTTCGGCCAGCTTTAGACCAGTACGCTTGAGCCAGCGCAACCAGCGACGGGCCCACTCATGGTTGATAGCTAACAGGCCAAGACCAGCCAAAAACAAAGGGATGCCACCCGGGCCAGGAATCCAGCCAGTTAGGACCGACAAGATGATCAGGCCGATGCCGGCGAGGTCTGTGAGAAGAACTTTTAGCAATCTCATAGTCATATTGTCTCATAAATTAAGATTTGCTATGATATAACAAAATGACAGATAATCAAGCAGCACCATTCCCATCTCCCGAACAAAGAGGTCTATACGTCGGCTTAACTGTCAACGGACAAACTGGAGCCATGACCAGTTTCTTCACTAAACTGCCCGGGAGTTATGGTAACCCTATCGATCCAGGCACTGCTCATATAACCATGTTAGAGCCAGCCGAATCAGCTATTGACGTCTGGACTGACAGAGATCTCGGAGCCTTAGGCCGCGCCGAAGGTGAAATTGCCCGCTACCTTGGAAGTATGCCTCTTTCAGAGCTAGTTTTATCGCCTGATGGTGATTCACTAGCTAAATTTAAGCGACACATTGGCATACCGGTTGTAAAAAGTGCCTTTTTGGAGGGCATGCGAACTCATATAGGTGAAGTTGTAAAAAAGGAGTTGAAGGTGACAATTCCTGCTCAAGATAAATTTAAACCCCATCTCTCAGTCACACGCATTCGCCGGGGGAAACCGAAGATTAGGCCTCACTTCCCTCAGGCCCCTTCTCGCATACACGTTAAGGGCTATAGGATAGGCCAAGATGTTTTAAGCCACCAGGCTTCTCGTAGTCGCAGTAAGCAACCGTATCGCAATCAACCCGGATCGCACCGCTAGGGCACTGGAAAAAAACCCAAAAATTTGGTACAATCCGCTCCACGTATGAGCGAGAAAATAGTTGTTAAAGGGGCCCGCGAACACAACCTGAAGAATATTTCGGTGGAGATTCCGCGCGAAAAGCTGATTGTTATCACTGGCTTATCTGGGTCGGGTAAGTCCAGTCTGGCTTTCGACACTATTTATGCTGAGGGACAAAGACGGTACGTCGAGAGTCTTAGCTCTTACGCCCGCCAGTTCCTGGGTCTCATGGAAAAGCCCGATGTTGATCAAATCGATGGACTGAGTCCGGCTATTTCGATTGATCAAAAATCGACCTCGCGCAACCCGCGCTCGACCGTGGCCACAGTAACCGAGATCTATGACTACTTACGTTTGTTATTTGCTCGAATCGGCACGCCGCACTGTCCGGTCTGTGGCAAACCGGTGTCCAAGCAAACGGCCGCTGATATCATCTCGCAGGTTAAAGCTCAAACTAAGGATGCCAAGTTGATTGTCTTGGCACCTGTAGTGATCGAGAAAAAAGGCGCCTTCGAGCATGTGCCAGAGCAATTTATGCGCGGTGGCTTTGCCAGGGCAAGGGTAGACGGGGTTATTTATGCTCTGGATGAATTCCCGGACCTGGACAAGGCTAAAAAACACACTATCGAAGTGGTGGTGGACCGCTTGGTCAACAATGATGATAGCCAGGGGCGTATGGTCCAGTCAATTGAACAGGCTCTAGAGCTGGCTGATGGCAAGCTAACCATCCACAACGCCGACGCCAAGACCGACAGCCAATACAGCTTAATGTATGCCTGTATTGATCATCCTGATGTTTTGATTCCGGAACTCGAGCCTCGGACTTTCAGTTTCAACTCACCGTTTGGTGCTTGCCCAGTCTGCACCGGTCTGGGTACTCGTATGGAAGTTGACCCCGAGTTAGTCATTCCTAACGGTCGACTAACTATCGCCGAGGGCGCTATCCGTCCCTATAACCGTATCAACACCGATGCCTGGTATATGAAGAAGATGGCGGCGGTGGCTGAGGCTCATGGTTTTAGCTTGCACGTGCCAACTGGCCAGTTAAAGCAAGCCGACCTTGATAAATTGATGTACGGCACCGGCGACCAGACTTACCGGGTCAGCCTAGGTAGTGGTCGGACCTTTGAGAGTACATACGAAGGTGTGGTACCCAACCTGGAGCGTCGCCACAAAGAAACAGAGTCCGATTTTATGCGCCGAGACATTGAACGCTTTATGCAACTGCGGCCTTGCCAAGCTTGTCAGGGTAAGCGGCTGAAGCCTGAGGTTCTGGCCATCACCGTGGCCAATGTGTCAATTATCGACATTTGTGATTTCTCAGTTGACGAGGCGGTGGAGTTCTTCGAGGGGTTAAAACTTAACAAAAAAGATGCTCACATTGCCGAGCAGGTGATCAAGGAAATCTGCGCCAGGATCAGTTTCTTGAAAGAGGTCGGTCTTAATTATTTGACGTTGGCCCGCAGCGCCACGACTTTATCCGGTGGCGAGGCTCAGCGGATTCGATTAGCCACCCAGATCGGCTCTGGCCTGATGGGCGTGCTGTATGTTTTGGATGAGCCGTCGATCGGTTTGCACCAGCGTGATAATGCTCGGCTAATTAAAACCTTGAAGCACCTGCGCGATCTCGGCAACACTGTAATTGTGGTTGAACACGACGAAGACACTATCCGAACAGCCGACTATCTACTAGACATCGGTCCGGGCGCCGGAATCCACGGTGGTCATGTCGTAGCCGAAGGCACGCCGGACAAAGTAGCCAAGAATCCTAAAAGTATCACCGGACAGTACCTGCGTGGCGAGAAAAAAGTCGAAACTCCGAAAAGGCGCCGGTCTGGCAATGGCAAAACTATCTCCATCACCGGCGCCCGCGAACACAACCTGCAAAATATCAGCGTCGATATTCCTCTAGGCGAACTAGTGGTGGTAAGTGGTGTCTCGGGCAGCGGCAAGTCGTCATTAATTAACGACATCCTAGCTAAAGAGTTGACGGCCAGATTGCACCGGGCCAATACCGTGCCTGGCCGCCATGATGAAATCTTGGGTATGGAGAACTTAGACAAAGCGATTATTATCGATCAGTCGCCGATTGGCCGTACGCCCCGGTCCAACCCAGCGACTTATACTGGCTTATTCACACCCATCCGCGAGTTATTTGCCTCGGTTCCAGAGTCTAAAATCAGGGGCTATGGCCCAGGCCGCTTTAGCTTCAACGTCAAGGGTGGGCGCTGTGAAAATTGCGCTGGCGACGGCATCATCAAGATCGAGATGCACTTTCTACCGGACGTTTACGTGGCCTGCGAAGTCTGCCACGGCAAACGTTACAATAAAGAGGCTCTAGAAATACACTACAAAGAGAAAACTATCGCCGACATTTTAGAGATGACCTGCGAGCAGGCTCTGGAGTTCTTTGCCAACATCCCGGCCATCGCTCGAAAACTGCAGACTTTGGTAGACGTTGGCCTGGGGTATATTGCCCTCGGCCAATCGGCTACGACTTTGTCGGGTGGTGAGGCTCAGCGCGTTAAACTAGCTACCGAATTGTCACGTCGTCCAACTGGCCGCACGCTGTATATTCTGGATGAACCGACCACCGGCTTGCACATGGCCGATGTTAGCAAGCTTCTGCAAGTTCTGCACGCCCTTGTTGATGCCGGCAACAGCATGGTGGTAATAGAACACAACTTAGACGTCATTAAGTCGGCTGATCATATCATCGATATGGGACCGGAAGGTGGCAGTGGCGGTGGCCAAGTTATTGCCGAAGGTACTCCCGAAAATGTGGCCAAAAACAAACAATCCTACACTGGTAAATACTTGACAACTGTGTTATAATATATCTATGAATCGTCCGGAGATAGACCCAGAGCTTATTGCTCAAACAGAGCAGGCCTTAGCCGGTTTCTTAGTGGCTCACGCAGAGCAAGGTAGTGCATCGCCGGAAAGAGCTTTGACTGGCGCCAAGCTATTAGTTATTTGTGCCGGCATTGCCGAGGAGCAAAGACCACCAGAGGAACAAACCTCGATATACGAGGAAGTTACCAGAGCCTTTTGTAGTGTTGGTGTCGACGAGTCTACGGCTCGGGGGCATGCTGACATACTAGCAACCAGAAAAATGATGAGACATTGCTTCACCGGTCCAGGTAGCGAGATAGCCAAAAAAATCGACTCCAACGGCTACCGACCGAAACTCTTTCTCGAACAGGCTCTCAAGTTTACAGAAGCAGACTAATCAACCTTTTTGTTGAGGGCGACTTTGCTGGCTTGGTTTTTAATGCCGGCCCACATAGCTTTGCGAGTCTTGCCGTCCCGAAGGACATGAGCAAAGGAGCCCAACAGGCTGATAACAATAACCGCAATTAGCACGTACTCGATGTAGTGATCCAGGCCGGGGATTTTGCTACCCAGCCAATAGCCCAGCAAAATCATACTGGTGCACCAAAAGATACCGCCAGTTACGTTGTATATCATGAAGCGTTTACGGGGCATTTTGCCAGCTCCAGCTACTACTGGGGCGAAAGTGCGTACAACTGGCACAAACCTGGCGATAGTTATGGTTTTGCCACCGTGGGTCTCATAGAATTTTTCAGCTCTTTGTAAGTGATCTTGGTGAAAAAGAATGCCGTCCTTTTTCTTAAAAATTCGGGGGCCTGCGCGGCGGCCTATGCTGTAACCGACATTATCACCAACAATAGCGGCCAAAGATGTTACCACGATTAGCCAAGGCAGAGAAACTTCGCCCTGGGAAGCTATCAAGCCGGCGCTGAATAACAGGGTGTCGCCCGGCAAAAAGAAACCAATAAGCAAGCCTGATTCGGCAAAAATAACAGCTGCAACTACGAAGATTCCGGCACCGACAATGGCGTTAACATCAAACATGTAGAACCAGTATAGCAAAACTTTAGCCGATTGCCTGCCGTGACCTGGATAGCTAATTTTGGTTCCGGACTCCTTTTGGTCACCAGAGGTGACAAACTGCTCAATCTTTGTTACAATGGGCAGACGAATTTAAGGAGAAAGAATTTTGAGTAAGGAACATATCGCCATCACGCTTCAAGAGCGCAAAACTGTCGGCAAAGGCCTAGGTCAATTAAAGCGAGACGGTATCGTGCCGGTGGTAGTTCATAATCACGGCCAAGAGTCGGTGATTGCCCAGGGTAATTACATGGATCTGGTCAAGCTTTTTAATAAAGCCGGTAAGCACCACGCCGTTGATGTTACCGTTGGCGACCAAAAGTTTTTGACGATTATTAAAGATATCAGTTTTGAGCCCAAAAAGCACAAACTGCGACACGTGGTTTTCGGGGCGATTAGGCAAAACGAAGAAGTTGAAACCGAAGTGCCAGTGGTCTTTGACGGCGACGCGCCGGCTGAAAAAGCCTCATTGCTAATCATCCGACAATTGGATCATGTCCAGGTTAAGGCTCTACCTCGAGATCTTATTGACGAGATTAAAGTTAGCGTTGAAGGCTTGGTAGAAATCGGCGACAAGATTACAGTAGCTGACTTACAGATTCCAGAAGGAATCACCGTCCTAACCGAACCAGAACACGGAATTGCCGTAGTTGAAGAGACGCCTGCTCAGGTATCTGAAGAGGATGAAGCCGCTGAGGCTGCCGAAGGCGAAGAAGGTGCTGAAGGCGCCGAAAGTGAAGGTGGCGAGGCCGGTGAGGGTGATGCTGACTCCAAGGCTGAGGCCAAAGACAAGTCTGAAGAAGAGTAGTACCTAGCGGTAGCCTTCGGCTTGTTTCTCAAACATATCACGGTAGGTGCCGCCATGGTTCTTCATCAGTTCTTGGTGGGTACCTTGCTCAACGATCTTGCCGTGCTCCAGGATGACAATACGGTCAGCTCGGCGAACAGTACTAAAGCGATGACTGACAATAATGGCCGACTTATTTTCAAAGTGAGTAAAAATATTGTTGAAGATTTCGTACTCGGCCCGTGCGTCAATGGCCGAAGTCGGTTCATCCAATATCAGTAAATTAGCTTGACGATAAAAAGCCCGAGCCAGAGCGACTCTTTGCCATTGGCCGCCGCTGGGTTCAACCCCCTTTTTGAAGCTGCTATCTAAAACGGTGTCCCAACCGTGCTCGTATCTATTGACGAATGAGGTGACGCCACTAGTTTTGGCAGCTTGTTCCATGGCTTTTTTATCATGTTTTTGATCCGACCTCCCAATAAAGATGTTTTCATCAATGGGTAGTGGGTAGTGGTTGAAATCTTGAAATAGAGTGGCGACTTGTTCGTACCAAGATTCAATCTCGATATCGCGTATATCCTGGCCATCGATCATAATCTGGCCTGAATCAGGTACGTAAAAGCGCAACAGTAATTTAATCAGAGTACTTTTACCGGCACCATTTTCACCAACGATGGCTAGATGCTCACCGGGCTCGATGGTTAAATTTAATTCTGTGAAAATGGGGTCAGTATGTTCAGGATAAGTGAAGCAGACATCTCGAAACTCAATCCGTGGCACGCGCTTGGCGGGGATTGCGATAGCCTTGGGTTTATCGACAATTTGCGGTTCGGCATCGACAAGTAAGAAGTAGCTGTCGGCGAACAGCAACATCTCCTGCATGCGCGATAGGGTGCCGAAAATGGCGTTCAGAGCTCCGCCAACACGCAACAGGGCTCCAGACAGGAAGAAATACCTTTCTAGACTTATGGTCCTGGCTAACAATTGTTTTAGTAGGACAATTGAGCCAATAGCCGTGCCGGCTACCTCTAGTATCTTGGTGAATACCATCACGCGATTAGCCTTTTTGAACTGGGTTTCCTGAGTTTTGTAAAAGTCCAGGTTCATACTATCTACTTTATTCAAAACGTAATTTCGCGCTTGGGTGCTACGTAATTCCATTTGGCCTTTGGCCTGCTTGATAATGTAATCCAGACCCCAGAAAACGTGCCGTTGGTCGCCCTTTTGATCCCAGACAAACCATTGTAACTTAGCCAGGCGGCCTTCGGCGATCAAAGTAGGGACCAAAAATAGAGCAATCATTGGTACAATCCACCAGGTAATCTGAGCGACCACAATAGTGATAGCCAAAAAGCGCATAATGCCATAGATCAGGTCAAGGTTGGCATCAGACAAGTTGGGAAGTTGCCAGGTATATGCGCCACCAACCTTATTAAGCTGATTACGTTTTTTTTCGTTGTAGAAATCAGGCATGTCAAGGTCAGATACGGCCGCTAAGAACTTGTTGGTTGACCAGCGGACGAACGAGAAATAGAGCAATCTCTTGGCTATGCTCATAAGTAGAAAGCCAAATGCGATAACTAGGGCAGCTGCGATATCTACCCATAACCAAAGCCAGATGCCATCGGTCTGGTTGTTGGTGATGAAGGCAGCTACTAAAGCTCCCAGACGGGCCGTTGCGTAAACCGACAGAATGAAACCACCGATTTCCATAAAAGCTCCTACAAAGAAGATAAAGACACCCATGGGTCGCAACTGCCAGCTGGTCTTCAGCATTCGGATGCTTAGGGCGACTCGTCTAGTTAGTGATACCGACTGTTGTTCTTCCATATTTATTCCTCGATGAAACCACCGGTTTGGTGATCCCAAAGGCTAGCGTAGACACCCTTTTTGGCAATCAGCTCTTTGTGGGTACCCTCTTCAACAATACTACCATTATCCATGACCACAATGCGGTCCATTTTCTGAATGGTACTGAGACGGTGGGCAATGACAATGGCTGTACGTCCCTCCATCAACTTCCATAGGGCATCCTGAATTAGGACTTCGCTTTCGGAGTCCAGGGCGGAGGTAGCTTCATCAAGTAGCAAAATCGGAGCGTCTTTAAGCATAGCCCGAGCAATGGCAATTCGTTGACGTTGGCCACCAGAAAGCTTGACGCCGCGTTCGCCCACTAAGGTTTCATAGCCTTTGGGTTGATCCTTTATGAAGTCGTCGGCATGGGCTAACTTGGCCACTCTTTCAATTTCTTTCTGGCTGGCTGAAAAGTTACCATAACGGATGTTATCAGCTAGAGAGCGGTGGAACATTAGAGGCTCTTGCGGTACATAAGCGATCTTCTTGTGGAGGTCGTCTTGGGTGATGGCGCGAATATCTTGATCGTCGAGCTTGATAGCACCGCCATCGATGTCGCTAAACCGCAGCAGCAATCGGGTAAAAGTTGTTTTTCCGGAACCTGAGTGCCCGACAAGACCAACTTTTTCACCCGGTTTGATGGACAGACTAAGATCGCTGAACAAGGCATCGTTGGTTCCGGTATGAGTGAAGGTAACGTCCTGGAACTCAATTTTTCCATCCTTGATGGTCACTGGTTCGGGGTTTTCTGGGTCTAATATTTCTGGGGTTAGCCTCAGGATCTCAGTCATTTCCTGGGCATCCCCAAAGGCCCTGGTATAGTTACGGATAGAGTTGTTGCTAAAGGTAAATAGTTGGTCGGCCAGTTGTGATGAAAAGCTTAGCACCAGGAAAACTGTGGCGATGTTGGCATCGAATACCACGACACTAATTACTGCTGAAACTAGGGCCACAACCTGGAATATACGGGCCAGGGCCGAGAAGTACCACATCTGTATCTGCAAGGTATGGGCTAGCCGGAATAGCGAGTCGTAGGTTTCTTTGGTTACTCGGGCAAAGCCAGTGGCTTCATGCTGTTTACCAGCGTAGCTTTTGATAGCCATGACATTACTTATCGCATCTGCTAAGTAACCTGTTTGCCGACTTTCAGCCGCGGCATGCAAAGCAGATTGCTTACGAGCTGGTCGGGTAACATAGACTGCAATAACCACATAAGCAAGTGCTAGCACCCAAAAGGCCACCACGAATATGGGAGCGCGGTTTATAAGTAATATCGATGTGAAGATCAGACCCCAGAGTAAGGGCAATACTTGATAAATGGTTGTTTCGGCCACGCGGTTGTAGGCTCCAATCAGCTTGTTGGTCTGCGACACTAGTGAGCCGCTAAAACTATTGGCGTGAAAATCAGCACTCTGGTTGAGTAAGTTAGCAAAGACAGATTGGGCAAGACTGCGGCTAACTCGAGCCTCAAGACGCCACATAAAATAGTCGACAGCTCGCCAGCCGATAGAACTAAAAGCCATCAGAAAGAAATACAGGACTAAGGCCGGCCCGAAGCTAGCCCAAACTTCGCCACTGACATAATCGCCTTCCGACAAGCGTTGCAAGATACTGGCTACGACAAGTGGGGGTAGAAAGTGGTTGAAGAAGACATTTAAAGGCATCGACACTAGCGAACCGGTCACTAAACCTGGGTGGCGGCTGGCATGGTGCCAAAACAGCTTGACTGTCTGCATGGCAGTTGATTTTTTCTCTAGCATAGGAACAGCCCTCCTCGGCTGCCTAATTCATATAATGTTTTAAAAGTTTGGGTTTTGGAATTACGAGGCAAGGAACGCAAAGCGCGCGTCGGCGACAAGCATGTCTGTCTCTGTTGTGATTGGTTTGAATACCATTTGTCGCCTTTCCTTTAGTTTACAATCTGTTAATTATACCACTAATGTCAATAGATGACAAAACAGAGGTGATTTGCTAGAATGTATCTGATGGAAAAGGTGATTTTATATTACAAATTTGTACCGGTTGCTGACCCGGCTATGACTATGCGCTGGCAGAGGGAATTGTGTAGCCGATTAGGCCTCAAAGGCCGGATTATTATTAGCCCCCACGGCATCAATGGCACTCTGGGCGGGCCACTGAAGTCCTTGCGCCAATACAAGTCGGAGATGAACAAGTCGGTGGTTTTTAAAGGCATTGTTTATAAATGGAGCCAGGGCTCGGGCGACG
Organism: uncultured Candidatus Saccharibacteria bacterium; assembly: GCA_964426845.1. Taxonomy (GTDB): domain Bacteria; phylum Patescibacteriota; class Saccharimonadia; order Saccharimonadales; family JAGQNJ01; genus CAYRSA01. The sequence continues at coordinate 63,815 of CAYRSA010000004.1, read as the reverse complement.
AATTCCCACGGCTGAGCGTCAAAGTTCGGCCAGAGCTGGTGGCTTTTGGTCGACCGGATGAGATCAAAGTTGATGCCAAGGGTGTCAAGGGAGGTGGGAAGCACCTTAAACCGGCTCAACTTCATAAACTTATTGAAGAAAACGATGATGTGGTGTTTTTCGACGGCCGCAACGCTTACGAGGCCAAAATCGGCAAGTTCAAAAACGCCGTCGTGCCAGACACCAAGACTACCCACGACTTCATTAAAGAGTTGGAGTCTGACAAATACGAAGACATCAAAGACAAGCCAGTGGTCACCTATTGCACCGGCGGTATTCGCTGCGAAGTGCTGAGCACATTAATGAAAAACCGAGGCTTCAAGGATGTCTACCAGATAGACGGCGGCATTGTGAAATACGGCGAGAAGTACGGCGATGATGGCCTGTGGGAAGGGGCTCTGCACATTTTTGACGACCGCATGGTCCACCGCTTTTCCGATAAATCTAAAGACATCGGCGAGTGCGTGCACTGCTCTGGCAAAACCAGCAATTATGAAAACTGCAGTAACGTGGCCTGCAATCGCTTGGTACTAATCTGTGAAAACTGCGACCAAACACCGGTTTGCGAGAGCACCGACTGCGCTGTAGTCGTTGGAGCCTAGTATGGCTTTTGATACGAAGCGGCTTAAAGATTTACCCGGCGACCCCGGTGTTTATCTGTATAAAAACCGGGCTGGCAAGATTATCTATGTCGGTAAAGCCGCAGTGCTTAAGAACCGGGTTCGCCAGTATTTTCAGAAGAGCCGCACGCCGGATCCTAAAACCGAGGCTTTGGTGGCCGAGATTGAGACCGTCGACTGGATCACGGTGGAGACCGAGCTGGACGCCCTGTTCCTTGAGGCCGAGCTGATTCGGAGATATAAACCTCGCTATAACATTTTGCTACGCGATGATAAGAGTAGTGGCTTTATTCGCGTGGACTACAACTCCAAGCATCCAACAGTCACGGTGACTCGGCGACCGCTGGATGACGGCGCCAAGTACTTCGGTCCATACTTCAGCGTGTTTAGCGTCAAGAAAGCTCTGTTATATTTGCGGCGGGCTTTTCCATACTCCACTCACACTGGCACTATGCCGCGGCGAGCCTGCTTGCAGTATCACCTGGGTCTTTGCCCGGGCTTGGAAGAGGATAAAACCAGCCTGCAGGAGTATAGAGCTAACTTGCGCAAGTTGATGCAGTATTTCAAGGGCGAGCGCAAAGTGCTGATCAAGCAAGTCGAGAAGGATATGTTGGCGGCGGCCAAGCGATCAGACTTTGAAGAGGCGGCTAGGTATCGCAAACAGTTGTTCGCTCTCAAAGGTCTGACTAAACAAATAGTTTTTAGTGATAAAGAATTCATGGACCTCAGCAAGGACGAGGGTATGGCTGGGCTAGGCACATTGCTGGGCTTAGATGAGCCACCTCGAAGAATTGAGGGCTATGACATTTCTCATATGAGCGGCACCGACACCACTGCCAGTATGGTGGTCTTTACTAACGGCATGCCTAACAAGGCTGAGTACCGCAAATTCAAAATGCGGCTACCGGGCAACGATGATTTTGCCCATATGAACGAAGCCATTTCGCGCCGGCTGAGCGCTAAGAATGTTAAGCAATGGGGCCTGCCTGATCTGTTTCTGATTGACGGAGGCAAGGGACAGCTGAGCGCGGCTTTGAAGGCTCGCAACGCTGCCGGATATCCAGCTATTCCCATGATTGGACTGGCCAAGCGCGAAGAGGAAATTGTCATTCACAACAAAGAGTCACTGATTAATTACTTAGGCCTAGCCAAACACGGCGGTCAAAGCAACGGTGACTTTAGCATGATTCTACTACCCAAGTCGTCACACACCGTTAAGCTGCTGCAGAGGATCCGCGATGAGTCGCACCGTTTTGCGGTTAGTTACCATACAGTACTCAAGCGTCAGCGCCAAACAGCCAGCTTTTTAGATGACATCCCAACCATTGGACCAGTAACTAGAAAGAAGTTGTTGAAGACTTTTGGTTCGGTCAAGCGGCTGATGGAAGCTCGGCAATGGGAGGTGGAAAAGGTTGTCGGCGTCAAAAAAGCCGCTATACTAAGACAATACATTCGCGCTCAGAAAAAATCGCAAGTATAAATTATGAAATCAGAGTTCTTTGCCAACAATCGCCAGAAAATCCTCGACGTTAGCGACGCCGATGTCTTAGTCTTTACAGCCAACCGCCGCATGCAAAGAAACGGCGACAACACTTTTCATTTCCGCCAGGACAGCAGTTTTTGGTATTTAACAGGGGTTAACGAGCCAAATTTTGTCTTGGTAATTACTAAAGACCGGACCTACCTAATCCAGCCCCAACTAAGCTTTGCCGAGACTATATTCGACGGCGTGGCCGACAGCCAGGCTCTACAGGAAGTGTCGGGGATCGCTGATGTTTTCGGTAACACCAAGGGTTGGCAGGAGTTAGCAACTGATTTGAAAGAAGCTAGCATTATTGGCTATATTGCTCCGACTAAGGGCAGCCAAGTTAACTTTGTGCTAAATGATACTCGCGGTCAATTACTAAAGAGACTGAAACCTTTGGCTAGGAAGAAAGCCAGCTTCAAAACTCTGAACGCCGAAATATCGGCTCTTAGAGTTGTCAAGACCGACGATGAGATTCGGCTGATTCAAAAGGCGGTCCAGGCCACGACCGAGGCTTTCGATAAAGCTTTGGCGCGGACAGTTGTCGAGAACTACGACCATGAGTACGAAGTCGAGGCGGTTTTTGATTATGAGTTTAAGAAACGCGGCCTCAGCCATGCTTATGCACCAATTGTGGCTAGCGGCAAAAACGCCTGTGTCCTGCACTATAACGCTAACACGGCGCCGGTTCACAAGAACCAGTTACTATTAGTAGACATAGGGGCTGAGTATTCTAACTACGCCGCCGACATTACCCGGACCGTGCCGGTTGGTACGCCAACACCTCGCCAACTAGAGGTTTTGGAAGCGGTCAAAGATATCCAACAATTTGCTTTGAAGGGTCTGAAACCCGGGGCTAGTATTACTGACAATGAAAAAGCTGTCGAACTATACGCTGGCGGGGTATTACAAAAGTTAGGGCTGATTCAGGATATTTCCAGAGAGCAAATCCGTCGCTATTATCCTCATGCCACATCACATTTTCTGGGTCTAGACGTACACGACGTCGGCGATTATCGAGCGCCACTGGCCGCCAATATGGTACTGACAGTCGAGCCGGGCATCTACATCCCCAACGAGGGCATCGGCGTACGCATCGAGGACGACGTGGTTATTACTGAAACTGGCTGTCGGGTGCTGAGTCGAAACTTACCTTCACTACTGTCATAAAAACCTAAAATGGCCTACAATAGTCATAATACTTATGAATAATCCTTTAGGACGTTTTTTAGTTCGATGGTTTGTCTGCGGATTAGGTCTGTGGATCGCTGCTAATATCCTGGGGCCCGATAGAATTGCCTACGGCGATCGTTTTAGAGTGATTGTTATTGCCGGCCTGATTTTGGCGGCCATCAACACCATCATCAAGCCACTGGTAGTGATTTTGTCGTTGCCGGCTCTGTTATTTAGCCTGGGTCTGTTCATGATTATTATCAACGCTGCCATGGTTCTGTTGGCTAGCCAATTTTACGAAGCTTTAGACGTCAACAATTTCGGAGCCGCCCTGGTTGCAGGTATCATCATAGGACTGTTAAACTATCTAGTGACAGCCGTATTGGAGGAAAGATGAGCATACTCGGTTACATAACAGTTATCAGCGCGATTTTGATGATCATATTAATTTTAGTGCAAACCCGCGGAGCCACTCTGGGAGCGGGTTTTGGTGGGGGCTCGGAAATTAATACGGTCCGCCGGGGCTCGGATAAAACTATTTTTCAGATGACAGTAATTGTGGCCTTCATTTTCTCGGCCTCGATTCTTCTGAGCATAGTCTTGGCCTAGGAGGGTATATATGTTTAGCCGCACCAACAAGCTACGGTGGCGACGCCGCGTTAAACGCAGCAAGCACCAGGCCCAAGAGCTCAGCCAGCAAGCCGAAAAGGGGTTGGATAAACATCTCTTCCGTCGCCTGGATCACATTGTCGGGGTGCGACGGTTTATCTTGGGCTGGATTCTGCTACTGGTCTTGCTATCCGGCGGCGTGATAGCCCAAATGCGCGGCTTGTCACGCTTTTATCAGAACTTAGCGCCAGCGCCTGGTGGCACCTACACTGAAGGGGTGATTGGAGCTTTTACTAATGCCAATCCACTGTATGCTACTGGGCCGGTGGATGCTACGGTATCGCGGCTGGTTTTCACTGGCCTGATGCAATACGACAGCAACAATCAGTTGGTTGGCGACATAGCTTATAAATTAGAGGCCAATCCCCAGGCCTCGGTCTATACAGCTCGTCTACGCGAAAACGTATACTGGCAAGACGGCCGGCCAGTGACAGCCGATGACGTAGTCTTCACTTTCCAAACTATCCAAAACCCCGATGCCAAATCACCGCTGCTGCCTAACTGGCAGAACGTCAAAATCGAAGCCCGTGACCCTTACACTGTGGTCTTTACCTTGCCTCATGGATTGGCTTCTTTCCCGCATTCTTTGACCAGTGGCCTGGTGCCCAAGCACTTGCTGGAGGGTGTGCCGGCCTCTTCCTTGCGCTCATCGAGTTTTAACACTGTCAACCCCGTGGGCAGCGGGCCGTTCAAGTGGGAAGCCGTCCAGGTGGTTGGCTCGACGCCAGAGACCCGTGAAGAGCAAGTTGGCTTAGTCAAGAACGAAAAATTCTACCAGGGCGAGCCGATGCTGGACCGCTTTGTAGTCCGGGCCTTTAGGAACGAAGAGTCACTGACCGATGCTTTGGTGCGACGGGAAGTTACGGCCGCGGCTGGACTGGACGCCATGCCACCCGAATTGAAAGGTGATAATAATATTAACGAATACAGCGTGCCTTTGATGGGTGAGGTTATGGTCTTCCTGCGCAACACTTCGCCAATTCTATCTGACACCAATGTCAGAAAGGCTCTGACCAAAGCCACCGATACCAATGCGATTATCGCTGGCCTGGGCTATCCAGTTATTAAGGCTGACAGTTTGTTGCTGCGTAGCCACATTGGTTATGACAAAACTTTAGTCCAAGATGGTTTTAATCCTGATGAAGCTAAGCAAATGTTGGATGCGGCCGGTTGGAATAACATTGGCGCTGACGGCATCCGGACCAAGGGCGACCAAAAATTACAAATTCAGCTATATTCCAAGAGCAACGGCCAGTACGCCTACGTGACCAGTATGCTGCAAAAGCAGTGGCGAGACGTTGGTGTCAGGGTTGAAGTATTGTTACAGCCAGACGAAGAGCTGCAGTCAACAATTGCTTTCCATAACTACGACGCTCTGCTGTACGGTATTGCGTTGGGTAGCGATCCGGATATTTACGCCTACTGGCATAGTTCTCAGGCCGATCCGGCTTCCCAGCAGAGGCTGAATTTTGCTGAGTATAAAGCCGGTGCAGTGGACGCTGGCCTGGAAGGTGGCCGGAGCCGCGTTGACCCAACCCTTCGAGCCACCAAGTATCGGCCAATGCTAGACCAGTGGCGCAAGGATGCCCCGGCCATTGCCTTGTACCAGCCAAGATTTCTATACATCACCACTGATACAGTCTACGGATTCGACCCAACTCGGTTTAACTCGCCGGTGGATCGCTTTGCTAATGTTCAAAACTGGGCGATTCGCGAGCAACGGGTTACAATAGAATAACTTCTTAGATGCGGATGTGGCGGAATCGGTAGACGCGCTGCGTTCAGAGCGCAGTGAGCTTATGCTCGTGGAGGTTCAAGTCCTCTCATCCGCACCAGTTTATGATTGTTGGCCCGGTTGCCAGTCAACCGAGTTGAGAAAGGGCTCGAAAATGTCCTCGTCTTTATCCAGGTAAGCTGTGTCTATTTCTTTCTTTGTCGGATTGCGAGCTTGAAAAGATACAAACGGCACATCACTTATTACTGCCAGCGGCGTACTCTCGTCGCCTTCACCCATAGCCACCACGGCGCTGCTCGCCAGCCCAGTGGTGATATTGGCCACACTAACGGTTAGTGGTCTGTCGAACAAATCACGCTGGCCCCGGTAGTCATTAAGAGCCGAAAAGCCGCTGTGGGCCAGGCAAATGCCGCTAGCCCCCCGTCTAAGAGGCGTGGATACACTGTCAGTAATGATGACACCGACTTTTCTTAGGCCGTACTTTTTGGTCAGGTATTCCCGGATGTCATTAGCCGTCGGCTGAAAGCTGTCCAGCCATAAAACGTACTGGCCGTCGGCGTTGGACTTATCGATACCGGCGGCTCTAACTAGAGTGCGGTGGGTAATTGTAAACCGCGAGCCTAGCCGCTCGTCGGCCTCGGGTGCGTAGTGCGATGAATGTTGCTTGACCAGCTCATCATAAGCCAGACCATCAATAGGCGTGACTTGACCGGCACAAAGCGACACAATTTTTGAGGTTATAGCCAGAATGCTACCATCGGCCAGCTTATCAATACTACGATCGATAAGTTGCTGTAGCGACAACTGATTGGCTCGAACGATATCGGTTTTAATTGGCTGAACGACCACTGATGACTCCTATAATCAGTTTTAACCCTACCACATGGTTGGGTGGGCGCAAAGGGCCGAGACTGTGCTATCATGGGACTAAGATGGTAATGGTTTCATTATGGAGGGACCGAAGTAGTAATGAGTAAGATTGCCCATTATTTGCAAGAACACTTAGTAGGTGAGGTGATTACTTCGGCAGCGGCTCGCAAATACTTCTCGACTGACGGGGGTGTTTTCGAAGTCATGCCGTCAATGATTGTTTATCCGCAGAACGAGAATGATGTTCGCAAGACAGCTAAGTTTGCCTGGCAATTGGCGGAGCGAGGACGAATCTTACCGATTACTGCCCGGGGCCGGGGCAGTGACCAGGCCGGCGCAGCTATCGGTACTGGAATTATTGTGGTTTTTCCAGCTCATATGAACAAGATCCTAGAACTCGATGCTCGTAGCGGCAGCGTTTTGGTTGAGCCCGGCGTAGTATATTCAAAGTTACAACAAACTTTACAGACTCACGGCCGGTTTTTACCGCCGTTTCCGTCATCAATTGAGTTTGCCACCATGGGGGGCGCGGTAGCTAACAATGCGTCCGGTGAAAAAACTGTTAAATATGGCAATACCCGGGATTACACAGAGGCTCTAAGGGTGGTTTTGGCCAATGGGGAAGTTATTGAAACCAGGCGCCTCAGCAAGCGCGAGCTTAATAAAAAGATGGGTCAGTCCAATTTCGAAGGCGAAGTATACAGAGCCATGGATGCTTTAATCGAGGAGCATAAGGACGATCTGAAGATGCTAGACTTGGGAGTTTCTAAGAATTCAGCTGGCTATTGTCTGCAGCAAGTAAAACAGAAGGGCGGTTTTGACTTAACCCCCCTATTTGTTGGATCCCAGGGAACGCTGGGTATCGTGACCGAAGCCCAATTCCACACCGAACCCTACAACCCGAACACAACTTTGATTGCGGCCTTCTTCGACGATATCGGCACTGCCGAGCAAGCCGTTATGGAGCTTAATCGCCTGCCAGACCGCCCTAGCGCCCTAGAGGTTGTTGATGACAATCTGCTAAATCTTCTAGATCAGACCAATCCCAACCAGCTGAAGGGTATCATCGAAAAACCATTTAGTAAATTAATCGTTCTTGTGGAGTTTGATAATGCTAATGAGCGGTCCAAAAAGAAAATGGCCAAGCGTGCCGTCAAGATTATTGAAAAACACGGTGGCCGATATGATCTGCAGACTGATAAAGCTGAAAAAGAGAAATTGTGGAAAATTCGTCACAGCGCGGCATCGGTAATTACGCATGTTGAGGGCAACTCCAAAGCCCTGCCGATCATTGAGGACGGCATTGTGCCGGAAGGTAAATTGAGCGAATACATGGACGGAATCTATAAGATCTTTGATAAGCACCACTTGAAAGTTGCCATCTGGGGCCATGCCGGTAACGCCAATCTGCACATGCAACCCTTTCTTGATCTATCTCTTGTCGGTGACCGTCAAAAAGTATTTAAAGTCATCGACGATTACTACACTTTAGTAATCGGGTTGGGCGGCAGCACCAGTGGCGAGCACAGTGACGGCCGCCTCAGGGCTCCATATTTGAAACAACTCTATGGTGATACAGCCTATGCTTTGTTTCAAAAGGTCAAAGATATCTTTGACCCGCACGGTATTTTGAACCCCGGGGTCAAGATCAATGTCGGCTTGGAAGACATCAAGCCACTGCTAAGGGATGAATACTCCATGGATCATTTATATGACCACTTGCCCAGAAGCTAGCAATTAATCTCGAGCTTTTTCTTTACTGAGTATAGTGTCGATTTCTGTCGATAGAGACTTGTTTGATAACGCGGTTTCGTTCAGCGAAAAAATGACACTGAGAATCATGAAAAATAAAGCCACCGCAAAGGTTGTCTCGCCAGCCACCCTGAGCTCTTCGAATATCAGCAACATCGACAAGCAAGCGAACAATAGGGCTACTGAAGCTGATGCCATCATAAGTTTAGACAAGCCAATGCGCTTTCTTAGTACTTTGAGCTGTCCGGCTACATCTATGTGCTTATAACCCGAGTGGTAATCCTTAACATAAGTTCTTATAACACCAGCCGTAGCAATATAGCGGTTGATGTAGCCCAGCATCAGAATAGCAACGGCCGGAAACAATAGTGCCGGAGTGGTTAGGTCTAATCCCATGACATTATGTTAACACTTATGATTAGTTTTGTACCAAACTTACTGCCCAAGTTTTACGGGCAGAGAAAATCCAAAAGTTGAACCCTTGGGGCTGCTGTGAAAAATAATTGTACCATTTTGGGCATCGACAACTCGTTTAACTAAGTACAAACCCAAACCGGTGCCATCGGGTCGGGAGTCCTTGGCGTTCTCGGCCCGAAAGAATTTGGTAAAGAGCTTATCCTTCTGGCTCTCGGGAACTCCAATGCCATTATCGATAACTGTAAAAATCACTCTGTCCCCATTCTGCGTTAAGTGGATGTCGACCTTACCACCCGGGGTATAGTGAACGGCGTTATCAATTAGGTTAGTAATGGCTTGCCTGGTTTTTTGCTCATCGACTTCAATTTTAGGCAGGCGTGCCGGTGGAGGGTGATAGGTGAGAGTGACCTTACTATCAGCTGCTCGCATACTCAAGGCCTCGACCTCAGCTTTGACCAAAGCATCCATGTCAGTGGGTCTAGTCTCGAGAACAAACTTGCCGGCCGTCATTCGGCTGACAGTTAACAGGTCAATAACTAATTGCTTCATGACCCGGGTCCGGGATAGAGCTGAGGTCAGGGGACCGCTGAGTTTGTCGGGCAATGGACCGTAGAAGCCCTTGGTGGCCATGCTCAAATAGCCATCTATGGCTGCTAGAGGGGTGGTTAGCTGGTGAGAGGCCATAGAAATGAAATCATCTTTGACGGAGTCAGCTTCTTTTAGCTTGTCATTGGCCGATCGCAACTGCTCGGTGGCGTCGTTAATTCTTTGTTGCAGGATAGTGTTGAATTGTCGGACCAATGAGTAGGACAGGCTGTTGTGAATGGCGATTGAAAGTTGGTCGGACACCGTGTCGATAAGAGCTACGTCTTTGCGGTTGTAGCCTGTACCGCTGTTCTTCTCGGAGAACAAGAAATAGCCAATTTTAACTTGATTTACAACCAGTGGAGCAAAGATAGCGATACCATACTTGTGTAGGATATTCTTTTTGTCGCCAGTAGGCAGATCATCAGTCGCTAGGAGCTGATCGCCTAGACTATGCAATTCAGTCGCAATGCTCTGGGAGTCGCCTGTGATCAAATTAGCTGACTCGTAGTAAATTCGGCTTTTATCCAGGACGACAATATTTACAGTCTGGACGCGCATGTGCTGAGATAGTAGGGTTACCACTTCGTGAGTCAGAGTTCGAAGGTCGATTTGCGAAGCCAGGATATTGCCGACTTCATTAACTAACCATTCAGAGTCATAATCATCACGGAAAAATAGACGATCAGTGATCTTTTTTATGACACTAAGCAGTGGTCGGATGGTTAGGGTCAGCAGTAGCGCCGTCAGAACGATAAAAGCGAACTCTAGATTGCTGAGTTGTAAGCCAGGCAGCAGAATCTTGCCGGCGCCGAAAATAATCGTGCTATAGCCGAGCGCAATAATAGAAACGGTTATGACAAAGCCTAAAGACCTGAAGATAGCCGACTTGATGTCAAACATTTGATATTTGAGAATGGCCGCTGCTACCCCGCTTACCAGGATTACGTTGGCCGGGTTGCCAATCAAACTGCCCAGATGGGTCACGCCAAAACTAGGTAAGATTATTTGCGTTATCATGTTCGCCGTTACGGCAAAGCCGATACCGTACATCATGAGCTTGACTTGTGATTGAACGGATTTATTAGAATGCTTAGCGTAGTTAGTCAAGATACGGAAACTGATAGTAAACAAGATGACGAAGTATATTAGTGTTGCCCATAGCGCTGGCCCGACCTCCCCAAGTGTTGTGCCGTACTCGCGCTCGACGGTGGCAATGGTGTCCGGTAAATAGGCGACGATTGAGAGGACGGGAATCGCTAAGTAGGCGAGGGCTGTGATAACTTTGTGTTGCTTCTCGCTGCCGGTGAAGGCAATAGCAAATGAGTAGAAGAACAGAGGCACAAAATTGGCCGCAAACAAGGCTGTTCGGTTAAGGGTTAGGGCTGCTTGGTAGCTTTCAGGGAATTCTGCCGCGAAAGCGGCGGCGGTATAAAAGAATACTGACAAACCGAAAAAGATGAAGTACTTGTTAGCCGCTGAATGGGTATTCTTGAGGGCCACCAGGAGTAGGACTACAAATAGTCCAGATAAAGTAATAACGTAAGATATGAGTTCAATTAGGGGCATTGCCCAGCCTTACCCTTCGTACAAATATGCTTTGTATTATAGAGCTTGAGGCGGCTATTATCAAAGGTCAGAATCTGCGTGGTGCGCGAGAGAGGACTCGAACCTCCACGCCCTAGGGCACTAGTCCCTCAGACTAGCGTGTCTACCATTCCACCACTCGCGCGCTAGCTAAAGCATACGTATTTAAAGAGTAATTTTCAAGCTGGGACCTTGAATTCCTCTCTGTTGTCAGGTATGATGTGGCGGTACTGTGCGGGCGCTTAGCTCAGCTGGCTAGAGCACCTCGTTTACACCGAGGGGGTCGGGGGTTCGAGTCCCTCAGCGCCCACCAAGTATAAAATCTCACAAACGTGGGATTTTTTGTTTGTTATACTTCGCTTACTAAACCAAAGGAGAAATCATGGCAGCAGGCGATCAATTACGAAATGCAGCCGTCAGCGCTCGGCAAGCGGCTGAGGCTAAGAAGCAGGAAGTCCAACGCATGCGCGACACCGTTAACCGTATGAAACGGGACATGGAGGACTTACACCGGACAGCTGACGATTGGGAACGCGAGATTAAGATTCTAGAAGACCAGATGCGTGACTACGAAGTTCAAGCGCGGGCCGCTGACGCCGCCGAGCGCAACCTAGAGAAACAACGAGTTAAATACGATATCCGCTAATGCTTGTCATTGCGCTACACTAAGGTTATGAGCACGACCTCTCAAGCTATGCTTATTTTAAGCGTCATACTAAGCGTTTTACTTTTGGGGCTAGTAGTTTACGCCGCGGTAGTTTTTACTAGCGTGGCCAGGTATGCCAAATATTGGCAGGCTAGCAACCAGGAGCCAGTGGCTGACAAGGTCTTAGTTGTCGTGGCGCTGGGCGATTCAACCGTACAGGGCATTGGTGCTACTAGCCCGAGGAAGGGTTTTGTTGGACAGGTGGCCTCGCGGTTGGCCAAAGAAACTGGTCGACCTGTCCAAGTCTATAATTATAGTAAAACCGGCGCTGAGGCCGGTGAAGTATTGGCCGAACAGCTGGGTAAACCCGACGTTATTAAAAGGGCAGATTTGGTTCTGGTGGCCGTCGGTCCCAATGATCTGAATCACGATGTATGGCTAGGGGATTACCTCAAGAACTACCAGAACATTCTTAACAAATTACCCAAGGACAAAGTGGTAATTGCCAGCATTCCACCCATGGCGCGCTCGAAAATAGGGGGTAATACTGTCGAGGAATGGAACCGGGGCCTATCAAAGCTGGCTGCTAAAAACAAAGTCCAGGTGGCGCCAGTCTATGAGGCCATCAAACCTCACGCCTATGATCCGCGCATCTACAGCGTCGATTTATTCCACCCCAGCAACCATGGTTATAGCCTGTGGGCTGAGGCGTTTTACGGGCAGGTAGAAGCGCTTGAGTTTCCAGGGGTAATCCAGTAGAATACAAAAGTCTTTTTGAGGCACCGTGGCGCTATAGCTCAGTTGGTAGAGCAGAGGCTTGAAGAGCCTTGTGTCCCAGGTTCGAGTCCTGGTGGCGCCACCATTTCGACCCATGCGGGTGTAGCTCAGTTGTTAGAGCGCTTCCTTGCCAAGGAAGAGGCCAGGAGTTAGAGTCTCCTCATCCGCACCAAATGTTTGAATTATGAGCCGCAAGGCTCTTTTTCTTTGTTTCAACTACGGTTCTAAAGGGGTCGTTTAGTATATAAGACAGCTTTTTGTCCTTTAGTTCAATGTTTGAAAGTACGTATTCCAGCAACTTCTGTCTTAGCCCCTCATCGCTCTCATTGAACAGCTGTTCAGCTCGTTGAGCCAAGTCTAACAGATAAGATGCGGTAACTTGAAAGTCTTTGTTATCACTTGTTAGCAACTTTAGGCGGTCATTCAGCTCCTGCTGTTTCTTTTCTAGCTCAGTTGCAATTTCATCGTGGAATGTCTGTGTAATACGACCCTCAAGCAAGTCATAGTAAACCTTACGCATTTTTTCCTTGAGTTTGTCGTACTCAGCACGGGTCTGCTCAATGTTTTGCGTAAAGTATAGCTGCTGGTCGTTATGACGGTTACGCAGCTCGGTTATCACTTTGTCTAGCCACTTTTCAGGCACGTCTATAAACCCTATATCTGCCGTTACCTCATCAATAACGAGGCTTACGGCTGTATTCGGATTATCGCACTTTGAGTTGGCACATCGCAAATACACAGTATTGCGAGCCTTGAATGGTGATACGGCACGTCCGCATTTACCGCACTTTACTATCTTTTTCAGGGTAAAATCTTTGCTATCGTACTTTGTCATCTCGTGTTTACGCTCATCACGGACACGCTGAACCTGATTGTATAAACCACGACTGATTAGCGGCGGGTACTTGTGCGGGTAGCGTCTACCAGCGTGAACCATAAAGCCGCAATAAAACTCGTTGCTTAGTATTCGTTCAAGAAACTGTTTGCTCGGAGCTTTACTGCCAGCAATGTTACTACGAAAGCCCATCTCACGAAGTTCCTTAGCAATGACGGCGTATGAGATGCCTCTGGCTCGCATTTCGTAGGCTTTTACAATGTAGTGAGCCTTAGTGTCATCAACTTCTATGTCCTTGATAGGTTTCTGTGGCGTACCGCCTTTCAAGACGTTCTTATAGCCGACTGGTGCTCTATGTACCCATATACCCTCACTAAGCATTTGTTCAAAACGGCGTTTGACGTTATCACGAATACTATCTGAGTAGTATTTAGCCAGTGCCATACCGATACCTAGCCTGAACCAATCGGCTGCTGACGAGTTTTGGTCTATATACAAACTGTCGTGCGGGAAGTGCAGCTCAATTTTGCCGAGCTTTACGAGTTGCTGCAATGCCTTTACTTCTTCTTGGCTGCTATCACGGGTAAAGCGGTCTATCTTGTCAAAGACCACGTAACATAAGCCAGTCTGCTTGTGGATATGCTCAACGAGCTTGCCGAACTTCTGTCGCTCGTCTTTATGAGCACTTTCGTCAAACTCGTGATACTCGTAGGGTAGTTTCTTTTGTTCGGCATATCTTTCAAGCCGTAACTTCTGAGCTGGCAATGCTTTTCGTTGCTCAATATCTGATACTCGTGCGATTAGGATTATCTTAGTTTCCATAATAATTACTCCTTACTAACTTAACATTACTTACTAGTATTTTCAATGTTTGATAGAAAATCTGACATTTTGGTTGGTGTAAATCGTTGCAATGCCTCGTCTATGTGAACAAAGGCGGTATAACGGTGTGCTTGCGGTGCTTTTAGTAGTGGCTTGATGCGATACCACGCCTGTTTGCCATACCGAACCTCAAGCGTGTTTCTCAGTCCAACTGCACCTGCCTGACTTGTGATGAGCAAGCCAGCTACTGCCGCTAGTGCAGCTTGTGGCGTTACGTCATCGTTTGCCTCAAGGTAGTTTTGTAAAAGCTCGTACGGCTCTTTTACGTCCAGTGCCAACATATCTACATTGGCGGTCAGCTTTTTCCAATGCTTGAGCAGCACGTCTTGGCACAACTTCTTTTTGAACAGACTTTCAAACGTCCATTGCTCTAAGTCGGGGTAAGCTCGCTTGATAGAGGCTCTACCGACAAAACGTACTTCGTACCTGAATACTTCCATTGGTCGGTATTCAGCAAGACCCTCAAGCAAATTGAGCTGCACCGAGCTGTCTTTTTCAAAAGCCCGTTTGCTACTTTTCTTTGCCTTTAGCAGGTCAGCCATTTTGTCGTAAAAGGCTATATCAAGTGAATTGGCGTGGATGTGTACCACGTGTCCATCACGAAAGTCTGTCTTCTGAAAATCGTACGTCTTGCTTACATCCAGCTTGCCCATTGTATTGAGGATTGTTTGGCACGAAGTGTAGTCAAGAAACACTATGTTCTTAGATGGATGCCAAGCCGCAATATCAGCGTGAGCAAGCTGTGGTTTGAAGAACCGATGACCGAGCAATTCGTGTAACGCATTTTGCAATGCCGTGAGCAGAGCATCAAAGTCGCTTTCTTTCAGCTCATCAAAGTTGTTGCCGAACAACATCTTTGGTGCTGAAAACTCAACTGCCAGTTCATACGTTACCGCACCGAACTTGCGTACTCGCTTGTACATAGTCAATCGGGGCATATACTTGCCCATCTTGGCGTATGTCGGCGAGGGGTTGAGAAACGTCTTACCGTAACCTCTGCTGTTTACGAGTTGCTCAAGTGTGATTGGCGTAAACCTGCTGCCGTCAAATATGAGCGGGTTATGTACGGGTATGAGTATTTTTACTGTGTCTACCATATCGTTCATCACTTCTTTCAAATAACTCAACGCACTTAGCAAGAATTGCTTGCTCAATCACTTTGCCAGCATCTTTGGTCACTGGATAAAAGTAGTTGAGCTGTCGTGAGCCAACTTTCTTAGTTGGGTAGGTTATGCGATAGCCTGTACCGTCAAGCCGCTGGTGTACGCCAAGCGAGCCAATAAACAACTGCCCATCAATAAGGCAGCTGGCAAAGGCAACAAGCCCGTCAGTCGGTTTGACTGGCGTGATGTTCACTTCGCTAACGGTCATTTTTCTTTCGCTCCATCGCTGTTTCCTTGTTGCTTGCCCAAGACCAAGCTGAAAGAAGTAGGCTAATCAGTTTGTTGAGTGTTATTCGTAGTACCTTGTAGAAAATCATCACTTTCATTCCTTTTTTCATTACGTTGCTTTTGTGCAAAGTCCATCTGAATTAGCACGTCAAAGAAACCAGTGAGGTTGTGAATAGCCTCATCGCTCAACTCAGCAGCCACGCCTTTTTTTGCGGCATTGTCTTGTGGCTCTGCTGGTAGTGGTTTATTTTTCGTGGGCATTAGACTTTCCTTGCTGCAATCAGCAGGGATGAAAAAGACCCGCTGTGTTTGCGGGTCAACTATGTACACGAGGGTCGTACTGAAATTGTTTTTCAGTTAGATTTACAGATACGAACTGTTCACAAATATCTTTTCAGCTTGAATGAAAATCAGTTTTTTAGCTGTTGTTTTACCTGCTACTTTTTTATTTATTTCATCAACTGTATTTCTGATTTTGCGAATGTGTTTTTTGTTGTTTTTGTCGTACTTTACACCTAAGAACGTACTGAAAGTTACGCCGTTCTTTAGTGTATTGACGCTTTTGAACAGACAGCTCATTAGGTGGCATTGGTCGTACTTGATGCGGTTCTTGCGAGCTACCTTGCCACGTACGGCAATAGAAACATCAACAGTTCCTGATACGGCTAACTTGCCAGTCTTATCGTGGTAGTGATTAGGTTGCAGAGGGTGTATATCAACCTTTACTGCTGCTGGTGCTGCTGTGTTAGGTTCTTTGGCAGGTTCTTCATAACGCTCTGGCATTGTGTCGTCTGGATAATCTATTTTGGGTTTACTTTGCTTGTCTATAATCACTTTACCTTTACCGATTTTTACCCCTGACGTGTCGGTAGGTTTTTGGTCGGCATTGTATTTTTCAGCTACTGTTTCAAGACGCTTTTCAAAGTTAGCATTCAGACGAGCCTTTTCCTTTTTGTGTCCAGCGATAGCCTTATCGGTATCGTCTAGTAGCTTTTGTTCTTCATCTTCTAGCTTGAACGCTCCTAGCCCATCAGCCTTTTCTACCCATAAGCGTTCCAACTTGCCATAGTAGCCCCAAAGTTCAGGTCGCATAAACTCGTATGCCATATCCAAGTCTTCCATATTGCCCATAAAGCTGTCGTAAATAAATGGCTTTTCATCAAAGTCGGCAAACTCGTCTTTGGCTAGTATCTTCTCTATTCTGATTGTTAGTAGCAGATAGTGGCGATTGAGTAGCCCGTCTTCAAAACCTACATAGCCGCCTGAAACAGCATCGTAAAGCTCGCACATCTTGCCCCAATAAATCATCAGCATTTGTAAATCTCGTAAGTATGAGAAGTTATTTTTTAGTTCCTCAAATGCAGTTTTCTGATGTTTAGTTAGCTCAAACTCGTAGGCGGTTTTATCGTTTGCGGTTTTGGGGCGGTTTTTGACAATAAACGTTTTACTACCTGCA
This sequence comes from uncultured Candidatus Saccharibacteria bacterium, assembly GCA_964426845.1. Lineage (GTDB taxonomy): Bacteria > Patescibacteriota > Saccharimonadia > Saccharimonadales > JAGQNJ01 > CAYRSA01. The sequence continues at coordinate 46,856 of CAYRSA010000004.1, read as the reverse complement.
TATTGGTCAACGAGTGCATTGACCTGCTTGAAAGTGAGCGGCTTGAAAGTAGCGAGCGGTATGCTGACATTTTCTTGGTTACTATCGCCAAACGCCTTACCTATAATTGCCATAAATAGCACGGTACGTTCTTGCTCTGGTGTAGCCGCAACTTTGTCATCTTCCTCAACACTTGGCTCTGGCGGTTCTTCTACAACTGGTTCGGCTGGCTTATCACTCTCAAGCTCGGCAAGAACCTCATCAAAGGTCGGCAGCATAACTTCAACCTTGAATACGTCAATCTGACCTGTGGGCATCATTCTTTCGTATTCGCCATTAAAATCAACTTCGTCTATTGCCTCGTAGTCTTTGATAGCTCCGACTTTTTTCAAAAAAGCCAATGCTTTCTTGCATAAGTCTTCGCTCTGCACAGGGTCTATACTTACCTGTGCGTTACCACTGATGCTAAGCTCATCATCTATTGCTCGCATAACCTCAATGACTAACGCACGGTTGTTGTCAGTAAGGGTTGTGGTAGTTGACCTTTGCCTGAGATACTCGGCTTTATAAAACTCATCAAAGGATGGCTTGAGTTGTACAAAGTAGCTCATATACCGTTCGTAGTCTTTTGGATGTTCCATTTGAAACATCCCGTGGTCAGGGTCGCCATAACCTTTCTCATCGGGTCGCTGCAAAACAGTTATCACATCGTATTCGGTTTCCAGTTTACTGAGAAGCGGGTCGTGGTCTGGACAGTCAACAAACAGCTCAACACGCAGTTGCAGCTCAGCACCTTTAGGATTGAGCCTTGCTTGCTCGTCCAGTATGCTCATCAATTTCAGTAGTTGGTTGTTTACTCTTGTCATCACATCACTCTCATAGTCTTGCAGTAGCAAGTTGTGTATAGTTATAGTATGACACAATCGGAGCAAAAACAGCCGAAGCTACTCACGCTCAAGCAAGCGTGTGAGCTGCTGAATTGCCATCCAAATACTCTTAGAGCGTGGGATGAAAAAGGCTACTTGGTAGCCGTACGTTTTGGTACACGCCGTGATAGACGCTATCGGCGTGAAGATATTATGAAACTGTTAGAGAAAAACAAAAAAGCTGACTAGATATACGGCTCAGACTTTGGTTTTTTAGCCTGTTGCAGCTTGGCTCTAAATTGCCGAGTAGACACGTAGCTGTCATCAATAGGCACGTATTCAAGTTCAGGTAGCGGTTTACTTGCTACCTTTCGTGGTTGTGAGTTACTGCCTTGAGGCATACAGCCGCACATAAACTCATTATACAAACATCGTAAATTAGGCTGCTGTTATCTAGTAAGTGATGTGTAGTTGAGTTATGATAGTAAAGTCTTACTTTCATAACAAACCGAACGCATATTTTATGTGGTTCGCCGATACAAACGGCACCGCATAAGCAAAACGGCGAAAGTCGGTTTGTGAATGGAAGTAAGACACCTTGCGGTGTCGTTTTTATTTTAGGCACCGAGAAATATGTGATGAAATGCCTAAAACACTTGAAGACTACACAAAAGAAGAACTGATAGACATAATCAAGGGTCTCAAACGCCGCAAGAAGTTCGGCTTGGTTTGGGAATACAAGCCCGAAGAAGTAGTACGTCTATGTGATACTGAACTTCCTGTATTAGAACAAGTTACTCAACGTGCGATTGATAAGGTCAAAGGCGCACCAAGCAACCTTATCATTGAGGGCGATAATTACCATTCACTCTCGGTACTCAACTATACGCATACTGGCAAAGTAGATGTTATTTATATAGACCCGCCTTATAACACTGGCGGCAGTGGCTTTAGATACGATGACAAAATACTTGATAGCACCGACCAGTATAAGCACAGTAAATGGCTATCTTTTATGGGCAAGAGACTTGAGCTTGCCAAGAGTTTACTTAGTCGCAAGGGCGTTATCTTTATCAGCATTGATGAAAACGAGGCTGCAAGGCTCAAGCTACTTTGCGATGAGATATTTGGCAACGAAAACTACGTAACGACAATTACAGTTCAAGTAAACAAAGGCGGCAGAGATTACCTGCCTATTGCTGTAACACACGAGTATATACTTTGCTATTCAAAGAGTGCTGATGCAGTCATAAATGAGCTTGAAAAAGAAGCAGGTAGCCTAAAACAGAGCGACAAGGACGGCAGTTACGAACTAAGGGAACTGAGAAACCGTAACCCTAGATTTACAAGGGCAAACCGACCAAACCTTTATTATCCTGTGTACGTAAACCCTAGTAGTGCAAACGACAAAAAAGAATGTGCTGTATCGCTTATTCAAACCAGTGAGTACAGCGTTGAGGCTCTGCCGAAAAATAGTAAAGGCGAAGACAGCTGTTGGCGATGGGGTAAGCCTTTGCTTGAGCGGAACATCACAAATCAGCCTGACACTTCGCAGGTTGTAGCAAGGCAAAAGCGAGATGGCGGCTGGAACGTGTACGAAAAATCTCGTAAATCAACCAGCAAGGCTAAATCAATTTGGGATGAGAGCGAGGTAAGAACCGAGCAAGGAACGATTGATTTACGCAAGTTGGGTATGGGCGGTATGTTTGACCATCCAAAGCCTGTTTACCTGATAAAGAAGTGTCTCAGACTTGCCACTGATAAAAACTCGCTGGTTCTTGATTTTATGGCTGGCTCAGGCACAACAGGACAATCCTTACTTGAGCTAAATGAAGAAGATGGCGGTAACAGGCGTTTTATACTTTGCACAAATAACGAGAACGAAATTGCCGAAAAAGTTACTTACGAGCGTGTAAGCCGTATTGTTCACGGTACTAACGACACAGAGGCTATACCAGCCAATGTTCGCTATTTCAAAACGAGCCTTGTAAGTCGGCAGCAGACTGATGACCAGACACGTATTGAACTGGTTGCCAGAAGTACAGATATGATATGTCTTCGTGAAGACACTTTTGAAAGTGTATTTGATAGCAAACTGTACAAGGTTTTCAAGAACGCTGACCACTACTCAGCTATTGTATTTGACCCGCTATCAATCCAATTCCTAAAAGAAACACTGGATAAGCTAGACGATGAAAAGCCAGCTCACATATACGTATTTAGCCTGAGCAATGACACATACGAGAGCGATTTTGCCGACCTTGAACGTATGCACGAACTACGACCAATACCAGAAAGCATCCTTGAGGTTTACAGGCGAATACACAAAGTGCAAAGCGAGGAGTTAGGTTTATGATTGAGCTAAAAGAATACCAACATAGTGCCGTAAACGAGCTGGCAAAGCAGCTAAGAGGTTTACTGAATAGCTCAGGCGAAAAGGTTTGTGTATTCAAAGCTCCTACTGGTTCTGGCAAAACAATTATGATGGCTGAGTTGTTGCAAAGACTGAGTGAAGAAGACTTGCCGAAAGAATATGTTTTTGTATGGACTAGCCTTTATGACCTGCACTCACAAAGTAAAGCTAAGCTCGCAAGCTACTTACGAGATACACGTTATAACCTTTTGAGCCTTGATGAAATTACACAGGACGCACTCAGCGAAGACAGTATCTTGTTCGTAAACTGGCACAGCCTGACTACGACCAGACAAAATGGCGACAGTACACAGCGTGATTGGTCTAACGTGTACGTCAAAGACCGTGAAGATGGCAGGAGCATTGTTGAGGTGCTTGAAAAGACCCGTGAGGCTGGTCGGCAGATTATCTTGATTGTTGACGAGGCTCATCGCAACTACCTAACCGAAAACTCACAGCGATTTATTGCCGAAGTTATCAAACCAAAGTTGACCGTAGAGGTTTCAGCAACGCCACTCTTGAGCGTTAGTGCCGAAGATATGATGAGCAAAAAGGCTGGCTATGTCAGTGTGCCTTTTGACGAAGTAGTAAGCTCAGGTTTGATAAAACAAGAAACCAGTATCAATCAAGCTATCGGCGATTATATAGATATTGCTGGCTCGGCAGACGAGCTAGTTGTTGAGGCAGCATTAGCTAAACGTGCTGAACTTGCGAGCCTATATGAGCAGAACGAAATACCTGTAAATCCACTTGTTTTAGTACAGTTGCCAAGCGATAGCGAGAAAACATCCACGCTTGATAAGAGTGTTCGTGAAGAAGTTGAGCAGCAGCTAGCTAAGCACGGTATTACCTACGAGAGCGGCAAGCTGGCGGTATGGTTATCTGACGACAAACAAAACCTTGAACTGATTGAAAAGAATGGCTCAGAAGTTGAGGTGCTTATTTTCAAAGAGGCAGTAGCCGTTGGTTGGGATTGTCCGAGAGCACAAGTGTTGGTAATGCTACGTGCTATCCGTTCGCTCACTTTTGAGATACAAACAGTCGGGCGTATTTTGCGTATGCCAGAGGCTAAACACTATGAAATAGCCGAGCTAAATAAAGCATTTGTGTATAGCAATATCGCTGGTATCAACATCAACAACAAACCCGAAGACTTAGACTTTTTCAAAACTCACTTTGCCCATAAAAAGGCTGGTATCAATGATGTTCAGCTACCGAGCGTATATTTGCACCGTCAAGACTACGGCGACCTTACAGCCAGTTTCAGCAGCATACTTGTTGAGTGTCTGAATGAGCGTTTTGGCATAGCTGAAACAGATATGGTAAATGTTGCCTACGAAAAGGCTGATGCTGAGCTTGAACTATATGCCGAAGAATTGAAAACGCCTCTGCTCGCTGATGTTGTCGTTCATAACCTTGATACAGTGCAAGATGAAATAGGTACTTTGAACCTTGAACAAATCCAAGCTGACGTTAGTGATGCGAATATACAAAAAGAGTTTGACTACCTGCTCAAGGCTTGGTGTTTGCCGTACGCACCAGCCCGTTCGTTTTCAAAGGTAAAAACAGCTGTCTATAAATGGTTTAGCTATATCGGTTACGACCAGAGTAAGTGGCACGAAGTGCAGCGTATCATTGCTTGCTCTCGTAAGAACCAGACTGTATTTGATGAGGTTATGAAAACAGCCAAACTCAAGTACGAGAAAATCAAACCTGCTGAAATAGCCAGTAAGAAAACCACTACGCACAGCGTATTTAGCTTGCCTGAAACAGATATGTTTGGCGACAACTATGAGCTAGTGCAAGCCAAGTATTACCCTTACGAACAATGCTATTTACGCAAAGACCGCTCAGAGCCTGAAAAGTACCTTGAACAAATGCTTGAAGACAGCGACAAGGTTGAATGGTGGTACAAGAACGGCGAGGCACAGCAGCAATACTTTGCCCTGAGCTATCAGACCGTTGATGAAGAAACCAAACTGACTAAGCTCGCTAACTTTTATCCTGACTATATTGTTCGTTATAGCGATGGCAGTATTGGCATATACGATACTAAGGCTGGTCGCACAGTTACTGAGCAGCCGACTTATGACAAGTCCGATGCTCTGCAAGCCTACATAAAAACTCAAAACGCTGACAGTGCTAAGTTGTCAGGCGGTATTCTCAATAAGCGTAATGACGGCATTTACGTTTACACAGGTGCTAAATATACGCCAGACTTGGACAAGTGGCAGAGATTTACGGTTTAGGTATCAGCCGTGAGCCTTTCAAAATCAGACTTTTTGAAATATCAGTGTTGTCCTAGCTACTTGTGGCTATGGAAGTATAAAAAAGACGTTGTACCTGTTGATGAAGAAGAAGCTATCAATCGGCGGCTTGAGCAAGGTAACGAGGTTGAACAGTACGCACGGCAGCTTTTTAGCGGTGCTGTGCTAGTTGAGGCAAAAGGTCGGGATGCTAAGCAAGAAACCGAAAAACTCGTAACACAGGGCGTAAAAACTATATTTCAGGCTACTGTTTTTACAGATGATGGCTTATTGGCGATGGCTGACGTAATAACCTTTGACGAACCTACACAGACTTGGACGCTTTACGAAGTAAAATCAACCAATTCAGTAAAGCCTGAGCATATACACGATACTACTTTTCAGAGGATAGCTTTTGAAGATGCTGGCTATAAAATTGGCAAAGTCGGTGTCATCCACTTGAACAAAGACTACGTTCGTAGGGGCGAGCTTGATGCTGAAAAGATGCTAATTCAGACTGATATAACTGAAAAGGTTGAGAAGATACTACCTACAATCAGGCAACAAGTACAAGATGCACTTGAGTTGCTCAAACGGACTGATGAGCCGAAAGGTTGCAGTTGTCGGCTCAAAACAAAGTCTGGTCATTGCCCGACATTTTATTATCTCAACCCAGATATACCTGAGTATTCTGTGTTCAACATTTCAAGGATTGGCGGCAAGAACCTAGCTGTCTTGATTGATGGCGAGATACACAATGTTCACGATGTGCCTGATGACATAAAGCTGAGCATACCGCAGCGTAATCAGGTTGATGTGGCTAAATCTAAAGAGCCGATAATAGATAAGGCAGCAATAAACGAGCTGTTTAGTGAGCTTGAGTACCCGCTTTATTTCTTGGACTATGAAACGGTATCAACTGCATTGCCGCTCTTTGACGGCACTAAGCCGTTTCAGCAGATACCTTTTCAATACTCTTTGCACGTAATCAGGCAGCCAGATGGCGAAATAGAGCATTACGAATATCTATGCGAAAACTGTGAGCAAGCACCAATGCCCGAACTACTATCTAATATGAGTAGTCAAATTGGTAAGACTGGCAGCGTTTTAGTTTGGTACAAAGTCTTTGAGACTGGTCGTAATAGCGAGATGGCAAAGGCTTACCCTGAATATGCCGAGTTTCTTGAGGGTGTAAATAGCCGAGTATTTGACTTGATGGACGTATTTAGCAAACAGCATTATGTTCATCATAACTTCAATGGCAGCAGTTCAATCAAGGCGGTGCTGCCCGTTCTTGTGCCAGAGTTTAGTTATAAAGAGTTAGATATACAGAATGGTGCAACTGCATCAATTCGCTGGTATGACGCTGTTATTGGCAATATGGACAACGAGCAAGCCGAAGCAACTTATGCCGCACTGCTCAAGTATTGCTGCCTTGATACGCTCGCAATGGTAAAGATATACGAGTACCTCAAACGGCTATGAAACCGATAATGACAGTAAAAGAGGCTCGCAAGCTACTCGGTAAAAAGTATGAAAAGCTGAGTGATGATGAGGTTGCTGAGCTGATTGAGCAAGTTCACGAACTGACTAAGCTGTCTTTAGATGTTGCCCGTGAACAGCGTCTCAAAAAACGCTTGGTCAAATGACCCCCGAAAATTCGGCATTTATACAGCGGAGTACCTATAACAGAGAAAAGAGGGCGAGTACCCCCCTATACTTAGACATAAAAAATAGGCATTTCTGCCTAACCTTTACCCAACTTTTGCCTAAGTGTTTGAAACAATCGGCAACTTTATATCAAGTTATCGGCTAATCGGAATTGTTCAGCCAGATGTTTTAGCTTATAATCCTCTTGAGCAAGCGTAGCTGCCGTTTGAAATGCGTCAACTATGTTGCACCAAATGTTTATCATACGACGCTTCGGCGTCTTTTTGTTTTGCTCTAAGTGCTAAAATTATCAAGGATACAATTTTAAGGGAGGAGTAAACATAATGGCTAAATACGTTGATGGATTCGTACTGGTAATACCGAAAGGTAAAGAGGCTGAGTACCAGAAAATGGCAGAAGATGGAAAAGCTACTTGGATGAAGCACGGTGCGTTGGAATACTTCGAGTGTAAGGGTGATGACTTCAGTCAGCACGAAATGGGTGATCTAAAATCACGTTCTTATAAAGAGATGGCTGGCGCTGGTGATGATGACAACGTCTGGTTTTCATTCATTGTTTTCAAATCAAAAGAGCACCGCGATGAAGTAAACAAGAAAGTTATGGCTGAGATGGATGAAGCCTATAGCGAACAGACTGACTTTGTAATGCCTAACGATATGAAAAAGATGGCGTACGGTGGCTTTGAAGTGGCGATTGAAGGATAAAGCGAAATTGAAAATGCAACGATGCCAGTGGGTGGGCGAAGACCCAATTTATGTGGCTTATCATGACGAGGAGTGGGGTGTGCCGGTTCACGATGAGGCCAAGCATTTTGAGTTTCTGGTTCTGGAAGGTGCGCAGGCGGGACTTAGCTGGTTGACCATTCTAAAGAGACGGGAAGGTTATCGACGAGTTTTTCATCAGTTCGATCCGGTCAGAGTAGCTACCATGGATGACAAAGAGGTGGCCAAAGCCCTGCAAGACGTTGGCATTATCCGCAACCGACAAAAGGTTGCTGCGGCTGTCAACAATGCCGCGGTATTCCTGGATATTCAAAGGGAGTTCGGCAGCTTTGATAAGTACATTTGGGACTTTGTCGGTGGTCAACCGATTGCTAATAATTGGAAGACTGACGCCGAGATTCCAGCCACTAGTGAAGTTTCGGACAGGCTCAGCGCCGATCTTAAGAAACGGGGCATGAAGTTTGTCGGCTCAACAATTATCTACGCGCATCTGCAGGCCACCGGCTTGATCAATGACCACTTGAGCAGTTGTTTTCGCTACAACGAAGTATAACAATAAAAACATATTGATTTACGATATGTAGTGACGTAGAATGAAATGGTTATGCCAAAGAAAGGAATGTCTATGCAAAAGGGATCGACACTATTTTTGCGATTGGCTTTGGTGGGCCTAGGATCATTGGTGGCCTTATTAGCCGGTGTATTAATGTGGTCAATTTACATTAACTGGGACCCTGAGTTTCCCAACTTGACCTATTTACGCTGGCCGGTACTTCTGGGGCTGCTGGCCGCAATCTCAGCATTTTTCGTAGCCTCTAGCCAAGCGTGGTTATTGCTCAATAATGTTGACAAGAGCAAGCCTTTCTCCAAGTCTTCAATTAAAGCTCTGCGCAATATTAAATATTCGGCCTTTGTGGTCGGTATTTCTCTATTGGCCGAGATGCCGTTGGTGTACTGGGCGGCTCAGGAAGATGATGCTCCCGGACTTATGCTGTTTGGCTTGGTCTTGGCCGGTGTGCCAATTGTGGTAGGGGTGTTTGCCGGTGTGTTGCAGCAGCTCATCCAAAAAGCCGTTGAACTAAAATCAGAGGTTGACCTAACGGTCTAGGGATCTGACCATGATTGTTATCAATATCGACGTTATGCTAGCCAAGCGCAAAATGAGCGTCACTGAACTAACCGAAAAAGTCGGCATCACTATGGCCAACTTGTCGATTCTAAAAAACGGCCATGCCAAGGCAGTTCGCCTGTCGACGTTGGAAGCTATTTGCCAGGCTCTGGATTGTCAGCCTGGCGATATCTTGGAATACCGCAGTAACGACCAGACCTCACTAGTTGATTAATCTATAGATTAAGCGGACAATAAGGGCAGTAAATAAGGAGTTTTTATGTTTGCAACTACACTACTAGGTTTTACATTTGATGTTATTTGGGCGGTTATTGTCCTGATGGTTTGGATTGCTATCGCTTTTTGGCCAGCACGGGTGGCGGCACGCAAGGGACACAGTTTCCTTGGCTACTTCATTTTTAGCCTGTTCTTTTTCCCACTAGCTCTGTTGGTTGCCTACCTGGCAAAAGACCGAGTTGGTGGTGGGCCAGCTCCAGCTGCTCCAGCTCCTTCTGCCTAGTCTGTGGATAAGGCCAGCGCGATTGTGTTGCGTACCACCAGAGAAGGTACTAAAGTTAAGCATAAGCAATATAGCTTAAAATACAACATAAACAGGAGTGGTTATGGCCGCAAAAAAGAAATCTTCAAATACAAGCATGAATCTTATATGTATTCTGGCAATGGCGTTAGGAATTTACCTAGTCATTAACGGAGTGCTTTCGGGCGAAACTGACACAACACGAATATTGATGCTAACGGCTGGACTCGTGGCCTTGATTACCGGAGTTATTGGCTTCCGCAGTAACAACTAGAGATCATGCAACGTTTCGATGATATTTCCCGGCGGCGGGTTGGCAAAAGGTTTGTCTATTTTAACTACGCCGCCGAGATTACTGATTCGGACACAATTGCGCGCATAAAGTCATTGTCGGTTCCGCCCGCCTGGAAAGAGGTTAGAATTGCCGCTTCGCCTAACGCTAAGATTTTGGCTCGGGGTATTGATGATAGCGGTCGCAAGCAGGCTATTTATCATCCCAAGTTTCGAGCCAAGCAAGAACAGCAGAAATTCGACCGGACCCTGAGGTTTGCTGAGGCCTTGCCCAGGCTACGCCAACAGATCGAGCACGACCTGGCTCGGCGTGAGCTGGGAAAGCAAAAGGTCCTGGCTTGCATAGTCAAGCTAATTGACGAAGCTTACTTTCGGGTTGGCAACGAGCAGTATGCCCGTGACAATCAGAGTTACGGCATCACTACCCTGCGCAGTAAACACACTGATGTAACCAATACAACAGTCACTTTCGATTTTGTTGGCAAAAGTGGCAAGCGCCATATAAAGCAAATCTCTAATGCTCAGATTGCTCGAATTATTAAGAAACTCGATGAGTTGCCCGGGCACGAGATTTTCCGTTATCAAGACGAAGATGGCAAGATGCACGACCTGCACAGCGCTGACGTTAATGCCTATATCAAAGAGCACATGGGTGAAGAGTTCACGGCCAAAGATTTCCGGACCTGGGGCGGGACCTTGCTGGCTACTACCGAACTGCTGGCGGCCGAGAGGTCTCGATATAAGGCCGAGCGCGAGAAAATTGTCGTCCAAACCGTTAAGAATGTGGCCGAAAGATTAGGCAACACCCCGCCGGTAACTCGTAGTTCGTATATTGACCCGAGGGTGATTGCGGCTTATGTCGATTCCACCGAAATAATCAGAGTCCGCGAGGCTATGAAAAAGATGAAACCCAAGAAGTATATGAGCCGCGACGAGCAGTGTGTGCTTAAGCTGCTGGGTTAGCTAACGGTTTGTTATTCGAGGTCCACAGTTGCGGATAGAGGCTGCCCGCGTTGGCTGAGGGTTAATCCGGTCACCCATGATAGCGGTGGTGGTGTTTAGAGTTTCTTGGTGGCCACATTGCCAAAAGCGCATGTTGCCGTAGTCGGCTTGATTGGGGTAAGTATTGAATCCCTCGACAGTGGTGTGGGCATCGAAATGGAGGTGGGCATTCGGCGACTGTGATCGGCCCGAGTCACCAATTACCTGGCCAAGACTTACGTGCTGGCCTTCTACCACATCGGTTTCTGATAAGTGTTTGTAGGCAAAGTTGGGCAGGCGGGGGTCATCAGGATCAAGCAAAACGAATTCCCCGGGCCGGCGAGGCCAAGCGTCCGGAGTCTGGTCTGTTTCCTCTGAGGCGATGGCAATGGTGCCAGAAGTGACGGCCAGCAAATCTCGGCCAACAGCCACCTTAAAGTCGATAGCTGGGTAAGGGTGATACAAAGAGTCGCCGTAGTAGCGGATCATGTCGGCGTATGAATTGGCTGTTGGTCGAAGTCTGACAGACTGATAAGTGTGTCCAAGCTGAGCCGGCCCATAGAAAGGAGGTCCAATTGATGGTGCAGATTCAGTGGTGGCCTCAGCTGACTCGGCTTGAGCTGTTTCGGCAGCTGGAGAGAACGCGACGGAGACTGCAAGACCAACAGCGGCCACGGGGACGGCTAGTCTTACTCTCCAGTCCCGGATGCGGTCCATCACGGTTTGCTCTTGGACAGGAGGCATAGCATCAAGGCCGGGGCTTGGTAGTTGCTCGGGAGTGGTTGTCATGGTATTTATTAAAGCAAAAACATAAGCAATTGTCAATAGGGGTGGGTTTTGGCCCGGTAGCTTATAAAGGCTTTCGCAAACAACAGGGGATGAGCTACAATATCTGATGAACCTGGTGCGTTGGCCGAGAAGTTAGGCATAGGTCTGCAAAACCTATTAGACGGGGGCAGTACCCGTACGCACCTCCAGATTAATAAAGTATGCGCGGGTGTTGTAACTGGTAGCCAAGTTTGACTTAAAATCAAATGCTCGTAAGGGCGTGCGGGTTCGAGTCCCGCCCCGCGCACCAGTTTCTGCTGTTTTTTAACAGCCAGAGTTGCTATAATAGACGTACAGTATTAACAGGGGAAAAGTTATGTGGATTATCATTGCAGTCATCGTCGGAATCGTACTTCTTGCGATTGTGCTTATATATAACGGCCTAGTGCGGGCCAAAATTCGGGTTGATGAAGCCTGGAGCGACATTACCGTTCAGCTAAAGCGCCGTGGTGACCTGATACCCAACCTGGTCAGTAGCGTTAAGGGCTATGCTAAGCATGAGAAATCAGTATTTGAAGATGTGACCAAGGCTCGAGCAGCCGTCACTAACGCTAAGGGTCCAGCCCAAGCTGGTAAGGCTGAGAATCAGTTCCAGGAAGCTTTGAAGAGTCTATTTGCGGTGGCCGAGGCTTACCCAGATTTGAAAGCTAACGACAACTTCAAACATCTGCAAGAAGAACTAGTCGATACCGAAGACAAGATTCAGGCAAGCCGGCGCTTCTACAATGGTTCGGTCCGTGACCTAAACACCAAGATCAAGGTGTTTCCAACTAGCGTTTTCGCTGGCATGCTGGGCTTTTCCCAACGCGAATTCTTCGAAGTTGATGAAGCTGAAACTGCTAAGATCGCTAAGCCTACCGAAGTATCATTCTAACCCCCAGTAAGGCCCGAACGCCCCATGTATAAACAAATTGCTGCCAACAAGCGCAAGACCTTTATGCTAATGGTGGTATTCGTGCTGTTTGTGGGAGCTTTAGGTTGGGTATTCGGCCTGTACTGGGGCGATCCGTCGATTACTAAGTATGTGCTGATCGGCGCGCTGGTTTACGTGGTCTTTAGCTACTACAGTAGCTCTAAGTTGTCACTAGCGGTCAACGGCGCTAAACAGATTGCCAAACGCGATAACCCACGGTTGTATAGAGTAGTGGAGAACTTGGCCATAACTGACGGCTTACCCATGCCAAAGGTTTATATCATGGAAGACACCGGACTGAATGCTTTTGCTACTGGGCGCAATCCTAAAACAGCTAGCGTGGCAATAACTACCGGTCTTTTAGACGCCTTGAACGACAAAGAATTGCAAGGTGTCATGGCTCACGAGCTGGGCCACGTCAAGAACTACGACATCCGAGTATCGATGGTGGCTTTCGCTATGGTGGCGGTGGTCGGCTTGATGGCTGATATTATTTTGCGCAGTGCCTGGTTTCGTGATGACAACAATAATAGTTCGGCCACAATGATTATTGGCATCGTGGCGGCAGTACTGGCACCACTGATTGCTTTATTCATTCAGTTATCAATTTCTCGAAAACGTGAATACCTGGCCGATGCCACCGGCGTGCTGACCACAAGATATCCCGAGGGTCTGATTGGGGCTCTGGAAAAGATTCAGCACGGCCATAGCACCATGAAGCGTCAGAACAGCTCAACAGCTCATCTGTTTTTCGCTAACCCTTTAAAGAAGAGTTTTGTTTCCGGAATGTTTAGCACCCACCCCCCAATTGCTGATAGAATTGCTAGGTTAAAGGAAATGGGAGGGCAGGCCTAATGGCACGAAAACTAAAAGATCCATTCTACTCATCGTTTCGTTTGCAAAAGCGCATAAAAACCACCAAGCCGAAGCTACCTAGTGTCAAAAAATTACTTCGGCAAACCCTGGCGATTATGACGGCCAACAAGAGATTTTTCCTTGTTTATACCATTCTCTACGGTATCCTGAGCTTTGTATTTATTCAGAGCAGTGCCAATACTATTAACTTATCTGAGGCTCAGCAGGTAATTAGCGAAAGTGTTGGTGGTAGATTTCCGTCCAGTCTATTGCTTTACAGCGGGCTGATTACTAACAGTATCAAGATTAACAGCCAAATGGCGGCTTGGTATCAGTTTGTGCTAATTCTGGTCTTCAGCCTGGCGGTTATCTATGGCCTTCGCCATATGTACGGAGAAGAAGCCCGCCGGGTAACCGTCAAAGAATCCTTGTACAAGGGTATGACTCCATTGGTACCGATAGTGCTGGTTTTGGGCGTGGTTGCCTTGCAGCTTTTGCCACTGTCCTTGGGTAGTAGCGTTTATGCCACAGTTATCGGTAGTGGTTTGGCAGTCACGGCCGTGGAGCGAGTTTTCTGGTTAATATTCTTGTTGCTGTTGGCCCTACTGACGATTTATCTGATTAGTAGTTCAGTCTTTGCTCTATTCATTGTAACCCTGCCCAATATGACGCCAATGCGAGCCTTACGAGCCGCCCGGGAACTGGTTCGTTTTAGGCGCCTGGAGGTGATTCGCAAGATTGTTCTGTTGCCGCTGGTTTTACTTATACTACTGGGCATTGTGGTGGTACCCTTCATAGCCTTTTTGCCGGTGGTGGCCCAGGCTGTATTTTTGGTAGCTTCAGCTCTAGTTTTGCCGGTGGTTTTGACCTATCTGTATAACCTTTACCGAAAAATGCTATGACTAAGCTAGACTCCCGGGCAGCGGCCGAGCGAGTCGCCAAGCTCAAAGACATTATCAACGAGTATCGTTATGAGTACCACGTTAACGATCGCTCCTTGATGAGCGAGGCTGCGGCCGACAGCTTAAAACACGAGTTGTCGCAACTAGAGGAGCAGTTTCCAGAGCTAGTTACCCCAGACTCACCGACTCAACGGGTGGCTGGTAAGCCGCTGGGCCGATTCGAGGCGATTGAGCACACATCGCGAATGCTAAGCCTCAACGACGTTTTTGACCAGGCCGAGTTGGATGCTTGGGTGGCCCGCATTACCAAGTTGGCTCCAGGCGCCAAATTGGAATATTTTGTTGACTTAAAAATGGACGGTTTTGCCTGTGCCCTGGTTTACGAAGACGGACTGTTGGCACGAGCTGTTACCCGCGGCGATGGCTTTGTAGGCGAAGACGTGACCATTAATGTCCGGACTCTGGATTCGGTACCCCTGAAGTTGCGAGCCGGTAAGGGCTATGACAAGTTTTTATCGGGTCGGACCGAGGTGCGCGGCGAGATAGTAATGTACAAAAAAGATTTCGATCAGCTCAATAAGCAACGTGAGGCCAAGGGCTTGGCGCTGTTCGCTAACCCACGAAATACAGCGGCCGGCACCATTCGACAACTGGATCCGCAGTTGGTGGCCGAGCGGCCACTGCACTTTCGAGCCTACGACGTTCTTAGGGATAATGAGGCTGATCTACCAACTTACGCCGAGACTTATAAGACAGCTACCAGTCTGGGCTTTCTAGCCAACAAGGATGTGCCGGTCTTAAAAAATGTGGCTGAGGTTAAGAAATTTGCTGATAAGTGGGAAGACAAGCGTCATGACTTGCCGTTTAACACCGACGGCTTGGTGGTCAAAGTCAACGACCGAGCAGTTTACCGTCAACTGGGTGTAGCCGGCAAGGCGCCGCGCGGTGCGGCCGCCTACAAGTACCCAGCCGAGCAAAGTACAACCACCGTCAAAGACATCTTTATATCCATCGGCCGCACCGGCGCGGCTACACCGGTGGCCATGTTGGAAGCCGTGGTGGTAGCTGGCTCGACCGTCCAGATGGCTACTCTGCATAACGAAAGCGAAGTCCTTCGAAAAGACATTCGGGTCGGTGACACGGTCATTATTCATAAAGCCGGCGACATTATCCCGGAGGTCATCGAGGTTATTACTAAACTGCGTCCCAAGAATTCCAAGGCTTTTGTCATGCCCTCAACCTGTCCGGAATGTGGCACTAAACTAGCTAAGCTTAAAGCCGACGACGCCGTCTGGCGCTGCCCAAACGAACAGTGCCCATCTAGGGTATATAAGCGCATTCAGCACTACGCCAGCAAAAGTGCCCTGGACATCGAGGGGTTGGGCGAAAAGAATGTCATAGCATTACTACAAGCCGGCTTAATTCGCGAGACACCAGATATTTACGAGCTACAAGAAAAGCAAGTCGAGAAATTAGACCGCTTTGCCGAAGTCTCTGCCAGAAAATTAGTCGAAGCCATTCAGGCTAAAAAAGAACCGACTCTGGCCCGTTTCCTATACGGCCTGGGTATCCGGCACATCGGCACTCAGACGGCCGTGGATCTGGCTAACCATTTCCGCAGCTTGGCGGCCATTGCCACGGCCACTATCGAAGACCTTGCCGATGTCGAAGGTGTTGGTGAAGTAGTAGCCGAGTCGGTTGTGGCTTGGTTCTCGGAACCATCCAATCAAAAGACCCTGGACAAGTTTGACAGGCTTGGCGTTAAGCCCAAAGAAGTTAAGCGAGTCGGCGGCAAATTGGCTGGCAAGAACTTTGTCATAACTGGTGGCTTGGACTCAATGCAACGGGAAGAGGCGGCCGAGAAAATCCGCGCCCTCGGTGGAACCTTCCAATCTTCGGTCGGTAAGGAAACAGACTTTCTAGTCGTCGGTAACAATGTAGGAGCTAGCAAACTAGCCAAGGCCGACAAATTGGGCATCAAGCAAATCGACGAGCAGGCTCTGCTCAAGATGTTGACAAAGTAGGAGCATAAGCGTTTAATAATTAACGGAGGATCGTGCGCTATTTGCGCGACGCGTGCCAAAAACAAAAACTTTTAAAAAAATGTTGTAAGCCCGTCGCCGGGTGGGCGCGCACGATTTTCATTTATAAACAATTCTGGTGGAGTCTAGGAGAATCGAACTCCTATCTCATCCATGCCATGGATGCATACTAGCCATTATACGAAGACCCCGTGTAGTCGGGCTTAACAGGTGATTATTCTACAGGAGTGACTGGAAAAATTCTAGAGATGATATAATGATGACCAATGGCTAAGACAGTAAAAGCAAGGGTAAAACGTCCAGCGCCGGTAGATCCCCGGCAGTTATTGACGGCCTGGTTGTTGGCTTTAGGGATTTTGATTTTTGTAGGGGGCGGTTGGGCTTGGTATCAATATGTTCACCGGAGTGTCTATAGTGTGTTTTGGGACAGCGTCGATAACAACTTTCGAATTACTGGCGTCACCCGAACGGTTGAGCAGATCTCTAACGGAGCTGAAGTTAAATCAAAATTGCAGTTATCACTGGGAGCCGAAAACCTAGCTCGCGGACTTACAACCATCAAGCAGACTAACCAAAATGGCGGCTCGACGGTCATTATCACCGAAACATTGGGCACACCGACTAATAACTACGCCAGGTATGTCGATATCAGTGTCAGCGGGGCCAGCGCTCAGCCGGACATCTCATCTGTTAAAAATGCCTGGAGCCGAGAACTACTAGTAAAGGGTCCTCAGCAAAATCAAAGCATCTTGGCCGAAGGCTTATTCTCGTCCGTCCCTTTTGCTAACCTGAGCTTGCCGCAACGCCAGGAGCTAGTGCGGTTCATGAAAGACAACGATGTCTACACAGTTGACTACAGAGCGGCAGAGGTTGTAGAACGCGCCGGGAAGCAAGGCTATGAATATAAAGTAAAAGTTAATCTTAAGGGCTACATTGCGACCTTAAAGAAAATTGACGCCATGATGGGTCTAAAACAATTGGAAGGCGTTGACCCGGAAGCTTACGCTGATGCCGAGCCGGCCCATCTAACAATTGTAAACAGTATCGACGGCCGACAACTACTAGAGGTTACCTACAACGGCGCCAGTCGTAAGGAAGAGTATTCATCGTACGGTGCGCGGATCAACGTCGATGTGCCAGACACTAATTTACTGAGATCCGAACTGGAACAAAAAGTCCAAAACATCTTCAAGCCGGCGAGCGGCACATAGGGGGCACATGCAAGTCGTAGTCGATTCGTTGTTAACGAATTACAACCAAGAGGGCAAGGGCAAGAAGCAGCTTTTATTGCTGCATGGCTGGGGTGACTCGGCAGCTACCTTTGCCAAGTTGACTAAGCTGCTTGATAAAGACTACCAGGTTACTTCTGTGGATTTGCCCGGTTTTGGCTCGACTCAGATACCACCGACCGTTTGGAATCTTGATAATTACGCAGATTTTATGGCCGGTTTTGTGAGTAAGATGAAGTTGCAGCCCCAGGCTATCATTGCTCACTCTAACGGCGCGGCCGTAGCTATAAAGGCGGTGGCCAATGACAAGGTTTCACCCAATAAACTAGTCCTAATTGGAGCGGCCGGTATCCGCGATAGGCAAAAGGCCCGCAAACTAGGCTTGAAAGTTATTGCTAAGACTGGCAAGGTGGCGACCTTTTGGCTGCCGGACCGCCATAAGAAAAAGCTACAAAAGAAATTATATGGAGCGGCTGGTTCAGATATGTTGGCCGTGCCTCATCTGCAGGAGACCTTCAAGAAAACTGTGGCCGAAGATGTCCAGAAGGAAGCGGCCACTATTACCATTCCAACACTACTAATTTATGGTGAAAACGACCGAGCCACGCCACCGGCTTACGGCGAATTATATCACCGCTTAATTCCGCATTCGACTTTCAAGCTAGTTAAGGGCGCTGAACATTTTGTTCATCAGGAAGAGCCGACCCAAGTCGCCCGGCTCATAGAGGAGTACCTAGGATGAGATCTTTCCTGTTTATGTATAGCTGGCGTTTTGCCGAGGTCTTGGTCTACATGTTGCAAAGCACTGAATACAAGGTGCCGGCTTACCTTAGCTGGTTGCACCGCACCAAAGACTTTAGAAAAGTGATGTATCGACGCAAATTGGATCGGACCAGAGCAGCTCGTTTGCTGGTTATGGCTCTAAGGTTGGGTATGTACGGACAGCTACTGCTGGGATTGGCCGCGGCCATCATCGGTTATCGAACTGAAAATCTGGTGATTAGCTCTGTCAGCTTGCTATTAGTACTGAGTTTCCCAACAGTCTGGGCTTATCTTGTCACTGTGCCTCTGCAGTTGGGTCGGTGGCTGATCATGAACCCACGCTATCGCCGACAGATTAAGGCATCTGAGAAAATCTTTGCTAACCATCCGGGACTAAAGATAGCTGTGGCCGGCAGTTACGGCAAGACCTCCATGAAGGAGCTGCTGAACACTGTTTTGTCTGAAGGCAAAAAAGTGGCGGCCACGCCGGCTAATAAAAATGTGGCCATTTCTCATGCTCGGTTTGCCGAGAAATTACATGGCGACGAAGATATTCTCATCGTAGAGTACGGCGAAGGCGGTCCAGGTGATGTAACTAGGTTTGCCAAGATTACTCATCCCGATCTTGGGGTTATCACAGGACTAGCTCCGGCTCATTTAGATAATTATCCAAGTTTGCAGGCCGCCGGCGAAGATATATTCTCGCTTGCCAAGTTTGTGGAGCCAGGCAAGCTGTTCGTAAATGGCGAGTCCGAGGCGGCTGACAAGTTTATTACTGAAGATATGCAAGTCTATACGTCCGAGTCGGCTCTGGGTTGGAAAATTTCCGATATCAAGCTAGATTTCACGGGTGTAAGATTCACCATCAAGAGAGGCAAGGATGTTATGCATCTTCGCAGTGGCCTTTTGGGCCGCCATCAAGTTGGACCGTTGGCTTTCGTGGCCGCGGCGGCTCATGAGTTAGGGCTTAGCAAAAAACAAATCGAAGACGGAATCGGCAAGACTACGGCTTTCGAGCATCGTATGCAACCGCGCAACATCCGAGGCGCTTGGATCCTGGACGATTCATACAACGGCAATATTGACGGCATGAAAGCCGGGCTGAAGTTGCTGTCCGAGCTACCCGGTAAGCGCAAGATTTATGTCACGCCGGGCTTAGTCGACCAAGGTGATGAGGCCGAGGAGATCCACAAGGAACTAGGCCGAGCCATCGCTAGTGCCAAACCCGACCAAGTAGTGCTGATGCACAATTCGGCCACCAAGGATATCCAGTTCGGACTTGAAGAGATGGAGTTCAACGGCAATCTACGGGTCGAGCACCATCCACTTGACTACTATCTCAATCTCGAGCACTTTGTAGCCGCCGGCGATGTGGTCATGCTACAAAACGACTGGACTGACAACTACAATTAAAAGAGTATAATAGGGACATGAAAACGATAGCGGTTATTTTTGGCGGGCGCTCGGCCGAGCACGATGTGTCGATCATGACGGCCATTGCTAGCGTCATAAAACCGCTGGAGCTGACCAAGCAATTCAAAGTTGAAGCCGTCTATATTTCCAAAGACGGTTCATGGTTTTGGGACGACAAGCTCAAGAATATCGCTCTGTACCAATCGGGCGATATCGATGAGTTCACGAATAAGGCTCCGAAAGTTAACTTGTCATTCGAGAAAGGCCTAACTTTGGTCAAGCAAGGCCAGCTGGGCCGCAAACAGAAGAAAATAGACGTAGTCTTCCCAGCCATGCACGGTACCCACGGAGAGGATGGTGAGCTGATGGGTATTTTAGAAATGGCTAACGTGCCTTACGTCGGTTGCAATGTGCCGGCTAGCGTGGTGGCCATGGACAAGGTTTTGTCCAAGCAAGTTACTGGCTCAGTCGGTATTCCCAGCACACCGTGGATGTGGTTCTACGCACGGGAACTGGGCGATGACCGTATTCTAAAAGAAATAGCTAAGTTGAAGTATCCGTTGTTTGTAAAGCCGGCTCATCTGGGGTCCAGCATTGGGATAACCAGAGTTGAGAAGGCTGATAAGTTGCAGGATGCTTTGGAAGTGGCCGCTCACTATGATAATAAAGTTATTGTTGAGCAAGGGGTGGCTAACCTGATCGAAGTCACTTTGCCGATTATTGGTAACGACCAACCGGTGCCAGCTCTGTTGGAACAACCTTTGGTGGATTCTGAAGAGTTCTTTGATTTCGACACCAAGTATATGTCTGGTGGCAAAAAAGGCGGCGGACAAAAGAGTGGCAAACAAGGTGCTCAGGGCTATAGCAAGATCCCGGCCGAAGTGCCTAAGAACGTATACGATGAAGCCGTGCAGTTGGGACTTGATGTTTATAAAACCCTGGGCTGCAGCGGCATCGCCCGTATTGACATGCTGATCGACTCCAAGACCGGCAAAGTTATGTTTAATGAAATCAACCCCTTGCCCGGCGATCTATATCGGCACAACTGGCACCAAGCCGGGGTTTCTAGTACGGAACTGGTTACTAGACTAGTTGGTTATGCCGAGGAGCGCTGGGCGGCTCAGCAAAAAATTGCTACGGCTTTCAGCACCAATTTCCTCAAACAGTTCTAGTTTGATTTATGGCTAGAAAAGTATTATAGTCGGACTGTTATGCCAACCGAAAGAAGCATTAATATATTCGAAGGTAGCCCGGGTTCTGATCCGGCTGACAAGTTAGAGCAGGTATTGGAAGAGATGGCCAGACGGGCCGCAGCGCCCAACCCGATAACAGACAGCCTGGGTCACGCTGCTAATTTTGATATATTTGATGTAGTTCCGGTCCAGGTTGTTGACCCGGAAACCTTTGACGGCATGTTTACTCCGAAAGATGAGTTCCGGGGCTTTAACTAGTCAATCTCCAAAAACTAAGCTTACGCTTGCATATAGCGTACTGTAGCTTACAATAAGCACTAGATATAGCGTATGTATACTCCAAATATATCACCAGAGGGAGAGCCACTAGGCGGAATTAATATGACTGATTGGGATGGTGGTGCCGACATGTCATACACTTTAACTCACCCCTATTACACTTCGGCCTATAGGATCGAAGATGAACGAATCGCCATAGATGACGCCGTTTGGGGGCGGTGTGATATTGGCGCCGAACCAGGTGATGAAGTCTTTCTAGATTTAGTAGGTAATTCGGCTATAGCTCGCTTGCAGGGTATTGAACAGCTAACCTTACCTAAGTCTATGACAACGATTCCCGGGACAAGTGAGTTTTCTAGGTGGGAGCATGTTTGGGGCAGTGTGGTCTTGACCCGAAAACTTGGCGAAAGAGCCGGGCTGGGCCACGCCGAACTGCGCCGTCAAGAATTACGAGCTCTGCTGTCAGACGTCGGTCAGTGGGCCTTTTCACATCTGGGCGATTGGATATTTCAGGGGATGGGCGGGCCGGAAGATGCTCATGACCTGCGCCAAGCCGAGTTTTTATCCCGGGTTGGCATAAAAGATATTGTCGAAAACCATGGCTACGATCTAGACGGACTTCTGGTCCAGGGTCAAGAGGATGACTGGGTTGAATGTGCGTCACCCGATCTTTGTGTTGATCGCATTGACTTTGGAGCAAGGGAAGTCCTGAGATGGCTGGCCGGCGAGCCGGATCTGATTAGGCTAAAGGACAACTCTAATCATGACATGCCTTTCAGTATTAGTGAGGATGGCATGGTGGTTATGGAGTCAAAAGACATAGCTAAGCTTTTCACCAAGGCTTATATGTTGTTGTCGACGGAACACTGGCAAGAACCTGTGCACCGCTTGCAACTCCAGTTATTACAAGAATTAGTCAAATACGCAGTCGTTCACGACGATGTAACTATGATGAGCTGGCCCGATTACGGTATGTATCATCCAATGGATATGCTGATGAGCGTGGATGACGATTTCAATGCCAGCATGCATATGGTGGACTCGCACCAGTGGCTGTTTTACGACATAACTGCGGAAATTGGCCGAAACCGACGTAATATCTTTCGCTTGGTTCGAGCAGATGAACTGTTTAGTTTTCTGCGAGACGGAGAAGCCGAAAAAATGCCAGACCCCATCCAAGGTACTAATTGGCGAAGTCGCCACCATCCAATCATGCCTGGCAGGGTCGAGATCATACCAGTAGAAACCACTGACGACGTTGATGATTTTGACCAAAACCCATATGCTTTGGACTTTGAATTGCCTCCTCTTAAAGCTCGTTGGATTGATCCACTCTATCGAGATGCCAAAGGCAAGACCAAGCGGCTTAGCGAAGAAGATGAACCTGTTGCGGCCTTGTTGGCTCATCAAAAAGAGTTAATGAGTCGTCGCTATGTTGGTCGATTATTGCTGAATCCTCAACACCGCGAGATTCTTAGAACTGCCCTGGAAGATAACAGAGTTGGCTGGCAGGAAGCTCAGTCGAGGCCACACATGCCGGCCGACACTTTTAGAAGAAACTTTGAGTCGGCTGCTGGGCTGGGTATTGCTAGACGATTGACACGGATTGACTGGCAGAGATAGGGTATACTATTACAGATGAAACGCTACAATCCGAAAGAGTTAGAGCCTCGTTGGCAAAAAGTCTGGGACAACGACGGCATTTATGTCGCTGATTTAGATTCTAAAAAGCCCAAATACATTGCCATGAGCATGTTCAACTACCCCAGTGGGGCCGGTATTCACATTGGCCACGCTATGAACTACACGATTAGCGATGTTTTGGCTCGGTTTAAACGACAGCAAGGTTATGAGAGTTATCATCCAGTTGGTTGGGACAGTTTCGGCTTGCCGGCCGAGAACTATGCCATAAAGGCTGGTGTGTCACCGCAGAAGTCGATGGCTACCATTATCCCAAATTATCACAAGCAATACCGAGCCATGGGTTGGAGCAACGACTGGACCAAAGAAATAGCTACCCATACCCCGGAGTATTACAAATGGACCCAGTGGATTTTCTCGGAGATGTACCGGGCCGGACTAGCTTATCAAGATGCTCGTATGCAGTGGTGGTGCACCAAGTGCCAGACGGTGCTAGCTAATGAACAGGTCATTGATGAAAAATGCTGGCGCCATGATGGGCCGGACGATCCGATAGTGGCTAAAAAAGAAGTAAAGCAGTGGTTCTTTAAGATTACTGATTATGCCGATGAACTATTGGAAGCCACCGACGACCTAGATTGGACAGAGAGCGTCAAACTGGCTCAGAAAAACTGGATTGGCCGCAGCCAAGGCGCGGAGATCGACTTTGCAATCCAAAAAGTTGTCAGCGCCAATTCCGGCTTAGCCAGAACGTACATAATGGGCCAGCGAAATATTAGTACCAGCGATATAGAGTTGATCGGTGGTCGAGTTGATTCAATCACTGATGCAGGGCACATTTGCGCTGAGTTTCCCGCAACAAAAGCCAAGAGGTTTGAAGAGTTAATTAATGAAAAGATGGAGCCAGGCTTCTGGAATGAATACCTAACGGAAGAACAAGTCGTATTCATCTTCAAGCACAAAGATGGCAGATTGCAACGTTTCGTGTTAAGTGATGAGAATGAGCATGAGATATGTTCACTAGGGAATAAGTTCAATAATCAACCAGCGCCTAGCCCTAAAGATACGCCATGGAGCTGGTTCGCCAACAACAGCTGGTATGCTCCTCTGGTTCCAAGGGTTAGTGTTTTTACGACCCGGCCGGACACCTTGTTTGGCGCGACTTTCATGGTCTTGGCTCCCGAGCATGATTTGGTCAAGCAAATTACCACCGACAAACAACGCAAGCTGGTTGAGGACTACGCCACTAAAACCTTGAAAAAAACTGATGTTCAGCGCCAGCAAGAAGCTGACAAGCAGAAAACTGGTGTTTTCACTGGGGCTTATGCTATCAACCCGGCAAACAATGCCAAGATTCCAATCTGGATTGCTGACTACGTGTTGATGGGCTATGGCACAGGAGCAATTATGGGCGTACCGGCTCATGATCAGCGCGATTATGAGTTTGCAAACAAATTCGATCTACCGGTCACTGAAGTTGTCGAGCCAGTTTTCGGCAAAGCTCAAGGCGACGAAACTTTGAAACCATCAATTATTGCAGTTGTCCATGATAAGACAGAAGACAAATTTTTAGTATTGGATTGGGGTCCGCGAAGTAGTGATGATCGCTGGGGCGGTAATCTATTTATTGGCGGCGGTATCGAAGAAGGCGAAGACCTTATTGAGACGGCTAAACGTGAAGTTACCGAGGAAACCGGCTATGTAGACCTAAAGTTTGTCTGCCAAACAGACGTTCTAGCTCATAGTTATTTCTATTCCAATGTTAAGGACAAGAATATGTACGCACCCTGCACGGGTGTGCTGTTCGAGCTGGCCAGCGCTAAGAAAGTTAAAACCGAACTTGAGGCTGGCGAACAAGGTAAATTCAAGCTCAGGTGGGTGTCGCGTGCTGAAATAGGCAATGTTGTTAATGTCGGGATACACCACTATATGTATAGTCGACTGGTTGACGACCAGATGTATGGCGGTGAAGGCATTATGACCAACTCGGGCAAGTACGACGGTATGCCGTCGGCTGAGGCTCGGGAGAAGATTGTGGCTGATCTGGAAAAAGAGGGCATAGCTAAGTCGGTGACCAACTACAAAATGCGCGACTGGAGTGTTTCTAGGCAACGATACTGGGGTGCACCGATTCCGATTGTTAACTGTCCTAAAGACGGCCAGGTCTTGGTGCCCGACGATCAATTGCCGGTGGTCTTGCCAGAACTAGAGGACTTTCAGCCCAGCGGCGATGGCCGCAGTGCTCTGGCTCGAGCTACCGATTGGCTAGTCGTTGATTGTCCAAAATGCGGTGGTAAGGCCGAGCGCGAGACCGACACGCTGGACACCTACATCTGCAGTAGTTGGTACATGTTGCGCTATTTTGACCCTACCAACGAAAAAGAAGCCTTCTCAACCCCACGGGTCAATAAGTGGATGCCAATTGATTTCTATAACGGCGGCGATCATGCAACGGCTCATATGTTGTACGCCCGGTTTGTGACCCGGTTCTTTCATAAGCAGGGTTTAATTGATAACCCCGAGCCATTCAAGAGATTCTTGTTCAATGGCAAAGTCATAGCCAGCGACGGCCGCAATTTCAGCA
The DNA here is from genome assembly GCA_964426845.1 of uncultured Candidatus Saccharibacteria bacterium. GTDB lineage: Bacteria > Patescibacteriota > Saccharimonadia > Saccharimonadales > JAGQNJ01 > CAYRSA01. The sequence continues at coordinate 21,400 of CAYRSA010000004.1, read as the reverse complement.
AGACTTTGGGTAACGGCCCGGACCCACTGGAAATTATCGCTCAGGGTTACGGAGCCGACGCCCTACGAACTTACTTGATGTTTGCAGCGCCCCTAGAGCTGGGTTCGCGTTGGGATCCAAAAGGTGTGCCTGGTACGCATAGGTTCTTGTCGCGCCTGTGGACATTGGTTCAGGAGTATCAGGAAGCAAGCGAGAAAGAAGTTTCCAAAGAAGCCGAACAGCAGTTACGAGTAGCCATCAATAGAATGATTCGCAAAGTCACCGAAGACACCGAAGAAAGCCGCTACAACACCGCTATTTCATCGCTGATGGCTACAGTTAATGAGTTGTACAAAATTAAGATAGATAATCTAGCTAAGGCCGAGGTCTGGCAAGAATCTTTGGAGAGCGTAGTTATGTGTGTAGCGCCTTTTGCTCCATATATCGCCGACGAACTGTGGCACCAGCTAGGTCACGAAGACAGTGTTCATGTTGACCACTGGCCGCAGTGGGACGACAAGTATTTAGTCAGCGACACCGTTACGGTAGTTGTTCAGGTTAACGGCAAGGTCCGAGCCAATATCGACATGCCGGCTGGTAGTGACCAAGAGTCCGTCGAGGCTGCCGCCAAGAAAGACCAGAAAGTGGCCGGCTATCTGGAAGGGCAAACTATTAAGAAAGTCATCTACGTCCAGGACAAAATCCTGAATATCGTCATCTAGGCGGTTGCAACAGGGGTGAATTTGTGCTAGAGTAGGGGGAACGCTCTAAAAAATTAATGAAAAGGATTATTTTACATGGGTAAACCGAAGAAGAAGACAACACCTAGGCGGACCGGTAATCGGCGCAGCCACCACGTAGTCAAGCTGGCTCGAGCAGTCAATGCTAAGTCCCCAGTGAAGGCCTACACAACCAGTCGCGAGTCGGCCAAAAAACCAGCAAAAACTGCCAAATAATTAGGCAGGCCCTGGTATACTAAGTATAGCCACCGGGCTAATAGGAATTTAACAATGAGTGCAAATAGACACCTTGGTCGCATCGTCGCATTACAGACTCTCTTCGAACAAGAGTTTCGGGTGGCGAGTGGCGATAAAAAATTCGATCTTGACGAGGTGCTTGCCAAGAACATTCAGCGCTACCACAAGACTTTAAAAGATACCGAATTTGTGACTAAGCTAGTCAAAGGCGTTAATAAACACGCCACTGAGTTGGATGCGGCTTTGCAGCCACTGGCTCAACAATGGCCGCTGGATCAGATTGCTCGGATGGATCGGATCGTTCTTAGGATTGGGGCCTATGAACTGCTATATGACAAAGCTACCCCTGATAAAGTTGTAATTAACGAAGCGGTTGAGCTGGCCAAAGGTTTTGGCGGCGACAACTCCTCGAAATTCATAAACGGTGTGCTGGGTTCGTTGCTGCGACAGCGCGACGGCCTGCCCCAGCGAGAGCCGAAAGAGGGAGATAAAGCATGAACGATAGACCCAACAAACCCACCAGCCGATTTCGCAAGTTTGCTCAGCGCCGTAGCCCGGCTATTAAAGAGGTTTTGCGTGAGCCGACCGCGGGTGGGATTATCTTCCGGCGCAATCCTAAGTCTGACGATATCGACATATTATTGATTCAAGATGCCCGCGATCGCTGGACGATTCCTAAAGGGCACATGGAAGAGGGCGAAACGCCCAAGGAAACCGCTGAGCGTGAGGTTAAAGAAGAGACAGGCCTAAAGACTGTTATCATGCACGACTGGCTGGGCAAGATTAACTTTCAGTACCGCCGCCAGCACAGCTTGGTGCTGATTACCCAGGATATTTTCTTAGTGCATGCTAATAAGCCGGAGGAAACACTGGTCAAGGAAGACTGGATGAACGACATTCGCTGGTTTAGCGCTAAGGAAGCTCTGGAGAAAATTGAATACGACGATATTGGTAAGATTATGCTGATTGCCCTAAAGAAAATTCGCGGCCGTAAGATGGGGTGGGCTCGGTAATGGATAGTGCGCCGTACGCAGCTTTTGCCAAGCAACAGCTAGGGACTAGCTTCAAAGACCTCGACTTGTTGGTCTTGGCCTTCACTCATCGCAGTTATGTCAACGAACACCGTAAGACCGTTTCCGAGCACAACGAACGCATGGAATTTCTGGGTGACGCTGTACTAGAACTAGTGGTCACTGAATTTTTGTATAACAACTACCCCGACCCCGAAGGCACGCTGACCAACTGGCGCAGTAGTCTGGTGCGTACCGAGAGCATTTCAGATGCCGCCAAGCGATCAGATTTCGAACCACTACTGCGACTAAGCCACGGCGAAAAGCGTGGTTCGGACAGGGCGCGGGCTCAGATACTGGCAAATACTTATGAGGCGGTAATCGGCGCCTTATATATAGATCAAGGCTATGAGGCGGCTAAGAAGTTTATTGCTAAAAGCCTACTACCGACGTTTGACAAGATTTTGGAGACTGGTTCTTGGATGGATGCTAAGAGTCATTTGCAAGAGAAAGCCCAGGCTGTCGACAGTGCTACGCCAGTTTATAAAGTGATTGAAGAAGAAGGCCCGGACCACGACAAGATCTTCACGGTTGGCGTTTACGTTAACGATAAGTTAATGGGCCGGGGTGCTGGCCCTAGCAAACAAATTGGTCAGCAACAAGCCGCCTCTGAGGCTCTACAAAAGTACCAATAGTCAGAGGGTATCGAGCTTGCTGTCTTTAATCTCTAAGTCTTCGGGGTGGACGCGTTGGCGTCGCCACAATTTGGCGTAGACGCCGTTATGCTTTAGCAGTGATTTGTGATCGCCATCCTCGATAATACGACCCTCGTGCAGCAGGACAATTCGGTCCAGATCAGCAATAGTACTGAGACGATGAGCAATGACGATAGCGGTCCGGCCCTTAAGAATGGTGGCAAAGGACTCTTTGATGATTTGTTCGCTTTCAGAGTCAAGGGCGCTGGTGGCTTCGTCAAGTAAGACGATTGGCGCGTCTTGCAGGACGGCGCGAGCAATGGCGATGCGCTGCTTTTGGCCACCGCTGAGCTTGACCCCGCGCTCGCCAACTATACTGTCAAAACCTTTAGGCAAGTTATCGATGAAAGCCGAGGCGTAGGCAGCTTTAGCGGCGGCCTCAATCTCTTTTTCGGTGGCATCAAGTTTGGCTAGTTTAATATTCTCACGAATGGTGTCGTGGAAGAGCAGAGGCTCCTGGGGTACATAGGCAATAGAGCGCCGTAAATCGGCTTGCCGAAGTTTTTTAATAGATACTTTATCGACCGTGATATCGCCCTTCTGGACATCTTCAAACCTTAACAGTAGTTTAGCCAGTGTGCTTTTGCCAGCGCCGCTTAGGCCGACAATGCCCAGCCGCTGGCCGGCCGGTACAACAAGATTCAAATTCTTAAAAACCGGAATTGAACTACCGGCTTCGATATAGTTAAAGGAGACGTCTTTAAACACCAGCGCGCCTTTAACTTTGGATATGGATACGGGTCGAGCCGGATCGGTAATTCGGTTTGGCTCCTGAAGTAGCTCGAAAGCTGGTATGACCTTATCGACAATATCGTCGTGCATATCTAATGAGTTGGAAATCTCGTATATGCCCGTTAATATCGTAGAGGCGTAGGTTATGACCAGCACCGCACCGGCTACGCCTATTAAGCCCTGGCTGATCTGAGTAACCGTCATCCAAAACAAGACTAAGAAGAAGGTTACAGTAATGGCTTCGCGAATAGCTGCAAACTTGGCTTGCATCTTGTATCTTTTTACGAATAACTTAGATTCTTCAAACATATTGTCACCTACCAATTTCGAAATAGACTTTTCTTGAGCAGTAGCCTTAATAGCCACAATATTGGTGATGGCGTCCGAAATAATACCGGAGTTGTGTTTATAGACCTCGCGAGCTTCAGTACGGTAAGGGACTATTTTCTTAGAGGCCCACAATAGGTAACTGGTCTGAATGCTGCTTAGCAACAATACCACTAAGCCCAGCTGTAGACTGACGAAGCAAATAACTATGATTGGTATAGTCATCGTGAATAAGTGGCCAAGATAGCTCTCACGCCAATTGCGCACCAGTGACAAAGTACTATCGCTGAACTGGCGGGCAGCAGTAGTTATATAACCCGTCATACTGTCGTTGAAATAAGACACATCTTTATTAAGTAGTTTCACAAAGAAAGTTCGCATGGTCTGTGCGTAGATAATATTCTCACCGTGCAGGGCAATAACTTTGGTTAAGGGGTTTAGTACGCCGATGGTTGCCGAAAAAGCCGTAAAAACTAGCACCCAACTTCTGGCTAGAGAGTAGTCTTGAGCGGCTAGCGCAGCGATAATCTGGCTAATAGCAATTGGTAGGCCAACAAATTTGCAGAACCTCGAGACCAGAGCGCTTAAAAAAGACAGCCGAATATAACTGTTCTTGCCGTATGTACTAAACAGGAACCCGTATACCTGACGGTAATCTGAAAATTGTACTTTCTTCACTCTGGGCTCAATTGTACCATTTCTTACTCAATCTCTAACCCCTGTTGACTTATCGAGCGCTTATCTGTAGAATAGTTCGAGATGTTAGCTATACGTTTGCAGAGAACTGGACGCAAGGGACACGCTCAGTACAGAGTTGTAGTCCAAGAAGCCCGTTTAACCCCGACCAGTGGTCGGGTGGTTTATCGATTGGGTAACTATGACCCGCATGCCAAAGTTCTTAATATCGACAAAGACAAAGCTTCGTTCTATTTAGAGCACGGTGCTCAACCATCTGACCGAGTGGCCAGGCTACTTAAGAATAACGATGTTAAATTGCCTGATTGGGTAGCTATTAGCGAGCCAGTTGAGCGTAAACTGAAAAACCCCGAGAAGCTGCGCAAGAACCGCCCAGCCGAACCAAAAGCCGAGGAGCCTAAGGAAGAAGCACCAGCTGCCGAGGCTGAAACGCCTGCCGAGGAAGTGGCAGTAGCTGAAGATGCGCCAGCCGAGGAAGCTCCAAAAGAAGAAGCCGAAGAAAAGCCTGCCGAAGCGGTCAAAAAAGACGCTTAAGATATTGCTCGTGCTATAATCGAATTACTACAAATTACTGAACTTACAGGAGGACCGGATGAGCGCAAGTATCGACGAACAATTTATTGAATACGTAGTTAAAACTATTGTCGGCAATCCCGACGCGGTATCTATCAAACGAACTATTGATGAAAAGGGCGTTTTACTAGAGTTAACCGTCGACCCAGAAGACTTAGGGCGAGTTATTGGCAAGCGTGGTGCCGGAGCGCAAGCTTTGCGAACCCTGCTGCGAGCGCTGGGAACTAAGAACGATGCTCGTTATAATCTTAAGATTGTTGATGTAGGTGGTGAGCGACCACCACGACCTGAACGAGAAGATCGACCTGCCTCGTCAGAAGATAAAGCCGACGATCAACCCGCGGACCAACCCACGACAGAACCACTCCTAGCAGCCGAAGAGGGCAACGTGGCTGAGGAGGAAGTGGCTGTGACAGAAGATCAGCCCCATGTTCCGGCGGCGGCTCGAGCTCTGGCAGATGACGACCAAGATACTAGTGAAGAGGTAGGCGGCTCCAACTTAGACAAGACTCGTCGCGAGCTGGCTGATTTAGACGACCTCGACATCTAAAGGCCAGTCATGAAAATCTATATAGTCAGCCTATTCCCAGAGATGTTTGATGGGGTACTGAACGCCAGTATGTTGCACAAGGCTCAAGACATTGGAGCGATTGAGTTTGTCCATGTGCCACTGCGCGACTTTGGTCTAGGCCCCCGTAGACAAGTTGATGATATACCTTACGGAGGTGGTGACGGCATGGTGCTACGGCCAGAACCTGTCGTAGCAGCTATTGAACATGCCAAGAAACTGTCGCCGCAGGCCCGAGTCTTACTGCCAACCCCCCGTGGCAAACTCTATAAACAATCTGATGCCAAGCGCCTGGCAGAGGCCGGGGCTGACTTAATCATCGTTTGTGCTCGATATGAGGGCTATGACGAACGAATCACGCCGTTTGTTGACGAACAAGTTTGCATTGGCAACTATGTTCTTACTGGTGGCGAACTGCCAGCCATGATTATCATAGATAGCGTCACTAGGCTACTACCGGGTGTGTTGGGTGGTGAAACCAGCGCCGTGAAGGAATCTTTCCAGGAAGACGACGTGGCTATCGAACACGAACACTACACCCGACCGGAAGAGTTTAGGGGTGTTCAAGTACCATCGGTCTTGAGATCAGGTAATCACGCCGAAATCGACAAGTGGCGCCAAGAACAGAGTCGATAGCTTGTATTAAATAGCAAGCCATTGTATAATAATGAGAATATGACAGATCGCGATGCTATAGTTTTCCAAGCTGCTCATTTATTTGCTCAAACAGAGTTAGAGCCTGGCCTTACCCTGCCTGGTTTGCGTACAGTTCAGCAGACAGAAGGAGTTTTGATTGACCAAGTTGATGGTTTTAAAAACTATATGGTGGATTTGCTGGGTCAGGCTGGCTTGTCCTTTTCAAATCTCCAAGTGCCAGAGAAGATTTTCATAGTCATGGCCGAATCCGAGATCGTAACTCCTTACGATCATGATGCAGTCGTTTCGGAAGCTTGCGTACTGTCAGAGGAAGAGTTTGGTAGTGAAGGGGAGAGTGCCGACGACTTCACCTATACAGACGTACCCAGAAATGTTGATGGGCTGTTTGCGGTTAAGATTTCTGACATTCAACGTTCACGGACCACGCTTGAGCCGCTGTTTGCCGGTAGGGAAGACACTGACTACGGTTTGCCTTTGACAGAAAAAGCCATAGCGCTAGAATTGTGGATGGGTCTGGGTGGCGTAGCTTTCACAGGCTTGGATCCACGCATTCAAACTGATGATGTGCCAATAGATGTTTTCACAAAGCTAGCATCCCTTATGAACTTACCGCACGAGGGCCTTGATTTTGATGGCACCTACAACGCCAATATTAGGAATATGTTAATTGCGGCTCGGCAAAGATTTGCAGGAGCCTTGGCCTACAGGGGAGTTCAGCATACTGACCACGAACGTGGCCAAAAAAGCTTGTTCTCTGAGGCAGATATAAATCTGCTAAAAGCTGTTCATAAATCGCTTTTCCAGACCCAGGTACAAACTGGGCAGTATCAGGGCGATCTACGCCAGTTTGCTCTTGCTCATCCGCTGGATCAAAGTGAGCTTGTTGAATCAATACGTATTTTGGCCAGCTAAACTTGCTATAATAGGTGAAGTAACAGGAGGCTTTGATGATGGATTTGCAAGCAGATTCTAAGAAGGTGACCGCAAAAGCGGTGGCCGAGATGAAAGGCGAAACTATCTCTGGCACAGGTATTTTCACTGAGTACGACATAGAAGGAGCCAAGTACGTTCGACTAGTCTTGGAGGTTCAAGGTGATCCTTCAGTATTAAAGCCCGGTAAACACGCCGTCCATATTCACGAGAAAGCCTCTTGTGACTGCGATGATTTCAAGTGCGCCGGTGGCCACTTCGACCCAGGCCCCAATGGCAACACTGACCCAGACGCTAATCATGGTTACCATGCTGGGGATTTGCCACAAATTACCGTAGACAAGCATGGCAAGGGTCGTCTAGAATGCTTAACAACACGAGTTACTCTAAGCGACGGGCCAGTCTCAATTCTACAGCCCAAGGAAGGCACCTCCCTAATGATTCATGCTAATCCCGACCCGCACACTCCTGGTGAGTCAGGCTCTGGCCACAGTGGTGGTCCAAGATTGTCTTGCGGCACTATCGCCAAAGCCTAAGACTTTTCGCGGAAGAATAGCTTATGCAAGTCAACACCGATTAAAACAGTAATCACCGGCACAAAGATGGCCAACATCAAGTCCGGTTGAGTCAGGTCGACAATCCCGAAAGCTGACTGCAACGGACCGTACATGACTAGGCCCTGCAATCCCATTGAGGCTAGAATACCGCCTAGCAGTAGCCAATTGGGCTTAACGAATATATATACCCAGCTGTGGCGATCGAAGTTGGCATTAAGAGCGTTAGCCCATTGAGCCACCACCAAGGTCGTAAAGGCTGCCGTCTGAGCATACTCGTAACCTAGTGGCAAGAACTTCTTGAAGATGAACAAGGTAGCGGCGGCCGTCAATAGACCAGTCCAGACAGTCCGACTGACCATAATATGCGACAAGAGAGGGGCTTTGGGGTCGTGAGGTGGCTGCTTCATCTGGTAATGCTCTGGCTTGGAAATACCCAATGGTAGGACTGTGAATGAATCAGTAACCAGGTTGACCCATAAAATTTGGACAGCGGTGATTGGCAACGGAAAGCCCAGCAACAGAGCGCCGATCATGGTGCTCGCTTCACCTAATGAGGTGGAGATAAGATAGAAAAGCATCTTACGAATGTTAGCGATGACTGCCCGGCCGATGCGAACGGCGTCAATGATGGTGCCGAAGTTGTCATCGAGTAGGACAATGTCGCTGGCGTCCTTGGCCGCATCGGTGCCAGAGCCCATGGCCAGACCAGCGTCGGCCTCTACTAAGGCGGGGATATCATTGACGCCGTCACCCGTCATGGCGGTAACCTCAGAGTGCTTAACGCTTTTTAAGAAGTTGAACTTATGTTCAGGCAGAACCCGCCCGAAAACATGGACTCTTGATAACATGGTTTTCATGAGTTTGGCATTCGGTGGTTTATTCAAAATACTACTGTCTGCTACTTGGTTATGATTGTCGATTAAGCCGGCTTGGCGAGCAATCTCCTCGGCGGTATTTTTGTGATCTCCGGTTAGCATGACGACGTTAATACCGGCGGCCCGTGCTTCGGCAATGGCCTGAGGGATGTTGGCTCGCAAAGGATCAGCTAAAGCGACTAGCCCGTCGAAGACAATCTTAGATTTCGGTAGTTTATCTAGGGTTTCAAAATTGCCATCAGCGTGTCCAAAGGCGATAGTCCGAAATCCTCGAGAAGTATAATCATCCAGCACGCTGGCAACTTCTTTCCTTTTGGCGGGCGATAAATTGCCTATTAAAGCTTCCGGGGCACCCTTTAGAGCCACTAGGTGGCCAGTTTTGGTTTTCCATAAAGCGCCGCTGAGGCGCAGGTTTTGCTCAAACGGGAAGTCCTCCTCACGCGTACCAGGCCTTAAATGATTGCCAAAACTACTGTCCAGCAGTTCATCCAGAGCGTCTAAGACCATACCTTTCTGAGTAGTGATGCTGGCCACAGCGGCAGCGGCCACAGTTTTTTTGTCCGGATACAACTCGGCGACACCCAGTTTGTTCTGAGTCAAAGTGCCGGTCTTATCGGTGGCGATTAAAGTTAAAGCCCCCATAGTTTCGATGCTAGATAACTTCTTGACTAGAGCTTTATGCCGGGCCATTCGCTTGGCGCTGAGCAGCAGAACAACCGTCAGGGTAACCGGAAGGCCCTCCGGCACCACCGAGACCACTAACGATAGCGTAAACCGGAAAGTTTCAGATAAGCCTAAGCCACGCAGTAAGGCTAAACCAAAAACAACTCCACCAATCACACCAACACCCAGGACCATCTTGCGCGTGATGTCGTCAATCTTCTTTTCGATGGAGGTTTTGCCAATATCGCTAGTACTGGTTAGCTGGCTGATGGCTCCCAGCTGGGTTTGGTTGCCGATGGCTGTTACTACAAACAGGCCGCTACCACTGTGAACTAAGGTCCCCTTAAAGACCATGTTCTTCTGGTCGAATACCTCAGCGTTTTCGGGAAGGACTTCAGTAATTTTTGTTACCGGCAAAGATTCGCCAGTTAGAATTGATTCGTCGATATCCAGGTTGTCGGCCTCTAAAATTCGGCCATCGGCTGGTACTTTGAGACCCTCTAATAGATAGACAATATCCCCCGGTACCAGGTCGCGGACATTGATCTCTGTAGTGGTACTGCCTCGGAGTACGGTAACCGTACCGTCCTCATGAGCCTTTAGTGATTTCAGCACCCGGCTGACCGAATACTGTTGGAAGTAGTAGATAAGGGCATTAATAACCAGAACTACACCAATGACGGCGGCATCGATATTTTCGCTCGTCAACAGACTGATGAATAGAGCCACCACCATAATGATGACGAATAAGCTGGTGAAAGGCTCGATTAAGCGCTTTAGCCAAGAACTTTTTTTGGTCGACAGGGCATTGGGGCCATACTTTTGTTGGCGGTTCCTAGCTTCGGTGACTGAAAGGCCCTCCATGGTGGTAGACAGCAGATTTAATACTGGATCGGGCGCATGAGTGTGCCACGGATGCGTCAATTGTGGTGAGTGTTTAGCCATAAGCGTTGGTAGTAGTATACCAAGCTAGGGGTGGACTAGGAAAACTATACAGATTTGTTGTATTCGCTGATTTTTGTGTTTATATAGCCGATCAGAGCCGAGAAGCCCCAAGCGATTAGCCCATAAACAATAATTGCAAACAAAGCCGAGACATCTAAGTAGCCGGTTTCACCAACAGGCTTAGGTGGGAAAATTCCACGGAAGGGCTGTAGGAAGTCGTAAGAGGTGTTGTATATAAAAGTCACAAAGCCTGAAGTTGGATTAGCCGAGAAAGCCAGGAGGAACACCCTAAAGGCTAAAACGATTTCGGCGAATATTACCAAAGTATACATCGCGTAGGTTAGTACTTTACCGATGTTTAAATAAGCAGGGACGTCTCCGGGTTTAGTTGATTGAGCCATGATATATTCCTTTCAAATTACTCAGCTAAATAATAGCATGCTTATAGTGATTTTATAATCTGAGCAGTCAGATATAGCAGGCCGATTAAAGACAGAGTAATGCTAAGCAAGAAAATACCTTCTAGAATCACCCCGGCTGGCCGTTTGGCAAGACTGCTTGACCTGATCATTCGGATACAAATCATTAAAAAGATCGGTAGCACGATCAACATCATGGCACCCATGAACAGCATACTATTTCCTGACAACCTTCTTGGCTCGGCGGTAGGCTCGGGCGATTATGCCCTTGCTCTTGGGCTTGTCAATCGCTTCATTCAGATGATTACCGTGGACTTCCTGATAGACACGGATGGTGGTGACAATCAGGATCATAATAACCGGGCCAATGACTATACCCAGGAAGCCGAACATTTTTAGTCCAGCAAATACCGACAGAAGGGTCAGGGCCGAATCAAGCTTAGCCTCTTTGGGCACCAAGCGTGGTCGCAATACATTGTCAATGTTGGTGACTATTAGGATATGCCCGGCAACTACCAGTACACCACCCCAAACATTGCCGGTGAGAATCATAATGATACCAATTGGAATGGCCACAATCCCACCACCCAAAGGTACAATCGATAGCGCAGTTAGCAGAACAAAAAAGAAAAAGAACAGATCTGGAAGCCCGGCTATAGCTAGCAGGCCGGCATCAGTGAAACCCTGTGCCACCGCAATTATGAACTGGCCACGCACCATAGCCCTGGTCATAGCAGCAATCTTAGACAGGTAGAGCCGACTTATTTCTTCGCCCAGAGGGTTAAGTGAATGAGCAGTCCGCACTAAAGTTTTTTGGTTTTTCAGTAATGATAAAAACACAAACAGAAATATTATTGAGGTTGAGAAGAAGCCGAAGAAGCCACTGAAAAACTGGGGAATTGATTGAAGGTTCTCTTGACTAGTATTCCTTACCGAAGTTTCGATACTCGAGGTTATCGAACCCTGGTCTAGAGTTTTATCGATACCGATTTTATCAAGCAATTGGTTGATATTAGTGAAAATCGTATTAATAAACTGACTAACGTCAGCTGAATCTATCGAATCAGCCAGGCTGTTGATTTGCTTGAAGCTGATAAACATCACCCCAATTAGGGGGATGATCAGGGTTAGTAGAGCGATGATCAGGGTAACCATCGAGGACTTATTGGGATTGCTCCAGCGCTTTTCAAACCATTGATATGTGCCATTGAACATAAAAGCCAGGATGCCGGCAAAAGCTATCAGCGAAAAATAGGGATTTAGGAACAGAAAGCCGCCAACTAGAGCAATTGCCAGGGTTACCGTCAAGGCGCGCTTTTGGGTGGGGGTCACAGTGATAGCACTCATGATATTCATCAGACACTATAGCATTCTTTGACGGCTCAGTATATTCGTGGTTAGATAGAAGCAATGAAAAAGTGGAGCGTGGTTGCGATTTTAGCTTTAGCCCAGTTCATAATGGTACTGGACAGTACCGTCATGAACGTATCAATGTCGGAAGTGGTAGTTTCACTAGGTACAACCATTTCCGGGCTACAGGCCGCTATTACTTTCTACACCCTGACTATGGCAGCTTTTATGTTGACCGGTGGGAAGCTGGGCGACAAGTTCGGCCGACTGAAAACCTTCAAAATTGGCGCCGTTATCTATGGACTAGGCTCGTTGATAACAGCTATCAGCCCTAATCTACCTACTTTGATGTTTGGCTGGTCATTGGTGGAGGGCTTGGGCGCCGTTTTGGTTATCCCGGCCATTGCTGCCCTGGTGGCTAATAACTACAAAGGCAAGGATAGGGTGGTAGGCTTTGCGATAATTGGTGGTATATCAGGAGCCGCAGCCGCAGCTGGACCGTTGATTGGCGGCTTTGTAACGACTTACTTCTCATGGCGTTATGTGTTTGCAGCTGAAACCGTCATTATGGTGGTCGTGTTGCTACTGTCGAGATATATAGCCGATGCTAAAAAAGCTAAAAACCCACCCAAGATTGATTCGCTCAGTGTAGCCTTGTCAGTTGTTGGTATGGTGAGCTTAGTCTTCGGCATGTTGCAGAGTAAAACCTGGGGTTGGATTACACCCATGGCAATACCAGAGATAAATGGTCAACCGATTGCTCCTCTTGGAATTTCTTTAGTGGCTTATCTGATAATAGCCGGCTTGGCGGTGCTGTACTTATTCTATCGTCGCCAACAGTCGTTGGAGGTAGCTGGTAAGAATCCGCTATTGCAGGTTTCCATGCTGACGATCAAGCCGATGCGCTCGGGCTTGGTGGTGCTAGGTTCGCAATATTTGATCACAGCCGCTACATTCTTTGTTATCCCAGTTTACTTACAGATGGTGCTTGGCCTTGATGCTTTGAAAACCGGTATCAAGATTTTGCCAATGTCGATAGCCTTGATTTTGTTCTCGGTTCTGGGGGCAAAGCTGATTGTTAAATACAGCCCGAAAAAGATTATACGGCTCGGACAAATCTTACTGGTGCTGGGTGCCTTGCTATTAATCGGAGCAATTAATCCCGAACTCAAGGGGCCATTGTTTGGCTTTGGTATGTTTATGCTGGGTGGCGGCCTAGGTCTATTGGCTTCACAAATTGGCAACGTTACTATGTCGTCGGTCGGTGACAGCCAGTCTAGTGAGGTTGGGGGCTTGCAGGGGACAGCCCAGAATCTTGGCTCATCACTAGGTACAGCTGTGATTGGCTCGGTGCTTATCGCTTCACTGACCACTGGCTTTATTACTAACGTCAGTCAAAATAACGATATTCCAGCCAGTGTGCAAAGCTCTGTTCAAGAGCAAGCAACTGTTGGCATCCCGATAGTATCGGTTAGCGATGTTGAAGCAGCAGCGACTGAGGCTGGCTTAAATGAATCAGAAGCCGAGTCGATAACTAACGACTATGAATCAGCTCAAATAGACGGCCTGAAAGAAGCCATGTTCTTTATAATGGTCATTGGTCTGGGCTCGATGATTTTCTCTAGAAATATACCCAATAAAAAAGTAGCCTCCTAGTAAATCTAGGGGCTACTTTTTTATCTACAGTCCTAGGATTTGGCTTTTCTTAGCCGCAAACTCTTCGTCTGTTAAGATACCTTGCTCGTGCAATTGGCCAAGCTTCTCTAACTGAGCCATTTGGTCGTCAACAGCCGGGACGGCAGCGGGCGCAACCGGTTGCTGAGGTTCTTCTTGGGCCCAGCGCCGAGCTTGGCGACGGCTGACATTGTTTGATACATGAGTGGCTGTTCCAGCAATTACTGCTGTTCTAGCTACACCGCGAATTAGTCCTGGCATTTACTTATCCTCCTTATTATCTAATTCTTTGGCGGCTTCGGGGTGAATTCGTCCCTCGGCCAGTAGGGTTCCGCCAGCATTAATAATGGCTTGCTTTAGGCCTTTAGCCCACAGTTGCTCGACGATGAGCAGGCCAGCGGCACTGTTGTCTTCAAGCAGTTCACCAATTTCGGCCACATCTTCGTCGGTGATTAGACTGCCGCCGCTACGAGCGCCAACGATTTTCTTAACAACTGGGTCGTCCAAAGTGGCTAGCTCGACAGAGGCAATACTACCCCCACCATCCCTAGTAATGACAGCTAGATCTAAGACGGCAATCACGCCGGCATCAGATGCTTTGATAAGCTCCTCTAATATCTCGCCTTTAAAGTTGTTGCCCTTGAACTGTACAACGATGTAATCTATTGGTCCTCTCATGCATACTCCTTTGTTTACCTATCTAGAATATAACAAGCCGGCAATAAAAAACACCCGATTTCCTAAGTAAATTCGGGTGTTTTTAGTTAAGGCGAGGCTGCTTTAGCTGCGCAGTTCATTGCCACGTACAGTCAGAGCATAGATGATTAGAACATCAATGATGACTACAGCGATTGCCCAAATTGGGTAGGTGTTAGCGTAAGCTAGGTTAGCCACAAGGCTAATCATAGCGATAACCACACCCACGGCTCGAGCCCAAACTGCACCGTTCATGACAGCGAAACCAGCGGCAAATACCACTACGCCAATCAATAGGTGAATCCAGCCCCAAGTCGTGAAGTCGAAAGCGATAAGTCGCTGTTCGGTGACCAAAAGCCACTCATCGTTTAATAATGCTGCTAGGCCGGAAATAGTTTGCAAAGCGCCCATGATAATCATCATGAAACCAGCAAAATATACCCAACCGGTCCACCCCGATTGATTTTGTACTGCCATAAAATCCTCCTGTTAGTTTATGGTTTGATAATACTCCTCCCAAAATAAGTTTGTCAAACTAACCAGATAGCGGCATAGCCATACCGCTTATGCTTATAAACTGTTCGTTTTAAGCTTGCAAACAATGGATTTTAGGCGGACAATATGATTAATAAACATAGGGGTATACTTAAATGGCCGAGAAAGTAAAAAAAGCAAACAACTTTAGACGAAACACTATTATTACTGGAATTGTGGCCGGTATCTTGATTGTGGTGGCCAACTCGGCCATATGGGCTAATCGATATATAGTCGATACCAATAACTTCACTAATACTGCTGTAGCTTCAATAACTTCAGAATCCAGTACCGATGCTTTGGCCACAGAAATTGTTGATGTAGCCTTGGCCGATTACCCAACCATTAAAAGTGTAGTTGACGACACCGCTATAAACTTCATTAGCGGGCTATTGGGTTCGGGACGAATGGAGCAGGCTCTGACGGGAGTCGTGTCGCGGTTGCAAGTGTTCCTAACTTCACCCCAAAAACCACCAGTTGTTATTAACCTAGAGGGCGCTAAGGCGACCGTCAACCAACTGATTACCCTATCGGGCCGCGAGGGCGAGACTAAGTTTGACCCCAACAAGATTCCCAACGAGATCACGGTCATCGATCCATCTAAGTACCCAAATTTCTATGACTACACAGTAGCCTTAACCTGGATTAGCCCCTTGGCAGGCATCGGCGCCATAGTGTTGCTGGCCTGGCCATACGTCAAAAACCGCAAGGACTACCGCTCAGTCATGGTTATCCAAGGAGCCTGCGTGGCCGCAGCTGGGTTGCTGGCTCTAATGATCGGACCGCTGTTTAAGCCGATCGCCCTAGGCAATGTTCAAAGTGTTAACATGCGAGTAGTCGTGGGCAACCTTTACGATGCTTTCATTAGTACTTTCAACGCACAAACGGGCTATGTCATATCACTGGGACTGATTGCTGTCGTGGTTAGTGTTGGAATTGGGGTAGCCGAGCACTACCGCATCAAAAGCAACAATAAGAAATAGTCTACTCTCTGGCGTGGATATCAATATGGTCTAAACCGTAGTAATGGGCTACTTCGTGCCATACGGTGTGGCGGATGTGTTCTTTGAGTTGGTTTGAAGACCCGACGACTGCCTCTGTGGGGTTCTTAAATATTGTAATCTTGTCCGGCAAGACACCAGAGTAATTGCCGCCTCGCCGGGTCAGCGGAATGCCCTCGTATAGGCCGAACAAGCTAGCGCCTTCGCGGAGGTGCAGTTTTTGGCGTTGGTCTTCGGATGGATCATCTTCAACTACGATCACCACATTATTCAGCTTTTCCTGATAGCGTTGGGGTAACGCGTCCAGGGCTTGGGCGACAAAGTCTTCAAACTGTTTTTGGCTGACTTTTAACATTAATCTCTAGTATACTTTAATTAAGAGGATATATGCCTGGTCGTATTAGCCAAATAGAAGACTTGGGAACTATCCTGGGTATTTGGGCGCACCCAGATGATGAAACCTGGGCTTGCGCCGGGGTGATGTCTAGGGCGATTGGCAATGGTCAAAAAGTAGCCTGTATTATGGCGACCAAGGGCGGCTCTGGCAAAACAGCTGACGCTAAGAAATGGCCAAAGATTAATTTGGACAGAATCCGGGAGACCGAGCTAGGCAAGGCCCTTAGCATCATCGGTGTACGCGACTTATATTGGCTAGGCTATAACGACGGTCATTTGGCCGAGGCTGATAGCAGTAAGGCTGTCGCCAAGCTGACGGCTCTGATTGATAAAATTGCTCCTGACACAATTATTACTTTTGAGCCCAAGGGCATCACTGGCCATCAGGACCATAAAACCGTTTGTGCTTGGACCTGCTCGGCTGTTAAGAAGACAGGGTGCCGGCCGGTTGTATATGGTGCCTGCGAAACTAAGGAACGCTACATCAGTGCCGGTCGTGATTGCCATGACCAGTTTGGTATCTACTTTCGAGCCGCCAAGCCCTTTAACTTGCCAGAAAAACATGGCGACTTACTACTAAAGCTGTCTCGTGCCGAGGCTAGGCAAAAAATGGCGGCCCTAAAAGCTCACGAAAGTCAGACGGCCGGCTTTTTTGAAGCCCCGATTGGTAGGAAATATCTTAAGAAACTGTGCGCTGTGGAGTGTTTTGTAAAACTAGTTGAAAAGTAGCTGGTCAATCTGTTAAGCTAGATTAAATAAACTAAGGAGATAAGTGTGGCCGAAGCCAGCAGTAGTGTAATTTCAGTCAAAGGCCTGCAGAAATCCTATGGTGACCTCAAAGTCCTAAAAGGCGTGACCTTTTCGGTAAAAAGAGGGCAGATTCTAGCCTTATTGGGCCCTAACGGGGCGGGAAAGACCACCACCATCAGGATTTTGGCGACTCTCCTGGAATCTGACGGTGGCAAAGCCTCGATCAACGGGCACGATGTACTAGAGGATGCCGGCAAGGTTCGCGAGAGCATTGGCTTGACTGGACAGTATGCGGCGGTAGATGAGTATTTGACCGGCGAAGAGAACCTGTACATAATGGGCCGGTTATACCGGCTTAGCAAGAAAGACACTCGTCGGCGAACTGATGAACTACTGAAGCAAGTTGATTTAGTTGAAGCCAGCAAGCGACCAGTTAAGACCTACTCCGGCGGCATGAAACGACGCATCGACATGGCTATGAGTTTAATTGCTGCTCCGCCAGTGTTATTCCTGGATGAGCCGACTACTGGCCTAGACCCCCGTTCGAGGGCCGCGATGTGGGACATGATTCGCAAACTGTCCGATGCCGGCACGACTATCTTGCTGACTACCCAGTATATGGACGAAGCTGACCAGCTGGCCGACAACATCATAGTGATTGATAACGGTAAAGTCATCGCCGAGGGCACTTCAACAGAGTTGAAGGCTAAAGTTGGTTCGGACCGGTTGGAGCTGACCATCGCCGCCAAGAGCAACTTCGATGATGCCATCAAGGCTGTAAAAGGTGAAAAAGCTGAAATTGATGCCGAGACTCGGATTATTAGTGTAGTAGCCAGCAAGAGTGGCGTAACTAAACTGAAACAAGTCTTGCAGAAGCTAGAGGACGCAAAGATTCAGGTTGATAACGTATCACTTCACCGGCCAACCCTGGATGATGTGTTTATGTCGCTGACTGGTCACGTAGCCACCAAGGCCGAAACTGAGAAAGCTGGCAAAAAGAAGAAAGGCAAGAAGTAATGGCTGAAGCTGAAACTTTGACCGAACAACCATCGAAGAGTCACGGCGGTTGGCAGTGGGCTCTTTCAGACTCTTGGATAATGACCAAGCGTAGTGTTTTACACATCATTCGTAGTCTAGATCAGGTCATGTCATTGGTGCTATTTCCAATCATGTTCATGTTACTGAACCGCTATGTTCTGGGTGGAGCTATTAACACCGGTGATGTGTCGTATGTAAACTACCTATTTGCCGGAATTTTCGTCCAAACCCTGGCCTTTGGAGCCAACTATACCACCATCAACTTAGCGGTGGACCTAAAAGAAGGCATAGTTGATCGCTTTAAATCGTTGCCGATGTTTAGCGGCTCACTACTAGTTGGCCATATAACAGCTGACTTGGTTCGTAATGTTATTTCTGGAATTGTAATCATCGCCGTAGGTTTTCTGGTCGGCTTCCGACCAACAGCCAGCCTAGAAGAATGGCTGGCGGTTGTTGGCTTGGCTGTGCTTTTCACTTTGTCAATTTCCTGGTTGTCAGCAATTCTAGGGTTAGTAGTTAAGAGTCTAGAAGCAGCTCAGTGGATTGGCTTTGTGGTGATTTTCCCGCTGACTTTCATTTCCAGTGCTTTTGTACCAACCGACACCATGCCACCGGCCCTCCAGGCTTTTGCGGAAAACCAACCGGTTACTCAGACCATTGACGCCATGAGGGCTTTACTAGTCGGCACGCCGATGGACAACGCCGCTCTGTATTCAGTGCTTTGGTCAGTCGGAATCATCGCCGTCTCAGCACCAATTGCTATTCACATGTTCCGTAAGCGCACTACCCAAAATAAGTAGGCCTGTTATACGACAATCGAGCTAGCTAGACTTGGCAGTAGTCGCTGGTGTTTTCACTGCCTCTAGGAGGTAGACTCTTGACGGTGGTGCGATCTGGCTCTGGCAGGAGATCGAACCAGCAGACAGCAAAGAAGGACTGTTGTTTATCTTGGATACGGCCTTGGTCGGTCTTATAGATTTCAGTTTGTGAAGCGGCGTTTGGCTGTCTTAGGTCATAGACACCTAGGTCAAAGAAGGCGTTGACAGTCGGCTGGCTATAGCCGACGGCTGTGGCGATGACCGTACCCTCCTTAATAAAGGGATGCTCATTAAACCTGGTAGTTCGGCTGTCGTCAACTTGAGGCTCGGGCAATTGGTCGGCAAAGGCCTGGAACTCAGGAGTTAGAGTAGCTAGGTGATCATAGCGGTACATGATTCCGCAGGAATCCATAAAGTCGAACATGTACTGGACAGTACCTTGCTCGATATAGCGGGAGCCCTGGTATAGATAGGCACCACGAATTGCTTTAACGGTTAAGTCGTTATTGGTGGCATTATCAATACCAATTCCACCGTGTGGCTTAAAGTCGCCCCCACGTACTTGCCCAGGATACAAAACAGAGGTGGCCTGGCTAACATCCATAGGCGAGGCAATAGCAAGGGGTTCTTCACATTCTGGCGCGTCACCTTGAGGAGACCAGGTCGAGCCGTTAAAGCTCCATTCGACGAAGCCAGAATCACCACCACCGGATTGGTTGCTATCTTTACTTTTGCCAAGGACCATCCAGCCGACGGCTCCAACTACTATTATGACTACGAAGACTAAGACGACGGCTAGAACGTGTGAGCCGTCTTGATTGAGTTTGAGTTTTTTCATGATGGTTATATTGTACGCTTATGCTTTATTTACAACAATGCTTACTTCTTCTGAAGCAGTTTGAAAGAGGCGATTACCACAGGAATACCCAGGCCGAACAATGCGATTAGGGCCATAGATTGCTGGACATAGGTTGGGTCGTTGAACTCTTTGACGATGGTGCCGAAAGCGTTGGCGGCCATCAGAAAGACGGCTTCAGCCAGGAAAATTGAGCTGGGTTTTTTCATAAAGTCTTTAACTTTCGGTATAGTTTGCAGGTATAGGGTAATCAGGCCGAAGAAGACCAGGCTTTCCAAGAACCAGCCAGTGAAGTTACGGAAGGGCACCCCGAAGTAGGCTCCGCCTTCGTACCAGGTGTAAATCTTGCGGACATAGGAGGCGATGGGGTCAAAGCTCATGTCCCACATAGTAGTTAGCATTGAAGCCAGGATGGGGATTCCCACGATGGCTGGTCCCTTAATCTTGCCGGGAAAGCCGAGGATAATTCGAGCTACCATATAGCTGGCATAGCCGATGGAGATATAGCTAAAGGTGACGAGTGGTGGGACTCCGCCCCAGAGAAAGCCGTTAACGGCGTGGTCGGGGTTATAGAAGTAGGGTCCAAAGAGCTGGCCGGTGTGTACCCCTATGTATTCAGCCGCGAAAGAGACCAAGATGATAATGCTAAAGATGACGGCGGTATGCTTTTTGCCGAACAGTTCTAATGAATGTAACAGGGCCCAGACCGGTGGAAGCAAGAATATTAAGAAAGACAGAGCCGGATTGTGCACCGCCCAGATGTTGGTCACCAAGATGGTGACTAGTATTACCCAGCGGACTTTGGCTAGATGGTTTGTTAATTGCATAATGCTTATGTCTAATATAGCACGGTCGAGACTCTTTTTTAGGGCTGTTATCCACCCATCCTACATCGACGATTGATTGAGGGACTTTCTGGCGTTGCTGACACACCCCCTTTTCGGTGTTTATAAAAATGATACACTTATTGTGTATAGAGTGTATCAAAACTGGAGGACGTGATAATGAGGGTAAACATTGCCATACCCGACCAGCTGGTCAAAAAAATTGACATTGCCGCGAAGCAGTCGTTCCAGACACGGAGTGCCTATATTAGGTCGGCCTTAATTGCCAAATTGCGGTACGAAGGTGAGCCCGATGTACCGAATACCATCTCTGATCAAGATTTTCAACGAGCTAAATCGGCTCGAGCTCTGAAGGCGATAAATCAAACACTTCACGAAAACAATTGAATAATTTTCTTGGCTGGGGATGAGGGATTCGAACCCCCGATCGCGGAACCAGAATCCGCTGCCTTACCGCTTGGCTAATCCCCAACAACAGAGGGGATTGTAGCAGATTCCCGCCCATTAGGCTAGTTGATGATATGATTGCCTTAGACGTTCGCTTATGCTATAATTAGCGAGAAGGTACGCCTGTCTAAAGGCGTTTTTTTAATCAATGACCCAAGATCCCAGTAAAATTCGAAATGTTGCAATTATTGCTCATGTTGACCACGGTAAAACTACCTTAGTCGATGGGCTGTTAAAGCAATCTCAGACTTTCCGCGACAACCAGGCTGAGATGACCCAGGACCTTATTATGGATTCTGGTGACCAGGAGCGCGAACGCGGTATTACCATCA